>NZ_KE386572.1:314819-629638 GCF_000427665.1 Geminicoccus roseus DSM 18922
GGGCATCACGCTTGCGCGCGCTGTAATTGTAGAAGCTCAGGCCGAACGACCAGAGCAGCGGGAAGATGTTCATCAGGAACAGGACGATCAGCGCCGGCGCGACCAGCAAGGGCCCGCGTCGGCCCGGTGCGAGCAACCATGCAAGGAAGCCACCCTCCGACCTGATCTCCTGCGCGACGACAGCGCTGCTCGCCATGATGTTCCCGTCCAATCGATCGAAGCGGGGCGGACCCGCGAGGGCCCGCCCCTGTCGGCATGGTCAGATCCGGCTCACTCGATGCGGCCGGCATCCTCGAGGGTCTGCTGCTGGAAGCGCGCCACCGCGTCGAGCGCCTCCTGGGCGGAGATCTGGCCGGTGATCGCCTTGTCGAACTCGGCCTGCTGCTGGGTCAGGAGCTCGAAGAATTCCGGCACGTGCCAGACGTCGCGCTGCCAATCGAGCATTTCCTTGTGCGCCCGGTTCCAGGGCCGCAGGTTGTCATACTCGGGATCGGCCATGACCGACATCAGACCCGACTGCCCGCCATTGGCGACGAACTGCTTCTGGGTCTCGGGCTTGAGCCACCACTTCACCACTTCCAGGCCGGCCTGGTCGACCTCGGGGCTGTTCCAGGTGGTCAGCACGAAGGGCTGGCCGCCGATATTGCCGGTCCGGTCGATGGTGCCGTCCTCCTTGCGGGTGCCCGGCGCCGGGGCGAAGGCGGCCTTGTCGGAGACGCGCGAGGTCTTCGGATCGAGCACCGGCTCGCCCAAGCCCACCCAGTCGATGGTGGTCGCGGTCTTGCCCTGCATGAACAGGTCCTGGATCACGAAGATGTCGGCCTGGCCGGTCTTCGACACCGGCGGCATGTACTGCAAGAGGCTCAGATAATGCTCCAGCGCCTTGACGTTGGTCTCGCTGTTGACCACGCCCTCGGCCTGGGCTTCCGGCTGGTTGGTCTCGTCCCAGATCTCGCCGCCGTTCTGCCAGATGAACGCGTTGATCTGCATGGTCGAGAAGTCGTAGCCCTTGCCGGCCTGGTACGAGATCCCGAAGAAGTCGTCGTCGGCCACGCCGTCGCCCAGCGGGTCGCCCTTCTTGCGCATGAAGTGCTTGCCGATGTTCTCGTAGACCTGCCAGTCGACTTCCTGCCAGTCCTCATAGGTGCAGGGCAGCTTCTGGTTGAAGCTCTCCTGGAACTTCTTCGCCTCGGTCTCGTTGCAGAAGAGATCCTCGCGATAGAAGGTCACGTAGGTGTCCGGGAACTGCGGGAACCCGTAGTAATGGGTGTCCGGCGCCGGGAACGGGTTCTCCTCGATGAACTTGCGCGACTTGTTCGGGTAGGTCGAGTAGGCCGAGATCAGCGCCGGATGGAGGTCCTTCATGATCGCGGTCAGTTCCGGATCGGCCTTCATCAGCTCGGTCAGGTCCTTGTAGTACCCGCCGTCCACGAACGACCCCAGCCACTGGCTGTCGGTCACGATCATCTGGTACTTCTGCTCGCCCGAGGTCAGCGAGGCGGCGACGCGCTCGTAGAAGCTCGGCCAGGGGATGTAGTCCATCTCCAGCTTGATGTTGTTGCCGGAGGTGGACTTGAAGGAGCGGTCGAACTCCTCCTTCATGAACCGCGTCGGCGGCCAGTCCGGCGCCGCCATGGTGATGGTGATGTCGGCGGCCTGCGCCGCGGTCGGCATCATGCCGACGCCGCCGACCACGACGGCCGCCAACGAGGCGCCGTACAGCCAGCAATCCCAGCTTCTCGTCATCTCGGTTCAACCTCCCTGTAGCGGTGCATTGATTTCGCACCATTCGTGAAATCGACCGCTCGACCGGATGTCACGCGATGCGGACACCGGTCTCCGCGTGGAAGAGATGCGCGTCGACGGCGGACAGGGTGACCTCGATCGGGTTGCCCGGCTGGATGCCGACGGCCTTCTCCTCCGGCAGCGCCATCTTCATGGCGGCGCCGTTGATCTCCAGGTCCAGCAGGGTGACGTCGCCCAGCGGCTCGGTCAGGTGGACCTTGGCGGGGAAGGACGGGCCGCGCTCCGGGGCGGCCCCCAGCAGCACGTCGTGGGGACGCACGCCGTAATAGACCTGCTCGCCGCCGCTCAGGTGGATGCGCCAGGCATCCGCCGGGAGCTGGCCGAACGGCAGCTCGACCACGAAGCCTCCGTCGCGCCGCGCGACCCGGCCCGGCACCAGGTTGATCGCCGGCGAGCCGACCATGCCGGCCACGTAGGTGTTCAGCGGCGCGGTGTAGAGGCTGCGCGGGGTGTTGACCTGGACGACCCGGCCGTCGCGCATCACCCCGACCCGCTGGCCCATGGTCAGCGCCTCGAGCTGGTCGGGCGTGGCGTAGAGCATGGTCATGCCGAGCTCGCGGTGCAGGCGCTTGAACTCGGCGCGGGTGTCGTGGCGCAGCTTGGCGTCGAGGTTGGTGAGCGGCTCGTCCAAGAGCAGAAGCTTCGGCCGGCGCACCAGCGCCCGGCCGATCGCGACGCGCTGCTGCTCGCCGCCGGACAGGGTCGAGGGCAGCCGGTCCATGGTGTGGACCACCCGCAGCATCTCGGCGACCTCGCCGACCCGCCGGGCGATCTCGGCGCTGTCCACGCCGGCCCGCTCCAGGGGATAGGCGAAGTTCTTGCGCACGGTCAGGTGCGGATAGAGCGCGAAGGTCTGGAAGATCATCGCGATGTCGCGGCCCTGGACCGGCATCCCGGCCATGTCGCGACCGTTGAACGAGATCTGCCCGCCGTCCAGGGCTTCCAGGCCCGAGATCGCGCGCAGCATCGTGGTCTTGCCGGCCGAGGACGGCCCGAGCAGGCAGTAGAACTCGCCATCACGGACGTCGAAGCTCATCCCGTCCAACGCGGTCACGCGTCCGAAGCGCTTCACGACATCCTGCACGATCAGGTCGGACAAACTGCCCCCTTGCCCGCCGCCGTTATCCGGCGTGCGTGTTTCAAGCCATCCCTGCGTCACGTCCTGCCCGGCATCGCCCGGCGCGGCTCTGCGGCCTCA
Organism: Geminicoccus roseus DSM 18922; assembly: GCF_000427665.1. Lineage (NCBI taxonomy): Bacteria > Pseudomonadati > Pseudomonadota > Alphaproteobacteria > Geminicoccales > Geminicoccaceae > Geminicoccus > Geminicoccus roseus. Next base: position 317,824 of record NZ_KE386572.1, read on the forward strand.
CGCAACGTTTGTTGCCGAACTCTAGCCGGAACTTGCGCCCCGAAAAAGTCCGATTTTTTACTTGTGGACCCTGCGACTAGCCATCCTCGATCAGCTTGCCGGAATCGCGGGCGGTGGCAAGTCGTCACCTTTCTCGTCCAGCCAGGGATTGGGACCCCGCTCCTCGAAATACGCCAGCTCCCCGATCGCGTTCTCGATCACCCGGCGCATCGCGGCTTCCGCGGCCACCGGGTCGCGCGCCCGGATCCCGGTCAGGATCGCCTCGTGCATCGGGCAGATCCGCCAGCGCAGGTGGGTGGTGTCCTCGCGGCGGAGGACGTGGTGCCGGTGCAGGTTGAAGGCGCGGTCCAGGGCCGGCATCAGCGCGCGGCCGAGCTGGGTGAGGAAGCGGTTGTGCGAGGCGTCGAACACGGCGGCGTGGAAATCCAGGTCCGCCGCGTAGAACGCCGCCAGGTCCGCCTCCAGCGCGGTCGCCTCCATGGTGGCCAGATGGCCGGCCACGGTGGCGATGTCGGCCTCGCTGCCGCGCAGCGCCGCGGTCCGGGCCGCCTGCGGCTCGATGGCGAGCCGGACCTCGGCCAGCTCCGCCATCAGGCCGGGGTCCAGGCGGAACGGGTCGATCCAGGCCAGCACGTCCGGGTCCAGCAGGTTCCAGTCGGTCATCGGCCGGATCCGCCCGCCGGTGCGCTGGCGCAGCTCGATCAGCCCCTTGGCGGCCAGCACCCGCATCGCCTCGCGGATCGAGGTCCGGCTGACCCCGAACACCTCCAGCAGCTCGTCGATCGAGGGCAGCGCCTCGCCCGGCGCCAGCTCGCCCCGCCCGATCCGCTCGCCCAGCTGGTGGACGAGCCGGCCGTGCAGGCCGATGCGCGGGTAGAGCCGGAGCCAGTTGACCCCTTCCGGCAGCGCCGGCCCGTTGGATCCGGCCATGACCCGGTCCCGCCTCAGCCGTGCTCGATCCGGGTGCCCAGCACGACCAGGCACTCGCGCATGAACGCGGCCAGGCCCGGCCAGCCCTTGCCCGAGACCAGCTTGCCCTGGCGATGCGCACCGTCCGGCGGCACGTCGACATAGATGCCGCCGGCGAGACGCACTTCCGGCTCGCAATACTGCAGCGCCGCCACCTCGCGGCCCTTCAGCACCCCGTCCACCGCCATCAGGATCTGCACGCCGTGGCAGATCGTGAAGATCGGCTTGTCGGCCTCGTGGAAGTGCCGGACGATCCGCTGCACCCGGGGGTCGATCCGGATGTATTCCGGCCCGCGCCCGCCGGCACAGTAGACTGCATCATAGTCCGCCGGGTCCACATCGGCGAAGGTCTGGTTGATCAGGTGGTTGTGGCCGGGCTTCTCGGTGTAGGTCTGGTCGTTCTCGAAGTCGTGCAGCGAGGTCTTGATGAACTCGCCCTTCTTCTTGTCCGGGCAGACCACGTGCACCGTGTGGCCGACCGCCTCCATGGCGTGCTGGAACACGAAGATCTCGTATTCCTCGCTGAACTCGCCGGTCAGCATGAGGATCTTCTTGCCGGTCATCTCGTCTAGCTTCCCTGTTGTTCGTTATTGCAAGAGAACGTGAACGCCCTGGGCATCGGCCGCCTTGGCCAAGGCCCGGTCGAAGGTGAGGAGCGGGACCGTGAGTCGCATCGCCAACTCAAGGTAGCCCGCGTCGTAAACCGAAAGCCGGTGCTGCCGGGCCAGATGGACAAGTGGACCGAACGCGATCATCGGCGTGTTCATGTCGATGTTGACGTTCAGCTCGTTCAAGGAGGCGAATGCCGCGGACATGTGCGCCGACGTGAACCGTAGCCGGCGCTCGGCGGCGAGAAATCCGCTTGCGACCTCAGCGCTCCAATAAGCGGGCGCATAGAGCGGCCCCGCCGCAGCAGCCTCGGACAGGACTATCCTGGCCCGCACCGGCTCATCCGGCATGAAAGCGCCGATCGCCACCGAAGCATCCACGACCATCAGTCCTGGTACCGCCGGCCAGCCTTCACCAGTTCCACCGGATCCACCCCCCGAAGCTCCTCGGCCGGACCTAGAGCGTCGAAGCGATCGAACGCGGCTTTCAGCCGGACAAGATTGGCCTGCCTGGGGCCCACCAGCCGCGCCACCGGCTTGCCGTGCCGGGTGATCACGATCTCCTCGCCCCGCTCCACCTGCTCGATCAGCCGGGACAGGTGGGTCTTCGCCTCAAGGATGCCGACTTCGGTCATGCCGCGACTCCTGGTAATCTGACCATAAATCTAGTCAGATCCGCTCAGCCCGTCAAAGCGACGCCCCAGTCTCCTCCCACTGGCCGCTCTTGGCCGAGCGCAGCACCGCGTCGCACACCTTCTGGGTCTGCAGGGCGTTGCGGAAGTCCGGCTGGACCCCCTCGCCCCTGCCCACCGCCGCCACAAAATCGGCGCAGGCATGCACGAAGCTGTGCTCGTAGCCGACGATCAGGCCCGGGACCCACCAATGGTCCATGTAGGGATGCTCGCCGTTGGTGACGTGGATCTTGCGCCAGCCGGTCAGGTGGCCCTCGGTCTTCTGGCCGGTCGCGTGGTTCTTGTACTCGAAGAAGTTCAGGTACTGCAGGTCGTGCAGGTCGAAGGAGAGCGACGCGTCCTCGCCGTTCAGCTCGAAGGTCTTCAGCGCCTTGTGGCCGCGCGCATAGCGGGTGCTCTCGAACAGGCCCATCGAGCCGTTGGCGAACCGCGCCAGGAAGGCGCAGGCATCGTCGATCCCGACCGCCTTCTTCTCGCCGGTGCCGACATGGACCCGCTCCTTCACGAAGGTCTCGGTGTCCGCCACGACCTTGGTGATCGGCCCGTTCAGCCACATCGCGGTGTCGATGTTGTGCGCCAGCAGATCGCCGGTGACGCCGCTGCCCGCAGCCTCCACGTCCAGCCGCCACACCCCGGCCCCGCCCTGCGGCACGTCCGGCGAGATCGTCCAGTCCTGCAGGAAGTTGGCGCGGTAGTGGAACACCCGGCCCATCCGGCCCTCGTCGACCAGCTGCTTGGCCAGCGTCACCGCCGGCACCCGGCGATAATTGTACCACACCATCGCCGGGCGGCCGGACGCCTCCACCGCCTCGACCATGCGCTCGCCCTGCTCGGCGGACATGGCGAGCGGCTTCTCGCAGGTGATCATCTTGCCGGCCTGGGCCGCGGCGATCGCGACCTCGGCGTGCAGGTTGTTGGGCACGCAGATGTCGACCACGTCGACATCGGGCGATTCCACGACCTTGCGCCAGTCGGTGGTGGTCTCCGCATAGCCCCAGGCGTCCGCGAACGCGGTCAGCTTGGCCTGGTCGCGCGCGCAGGCCATCTGCAGCACCGGCACATGGTCCAGCTCAGGAAAGAACCGCTCGACCTGCCGCCAGCCGTTGGAATGGACCCGGCCCATGAAGCCGTAGCCGACCATGCCGATCCGTAGGGGCTTTTTCGCCATCGTTGTCTCGCCTCCCTGCGGGCAGGTCCGGCCTGCCCCGATCCCTTGTCTTGCTGCTGGGCCGCCCGGCAGGGGTCGCCGGGCGGCACCCTCAGCCGGTCACACCGCGGCCTTGGTCCAGGCTCCGTTCTTCCTGCTGCTCTCCACCACCGCCTCGCAGAACTTCACGCCCTCCAGGCCCTGCTGGATGCCCGGCACCAGCATCGCCTCCGGGTCGGGCGCGCGCCCCTCGATCTTCGCCGAGATCAGCTCGGCGGCGTCCGAGTAGAGGTTGGCGAAGCCCTCCAGGTAGCCTTCCGGGTGGCCGGACGGCACCCGGGTGACCCGGGCGGCGCCAGGGCCCGACCCGGCGCCGCCGCGGCTGATCTGCCGGGGCGGCTCGCCATAGGGCGTGAAGGTCAGGTAGTTCGGGTTCTCCTGCTCCCAGGACAGCCCGCCCTTGTCGCCATAGACGCGCACCCGCAGGCAGTTCTCGTTGCCCGGCGCCACCTGGGATGCCCACAGCATCCCCTTCGCCCCGCTCTCGTAGCGCAGCATGATGTGGGCGTTGTCGTCGAGCTGGCGGCCGTCCACGAAGCTGGTCAGGTCGGCAGCCAGTTCCTTCAGCGTCAGGCCGCTGATGAACCCTGCCAGGTTCATGGCATGGGTGCCGATGTCGCCGACCGCCCCCACCGGCCCGGACTGGGCCGGGTCGTTGCGCCAGGCGGCCTGCTTCTGGCCGGTGTCCTCCAGCTTGGTGGTCAGCCAGTCCTGGGCGTATTCCGCCTGGACGATCCGCACCTGGCCGAGCAGGCCGTCCGCCACCATCTGGCGGGCCTGCCGGACCATCGGGTAGGCGGTGTAGTTGTGGGTCAGCACGAACACCACGTCCGGCTGCTTGGCCAGCGCGTCGGCCAGCCGCTTGCCGTCCTTCATGCCGACCGTGAGCGGCTTGTCGCAGATCACGTGGATGCCGCGGCGCACGAACTCCAGCGCCGCCGGGACGTGGACATGGTTCGGCGTCACGATTGCGACGACGTCGATGCCCTCCTTCAGCCGCGCCTCGCGCTGCGCCATCTCGGCATAGCTGCCGTAGCAGCGCGCCTCGGGCAGGCCGAGCTCGGCACCGGACGCCTTCGACTTCTCCGGGGTGGAGGAGAAGGCGCCGGCGACCAGCTCGAACCGGTCGTCCATCCGTGCCGCCAGCCGGTGCACGGCGCCGATGAACGCCCCCTGCCCGCCGCCGACCATGCCCAGGCGAAGCCTGCGCCGCGGCGCCTTCGCCTGGCTGCTTTCACCGACCATCCGACAACTCCCCTTAGCGGTCCAGGCCGAGCGAACGGCGCGCCACCGAGACATCGGCGCCCTGGCCGATGAAGTCCTCGAAGCTGCCCTCGCTCACCTTGATGATGTGGTTGGCGATGAACTCCGCCCCCTCGCGGGCGCCGTCGATGCTGTTCTTGATCGCGCACTCCCACTCCAGCACCGCCCAGCTGTCATAGTCGTAGACCGCGAGCTGGCTGAAGATCGCGCCGAAATCGACCTGGCCGTCGCCCAGCGACCGGAAGCGCCCGGCCCGGTGCGGCCAGTCCTGGAAACCGGAATAGACGCCCTGCTTGCCGGACGTGTTCAGCTCGGCGTCCTTGACGTGAAACGCGGTGATCCGCTCGTGGTAGTGCTCGATGAAGGCCAGGTAATCCAGGCCCTGCAGGCAGAAATGCGAGGGATCATAGTTGATCGTGCAGCGCTTGTGGTTGTTCACGCGCTTGAGGAACATCTCGAAGGTGACGCCGTCGTGCAGGTCCTCGCCCGGGTGGATCTCGTAGGCGACGTCGACGCCGACCTCGTCATGGGCGTCCAGGATCGGCTGCCAGCGCTTGGCCAGCTCGTCGAACGCGGTGTCGATCAGGCCGGCGGGGCGCGGCGGCCAGGGATAGATGTAGGGCCAGGCAAGCGCGCCGCTGAAGGTGACATGCACGTCCAGGCCGAGATTGCGGCTGGCCTTGGCGCCTGCCAGCACCTGGGAGACCGCCCATTCCTGGCGCGCCTTGGGATTGCCGCGGACATGCGGGGCGGCGAACGCGTCGAAGCCCTCGTCATAGGCCGGGTGCACCGCCACGCACTGGCCCTGCAGATGGGTCGAGAGCTCGGTGATCTCGATGCCCTGCTCGGCGGCGACGCCCTTGATCTCGTCGCAATAGTCCTTGGACTGCGCGGCCTTCTCCAGGTCGAACAGGCGCCCGTCCCAGGTCGGGATCTGCACGCCCTTGTAGCCCAGGCCGGCAGCCCAGCCGCAGATCGACTTCCAGCTGTTGAACGGCGCCTGGTCGCCCACGAACTGGGCAAGGAACAGGCCGGGGCCCTTCATCGTCTTCATCGCATCGTCCTCAGGCTTTGGCGTAGGCGTCGCGCAGGAAATCGTGGCCGAACCGGTAGACCTCCTCGCGCGCCGGGAAGAAGTCGCGCCAGACGCGGGTGGCGGCCGCCAGCCCGGGCAGCGCCCGGCCAAACGCCTCGATCGTGTAGAAGCCCTGGTAGCCGCCCTTCTTGAACGCCTTGAAGGTGGCGTCCCACGGCACATGACCCTTGCCGGGCGTGCCCCGGTCGTTCTCAGAGACGTGGACGTGGTTGATCTGCGCCAGGTTGGGCAGGATCACGCCGACCGGGTCCTTCTCCTCGATGTTCTGGTGGAAGGTGTCGTAGAGCAGGCCGTAGTTCGGCCGGTCGACCTGGCGCACCACGTTGGCGGCGTCGTCCACCGTGTTCAGCGCATGGCACTCGAACCGGTTGAGCGGCTCCACCGACAGCTTCAGGCCCAGCTTGGCGGCATAGTCCGCCGCCCGGCCATGCACGTCGACGATGCCGGCCCGCTCTTCCTTGCTGGCCGGCTCGCCGGTGAACACGCCGAGCGGCTGGTAGAACGGCCCGCACAGAAGCTCGCCGCCGGCGGCGTCCAAACAGTCCAGCGCCCAGGTCAGCCGCTTGAGCGCGTTGTCGCGCACCGCGGCGTCCGCGCTGATCGCCGAACTCTGCTCGTCGGGCAGCACGGTGACCGCGGTCATCCGCAGGCCGTTGTCCTTGGCGACCTGGCCGACCTTGCGAAAATGCTCCGGGTCGCCCTCGAAGATCGGCAGCTCGACCCCGTCATAGCCGGTCTTCTTGATCTCGGCGAACAGGGGGAAATGCTCCTCGGTGACGTGGGTCGTCCAGAGCAGCAGGTTGAAGCCCAGCAGCATGGCGCCCTCACCCGTATTTCTTGTTGAGCTCGTCCAGCGCCGCCTTGCACTTCTCGGTGGCCGGCCACGCATGCGGCCAGAAGCACAAATCGACCGTCCACCAGTCGTGACCCACGTTCTCCTTGGCGAGTGCCGGCACCAATTCGTCGAAGTTCAGCACGCCCTCGCCGAACGGCGGATGCGCGCTGGTTTCGTCCTCGCCGTTGTCGTCCTTGTGGCAGGTGTTGTCGCTGTCGATCAGGTGGATGTGGTTGATCCGCCCGGACAGGCGCTGGATGAACTCGAGCTGGCCGCCTTTCAGCGTCTCCTTCTTGCCTTCCTGGCGCACCCCGTTCACCGCGACCATCTGGCCATGGCAGGTGTCGTACATCACCCCGAAATTGGCATGCGGCAGCTTGTCCAGCACGCGCTGCACGTCGGAGGGCTTGTTGAAGGCGAAGCCCGGCTCGAACTCCCAGGTCACGTACAGGCCGTGGTCGCCCGCGGTCTTGATGCACCAGTCCCAGGTCTCGACCAGCCGCTTCATCAGGTCGTCGTAATCGGCTTCCTTGTGGATCGTCGGCGGCTGCACCGTGTCGACCCGGATGCCCTTGATGCCGAGATCTTCAGCGAACCGGGCGTTCTCCTTGAACGCCGCCTTGTAGTCCGAGGTGTCGCGGGTGTTCAGGAGCTTTTGCGACCACAGATCCTGGGCGAAGCCGGAGAAGGCCAGGCCGTGCTTCTTCACCTTGTCGACCAGGGCGTCCCGGTCGTCCCTGGTCGGGTGGTTCTGCGGGTTCGGGTAGCCGTTGAAGCCGCCGAGCTCCAGCCCGTCGAACTTCAGCTCGGCGAGCTTGGCCAGCACTTCGTCGAAGGGGATCGGATGGGCGCCGTACGGGCCGACATTATAGGCCCAGGTACCGATCGACGTCCGATGCATCTTCAGCCTCCATGATGATGTTCTGCCGGCCGGCTTCAGCCCAGCCCCAGCGCCTTCTTCTCCGCCGGCCCGGGCACGCCGACCTTGCCCCCGGTGGCGATCACCCCCTTGGTCAGGATGAAATTGGCATAAGGGCGGTCGTCGAGCGTCCAGATGATCGCCCGGCACCTGGTGGATTCCGGATAGAACGCGAACCGCTCGATGGAGCCCATTGTCCAGTCCGGCCCGGACACCTCGTGCATCATGTCGAGGAAGCCCTGGTGCGCGGCGTTCATCTCGTCGGGCGCGCCGGAGATCTCCATGCGCATCACCGGATGGCGCACGAACCCGTCCAGCGGGAACACCGACAGGAGGGCGCGGCCGATGCCGACCGTGTCCAGGTCGGTGCGGAGCAGCGGGATGCCGGCCTCGGCCGCCATGGCCGGGCCGGGAAAGTTCCGGTCCGCCAGGCAGATCCGGTCGCCATGACCCATGTCGCGCAGGATCGCGAGGAGATCCCCGCTCAAGTGCGGGTCGATCCCAATCAGCATGTCACCTCCCTCGGGACGTCTGGCGCGTCCGCATTGCGGTTAAAAAATCCGATCTTTCCCGGCGAATCAACCATGGGATCGTGGCGGGGCCGATTTTTCGGTGCGTCCCGTTCCGGGGAGGTTTGCAGCTTGTTGACCCTGCCGATCCATGAGGCGCAGTGTGCCAGAGTCGATCCGTGTTGGTTGGAGGCAGCGCCATGTCCGCCCTGTCGATGGACGGCACCGACCCCGCAAGCTGGGATCCCGAGCTCGACGCCGTGGCCGCCGCGCCGCGGCACCACCAGGTGCTCTACGAGGACGAGCTGATCCGGGTGGTCTCGGTCAGCATCGAGCCCGGCATGCAGGAACCCCTGCACCATCATCGCTGGCCCTCGGTGTTCGTGATCGACCGCCTGCCGCAGCGGATGCGCGACTTCGACGGCCAGGGCCGCGAGATCCCGCTGCCCGTCCAGGCCGATGCCGCGCTGCCCCTGGTGGTCCGGTTCCTGCCGCAGCCTCTGCACTCGGTGCGCAACGAGGACAGGGTGCCGTTCCACGGGACCCGCATCGAGTTCAAGCAGGGATTCCCGGACTAGCCGCCACCGGCTCCCGCCCGAAGCGTTCCGAGCGTGCATGCCCGCTTTCCAGGCGCACCGGCTTCGCTAAGGTCCGCGCACGGAACGGTACGGAGCAGGTGGATGGCAGGCGACGCGATCGAGGCGCGCGGACTGACGAAGAGGTTCGGCAGCGGGGCCCATGCGGTCACCGCGCTCGACCGCGTCTCGGTCACGATCCGGGAGAACGAGTTCTTCACGCTTCTCGGGCCGTCCGGCTGCGGCAAGACCACCCTGCTCCGCCTGATCGCCGGGTTCGAGCTTCCCAGCGAGGGCGAACTGCTGCTGCACGGCCAGCGCATCGAGAACCTGCCGCCGTTCCGCCGGCCGGTGAACACCGTGTTCCAGTCCTACGCGCTGTTCCCGCACCTCTCGGTCAAGCGCAACGTGGCCTTCGCCCCGGAGATGCAGAAGCGGCCCAAGGACGAGATCGAGCGGGAGGTCCGCCGGGTCCTGGACCTGGTCCGGCTGCAGGGCTTCGAGCACCGCCTGCCGCGCGAGCTGTCGGGTGGCCAGCAGCAGCGCGTGGCGCTGGCAAGGGCGCTGGCCGGCAACCCCAAGGTCCTGCTCCTGGACGAGCCGCTCTCCGCGCTCGACCTGAAGCTGCGCCGCGAGATGCAGGTCGAACTGAAGCGTCTGCAGCACGAGACCGGCATCACCTTCGTGTTCGTGACCCACGACCAGGAAGAGGCGCTGACCATGTCGGACCGGATCGCGGTGATGAGCGGCGGGAAGATCCTGCAGATCGGCACGCCCGCCGAGATCTACGAGCAGCCGACCTCGCGCTTCGTGGCCGACTTCATCGGCGAGACCAACTTCCTGAAAGCCCGCTGCCTGGAGACGATCGGCGGCCGGGCGCGCTTCCGCCTGAGTTCGGGCGACGAGCTGGAGGGCATCGCGATCCCGGGCATGGGTGCCGGCGCGGACGTCACCCTGGCGATGCGCCCGGAGCGGATCGACCTTCTGCGCGAGGACAGCCCGGGCCTGCCGGCCACGATGCGCAGCCTCCTTTATATCGGCAACGACACGGTCTGCACCCTGGCCCTTTCCGACGGCACCGAGGTCCAGGCGCGGGTGCAGAACCGGCGGGGCGCCGTGGGCGGGGTGGAGCCCGGCGCCACCGTGCACCTGCGCGTGCTGCCCGAGGCGGTGCGCGTGGTGGGGGACTGAGCGCCATGGCGAGACAGACCGGCGAAAGCGGGCGGCGCGCCCTCCTGATCGCGCCCTCGGTGCTGGTGATCGGCTTCTTCATGCTGGTGCCGGTGTTCATCATGGCCGCGATCAGCTTCATGGAGCGCGGCTCCGGCGGCGGGGTGAACTGGAACAGCTTCACCACCGAGCCCTACCTGCAGTTCCTGTTCGAGCGCGACCTCGACGACAGCCTGCTGCTCAACACCGACTACCTGCAGATCTTCTTCCGCTCGATCTGGCTGGCGGTACTGACCACCCTGCTCACCCTGGCGGTGGGCCTGCCCACCGCCCTCTACATGGCGCTGCAGCCCGAGCGCCGCCGCAACCTCCTGATCTTCCTGGTGACCATCCCGTTCTGGACCAATCTCCTGGTCCGCAACTATGCCTGGATCCTGCTCTTGCGGAACAACGGGCTGATCGACCAGGTGCTGATCGGGCTGGGCCTGCGCTCGGAGCCGATGGGGGTGCTCTACTCGACCTTCTCGATCGCGGTGGGCCTGACCTACACCTTCATGCCGTTCATGGTGCTGCCGGTCTATGCCAGCCTGGAGAAGATGGACTGGCGGCTGGTGGAGGCGGCCTACGACCTGGGCGCCAACCGCTGGCGGGCGCTGCGCCGGGTGGTGCTGCCGCTGGCGATGCCCGGGATCGCCGCCGGCTGCATCCTGGTGTTCATTCCGTGCCTCGGCGCCTTCGTGACCCCGGAACTGCTGGGCGGCGGCAAGTCGCTGATGATCGGCAACCTGATCCAGAGCCAGTTCGGCGCTGCGCGCAACTGGCCGTTCGGCGCCGCCTTGTCCATGGCGCTGCTGGTCTCGGTGCTGCTCGCGATGATGCTCTATCTCTGGCGCTACCGCCGCGCACCCGGAGGGGCCTGACCATGACCGACCCGGCCAAGAACCCGCTGTTCCGCTTTCCCGGCCTGAAGCCGGCGGCCTGGTTCTTCTTTTTGTTCCTCTACGCGCCGATCGTGGTGCTGCTGGCGCTGGCCTTCAACGACAACCAGCAGGCCACGATCTGGACCGGGTTCAGCACCCGCTGGTTCGGGATCGTGCTGAACAACGACGACCTGGTGCGCGCGTTCAAGAACTCGATCACGGTCGCCACCACCGCCACCCTGGCCGCCACGCTGATCGCGACCCTGGCGGCACTCGGCATGAACCGCGCGCGCTTTCCCGGCCAGGACGGCATCAACGCGCTGATCAGCCTGCCCCTGATCGTGCCGGAGATCGTCACCGCGGTGGCGACGCTGCTGTTCTTCATCATGCTGGGCTTTCCCCTGGGCCTCTCCACGGTGATCCTGGCGCACACCGTGTTCTGCATCCCCTTCGCCTACCTGCCGATCCGCGCGCGGCTGGAGGGCATGGACCCGCGCCTGGAGGAGGCCGCCCAGGACCTCTACGCCGACCGGCGCCGCACCTTCCTGCGGGTGGTCCTGCCCCAGCTCTGGCCGGGCATCATCTCCGGCGCGATGCTGGCCTTCATCATCAGCCTGGACGATTTCGTGATCACCTATTTCGTGGCGGGTGCCGGCGCCACCACCCTGCCGATCTACATCTTCGGCATGATCCGGATCGGGATCTCGCCGGAGGTCAACGCGGTCTCGGCGCTGATGCTGGCGGTCTCGATCCTGTTCGTCGCCGCGTCCTGGCTGGTCGGCCGGATCCGGCGCTGACGCGCTGGCCGGCGCGGCCCGGCAGCACTTTGCCGAACGATTGCGACAAAGGCCGAAATCCCGAGACAGCCTCCGCCTCCCGCAGCGCCTAGCCTGCGGCGGTCGGGGCTGATCCTCGGGAGAACCTGCCCATGATGACCACCCGCCGGGCCGACGACATCGTCGCGGCCGCCCGGGCGAGGGCCGCCGAGCTCGGGGTCGCGGTGAATGCCGCGGTCCTGGACGGCGGCGGCCATCTCAAGACCTTCTGCCGGATGGACGGCGCCGTGCTGGGCTCGATCGACGTCGCGATCCGCAAGGCGCGCACCGCCGTTTTGTTCGCGTGCCGCAGCGAGGCAGTCTGGGAATATTGCGCTCCCGGCGCGCCGGCGCCCGCCCTGGAACTCTCCAATGGCGGCCTCGCCCCGTTCGCCGGCGGCCTGCCGGTTCTGGCCCCGGACGGCACCCTGATCGGCGCCCTGGGCATTTCCGGCGGCACGGTCGACCAGGACCTGGACATCGCCAAGGCCGGCCTCGCCGCCTGCACGTTCTGACCCGCCCGCCAGCGGCCGCGCAACGTCGCGGGTCCGGCCGGCTGGCCTGAAGGAGCAACATCATGAAGACGATCCTGATCACCGGCGCCGGCTCCGGCTTTGGCGAAGCCGCCGCCCTCGGCATGGCCAGGAACGGCCACCGGGTCATCGCCACGGTGCAGGTCTCGCCGCAGGTCACGCCCTTGCGGGAGAAGGCGCGGGCGCTGGGCCTGGACAACCTGCGGGTGGAGCGGCTGGACCTGACCGATCCCTACGACATGGCCCAGGCCCAGCGGTTCGAGATCGACGTCCTCTGGAACAATGCCGGCATGGGCGAGGCCGGCCCGGTGTTCGAGATCCCGATCGACCTGGTGCGCCGCAACTACGAGGTGAACGTGTTCCTGCCCCTGGTCCTTACCCAGGGCTTCGTGCGCCGATGGATCGATGCCGGGAAGCAGGCCAAGATCGTGTTCACCTCGTCGATGGGCGGCCTGTTCACCCCGGCCAACTGGGGCGTCTACGTCTCCACCAAGCATGCCCTGGAATCGGTGGCGGAAGCGCTCCAGCAGGAGCTGAAGCCCCATGGCATCAAGGTGCAGACCATCAATCCCGGCGCCTTCTACACCGGCTACAACGAGACCATGGCCGACGCGCCGTTCCGCTGGCTGGACGACGCCCGCCACGTCACCCGGCGCGCGGAACTGCGCCGGGAGTTCGATTCCTTTCTGCAGGCGCCGGATGGCCACCTGGACGCCCGCGAGATGATCGAGCGGATGATCGAGATCGTGCCGGCCGACACCGGCAGGTTCCGCAACGTCGTGCCGAAAGCGACCGAGGACATGCTCCGCAGCCACCAGCTGGCGGCCTGGGACAACCCGATCTGAGCCCGGCCGGGCGCTGATCCGCCGGGTCCGCGGGGAGATGGTCATGCCCAGCAAGGTCATCGTCGTCACCGGCGCGTCCGGCAGGTTCGGCCGGCTGTCCGCCAGCGCCCTGGCCCAGGGCGGGCACACCGTCTACGCGGGCATGCGCGAAACCGCCGGCCGCAATGCCGGCCAGGCCCGCGAGGCGCGCCGGTACGCCAGGCGCCAGGGCGTCGACCTGCGCGTGGTCGAGCTCGACGTGCATGCGCAGGAATCGGTGGATGCCGGCGTCGCCGCCATCGTCGCCGCGCATGGCCGGATCGACGTGCTGGTGCACAGCGCCGGGCATGGCGCGTTCGGCCCGGCCGAGGCTTTCACCCCGGAGCAACTGGCCCGGCTGTTCGACGTCAACGTGGTCTCGGTGCAGCGGGTGAACCGGGCGGTCCTGCCGCACATGCGCCGCCAGCAACAGGGCCTGCTGGTCTGGGTGTCGTGCAGCAGCGTGGCCGGCGGCACCATGCCCTATCTTGCCGGGCATCTCGCGGCCAAGGCCGCCCTGGATGCGCTGGCGGTGCAATACGCCTGGGAGCTGGCGCGCTTCGGGATCGAGACCTCGATCATCGTCCCGGGCGTGTTCGCCTCCGGCCCCGACCGGCACGCCGCCGGCGGCGCCCCGGCCGATGAAGCCCGCGCTGCCGCCTACGAGAACGGGCCCTGTGCCGGCATGGACCGGCAGATCCGGAACGCGATCGGCCGGATCGCGCCGGAGGATGCCGACCCCGGCCAGGTGGCGGGAGCGGTTGCCTACGTGGTCGAGGCGCCGTTCGGCGAGCGGCCGTTCCGCGTCCATGTCGATCCCGGCGAGGACGGGGGTGCGGTGGCCTTTCCGGTCATCGACCGCATCCGCGACGAGATGCTGAAGCGCACCGGCTTCTCGGACCTGCTGAAGCCCGCGATCCACCTAGCTCACGAGTGACAACGCCGACCACGGGAGAACCTGCCCATGCGGACCTTCGCCACCCTCACCGTCCTCGCGGTCGCGACCCTTGCAGGAGAACCAGCCATGGCCCAGTCGGGCGACAGCGTCGAGGAGCGCAACAAGGCGATCGTCCAGGCGAGCTTCGACGCCTGGCATGCCGGGACCGGCAGCCCCTACGAGCTGCTGGCCGAGGATGCCAGCTGGACCATCACCGGCCACGCGGCGGTATCGAAAACCTACCCCGACCGGGAGGCTTTCCTCCGCGAGGTCATCCGGCCGTTCAACGCCCGCATGCGGGTCGGCCTGAAGCCGACGATCCGGCAGATCCATGCCGAGGGCGACACGGTGATCGTCCTGTTCGACGCCAGCGGCACCGCCCGCGATGGGGAGCCCTATGCGAACACCTATGCCTGGTTCCTCGCCATGCAGGACGGCAAGGTGCGGCAGGCCACGGCCTTCTTCGACAGCACCGTGTTCAACGCGTTCTGGGAACGGGTGGCGCCGAGGGCGGCGCCATAGCGCGCCCTCACCCCCCCATCCGCGCCCGCCTGGCGGGGCTGGCGCATGCCACGGTTTTCGGGCGTAATAGCCAATGTACGCAGCCTTTCGTGTCCGACGTGAAAGGTGGATCCCTTGGACGATCCTTGCCTCCCGGCCGGCGGGCCGTCCGGCGCGCCTTCCCTGCCGCGCGCGGCGTTCGAGGTCTGCAGCGGGGTGGTCGCGGGGCCGCTGCCGGCGATTGCCGAGCTGCCGGACCGCGACACCCTGATCACCACGCGATGGCCGCATCGCGAGATGCACCAGTTCATCCCGGCCCTGCCGGTCCATGGCATCGCCACCTATTATGGCATGCCCTCGCCGCGGACCTGGCGCTGCGGGAAGCTGCGCCTGGCGGGGACCGGGCGGACCGGCGCCATCACCGTCCTGCCAGCCGGCTGGGGTGGCGATTGGGACATCGAGGTCCCCTCGCCGCTTTCCTACGTGCTGCTGAGCGACCTCCGGCTCCAGGAGTTCGCGGAGCCGTTCACCCGCGGCCGGCGGGTGGAGATCGTGCCCCGCATCGCCGAGCCGGACCCGGTGGGCGCCCATGTCCTGCGCGCGCTCAGCCGCGAGGCGGCCAATTCCCGCCAGGCCGGGCGGCTGTTCGTGGAGCAGGCGCTGGACCTGCTCTGCCTGCATCTGGTGCGTGCCCATTCCGCGGCGGAACAGCTTGCAGCACCGCCCCCGCAGCGGGGATTGCCGCCCTGGCAGGTCCGGCGCGTCACCGCCCACATGACCGAGCGGCTGGACCAGAATATCGGCCTGGACGAGCTGGCGAAGCTCACCTCGTTGAGCCGCTCCCATTTCTGCACCGCGTTTCGCCACGCGACCGGACGCACGCCCCATGAATGGCTGACCCGGCTGCGCATGGACCGCGCCCGGCAGCTGCTCTCAAACAGCCGGGCGCGCATCATCGAGGTGGCCCTGGCGGTCGGCTACCAGACGCCCTCGGCCTTCGCCGCCGCCTTCCAGCGCCACACCGGCGTGACCCCCTCGGACTATCGCCGCGCCGCGTCGGGCAGCGTGCGCTCGCCCTATCCGGCGCCGGTCACCCGCCAGATCACGTCGCCCACGTCGTCCGCCACCAGCAGCGAGCCGTCGGGGCCGATCGTGACTCCCACCGGCCGGCCGTACGACTCCTTCTCGTCCGGGGCCAGGAACCCGGTCAGGATGTCGCGCAGCGGCCCCGACGGGCGTCCGTCCCTGAACGGCACGAACGCGACCTTGTAGCCGCTGAGCTTGCTGCGGTTCCAGGAGCCGTGCTGGCCGATCGCCATGCCCTCGGGAAAGCCCGGCAGGGTGCCGGCCGGCAGCCAGCAAAGGCCCAGCGACGCGGTGTGGCCGCCCAGCGCGTAGTCCGGGCGGATCGCCCGGGCGACCAGCGCCGGATCCTGCGGCACCCGGTCGTCGACCGTCTGTCCCCAGTAGCAGTAGGGCCAGCCGTAGAAGCCGCCGTCCTGCACCGAGGTCAGGTAGTCGGGCGGGGTCTCGTCGCCCAACCCGTCGCGCTCGTTGACCACCGTCCAGAGCTGGCCGGTGCCAGGCTCCCAGGCCATGCCGACCGGGTTGCGCAGGCCCGAGGCGAAGATCCGGATGGAGCCGCTGGCCACGTCGAACTCGTAGATCGCGGCCCGGCCCTCCTCGGCCTCCATGCCGTAGTCGCCGATATTGCTGAGCGAGCCCACGCCCACATAGAGCTTCGATCCGTCCGGGCTCGGCAGGAGGCTGCGGGTCCAGTGCCCGCCCGGCTTGAACTCGGCCAGCCGGCGGCCGGGAGCGGTGATCCTGCTGGCGCCGGCCTCGTAGGGGAAGGCCACCAGCCCGTCGGTGTTGCCGACGTAGAACGTGTCGCCCAAGAGCGCCATGCCGAACGGCTGCCTCTGCTGGTCCAGGAACACGTTGCGGGTCTCGGCCACGCCGTCGCCGTCCGCATCGCGCAGCCGGGTGATCCGGTTCGGGCTGGTGCCGGTGGCCGCGGCGCGCTGCATGGTGGTGACCATGGCGTAGTCGAAGGGCGAGCGGACCGGGTCGGGCAGGGTCAGCGCCTCGGCGGTGAGCACGTCGCCGTTGGGCAGCACCTGGATCCAGCGCGGGTGCTTCAGCCCGGCGGCGAACGCGTTGACCTTGAGGCCGGGCGCCGCCACCGGCGTCTGCCCCTCCTTCCAGCCGCGGGCGGTGGGCATCTTGAGCGTCGGGATCTTGCCCTGGGGCCTGGCCGCCGGGATGGCCGGCTCGCTGCCGGTCGCCTGCGGGTAGGCCGGATCGTTGCGGTGCCGCAGCAGGATCGTGCCGGCGCCGATCATCGCGACAGCACGGCCGAACAGGCCGGACAGACTCATGGCTTTCCCCTCATTGCTCGCGGGCGACGCTAGCCAATGCCGGCGCCGGTTGGAACCGGCATCGGCCAGGAACCCGCTTCCTTCCCACCGCATCCCCCGCCAAGATCGCGCTCCTTGGACCAAGACCAGCGCCCCTGGGAGGGAGCCCCGCCAAATGAAGAAGCTTGTGCTTGGAAAGATCGTGACGGCCACCGCGGTCGCGACCTGCGTGATCGGGGGCGCCACCGGTGCCGCCCGGGCGGATACGGTCAACTTCTACAACTGGACCAACTATTTCCCGCCCGAACTGTTGAAGAAGTTCGAGGAGGAGACCGGCACCACCGTGGTGCTGGACGTGTACGATTCCAACGAGACCCTCCTGGCCAAGCTCCAGGCCGGGGCGGCCGGCTACGACATCGTGGTACCCACCGACTACATGGTGCCCACCATGGTCGAGGCCGACCTGCTGGAGCCGTTCGACGCCTCCACGCTGGAAGGCTTCTCCAACATCCAGGAGGCCTTCGCCGATCCCTGGTTCGATCCCGGCCGCAAGTACAGCGTGCCCTACATGTGGGGCACCACCGGCTTCAGCTATGACAGCGCCAGGGTGCCGGGCGGCCAGCTGGAGGAGAGCTGGAAGTCGTTCTTCGAGCCGCCGGAGGAGCTGCGCGGCCAGGTGGCGGCGCTCAACGACGAGGTCGAGCTCTGGAACGCGGCCGCCTACTCCCTGGGCCTGGACGTGTGCAGCGAATCCGCCGACGACGCCAAGGCGATCCTGGAGGTGCTGGAGAAGCAGAAGCCGATGCTGGCCATGTACCAGTCGGACGGCACCATCGAGCGGATGATCGCCAAGGAGGTGATCATGCACCAGCAGTGGAACGGTGCTGCCCACCGCACCAAGGAGAAGCTGCCCACCGCCGTCTACGTGTACCCCAAGGAGGGCATCACGATGTGGCAGGACAATTTCGTGATCCCGAAGTCGGCCACCAACAAGGAAGGGGCGAAGAAGTTCCTGGCCTGGGTGATGAAGCCGGAGAACATCGCGCAGGCTTCCAACTATACCGGCTACAACAACGCGATCGAGGGTTCCGCCGAGCACATGGACGAGGCGCTCAGCGACGACCCGGCGGTGGTGATGCCGGACGAGTATGCCGACCGGCTCAAGCCCGCGCGCGAGTGCTCGGAAAAGACCCGCGACCTGCGCAACAGGGTGTTCACGCGCCTGAAGAAGTGAGCGATCCCGCGACCGACCCGGACGAGGCCAAGCTCGTCCGGGAGCTGTTCACCGCCGGGCTGCGCTACCTGGCCCGGATCTCGGCCAGCCGCGCCTCGGTGCGCCGGGTCCTTTTGCGCAAGCTCATGAAGCTGCGCCCGCCGGAGCCGGATGCCCTGCCGGGCGAGATCGACGAGCGCCCGGTGGACGCCGCGATCGAGCGGCTGGCCGAGCTCGGCTATGTGGACGACGCCGCGTTCGCCCGCGGCCGCCAGCGCAGCCTGGTCGGCCGCGGCGTTTCCCGGCTGGGCATCCGCCACCGCATGGCGCGCCAGGGCGTCGACCGCGAGACCGTGGAAAGGGCGTTCGAGGCGGTGGCCGAGGAGATCGAGGATCCCGAGGCCACCGCGGCTGCCGCCTTCGTGCGCAAGCGGCGGCTGGGCTGGCGCCGCCCGGAGGAAGCCCGGGCGGAGCACCACCGCGCCGACCTGGCCCGGCTGATGCGCCAGGGCTTTCCCGCCGACGTCGCGCGCCAGGCCCTGGACGGGCCGCCCGAGCCGGACGAGGACGGCTAGCGCCGCAGGGGTGATCCCGATCACCCGAACCCCGCCGGCGCCATGCCATCCAGAAATCCTGCAAGCCGATCCCCGCGATGATGCGACAGCCCGTCCGTCACCGGCCCGGCCAGGAGCAGGTGTCATGGCCATCCATGTTCGATGTGCTGAGATCGCCCGGCATTGCGCGACCCGGGCGACGCGGACGCTGCGTTCGGCGTCCCTTGCGCTGATCCTGGCGATCCCGGCCCAGGCCGGCACCTGGGACCACGGCCATGGGGATGCGACCAACAGCGGCTTTGCCGACGTGGTCACCAAGCCGGCGCTGCGGCCGAGCGTGCTGGTGCCCGACATCGGCACCTATGCGCCGGGCGCCGGGCCGGTGCTCGGCCCGGACGGCACGGTGTACTTAGGCAACCAGCAGGGCGAGCTGCGGGCGCTGCGCCCGGACGGCAGCCTCGCCTGGATGCGCAAGCTCAACCATGGCGAGGCGATCCTGGCCTCGCCGGTGGTCGACACCGACGGCTCGATCTACGTGGTCGGGTCCAGGACCTACCGGGACCATCGGGTGAGCCCGGCGGTGAGGCGTTCCGATTCGACCCTCTACCGCTTCGTGCCGGGCGGCGGCCTTTTATGGGTGCGGCCGTTCCCGGAGCGCTTCCTGGGCGCCAGCCAGCAGGGCAGCCGGGGTGCGACCAGCGCCTCGCCCAACATCTGGCGCCGCGGCAGCGACGCCGCGGTGATGATCCCGGTGACCTACAAGGCGATCGGCGGGGTGCAGCTGCGCCTTTTGGCCTTCTCGCTGCAGGGCGCGCTGCTGAACGACCACCTGGTCACCCACCATGCCT
Organism: Geminicoccus roseus DSM 18922; assembly: GCF_000427665.1. Taxonomy (NCBI): domain Bacteria; kingdom Pseudomonadati; phylum Pseudomonadota; class Alphaproteobacteria; order Geminicoccales; family Geminicoccaceae; genus Geminicoccus; species Geminicoccus roseus. The sequence goes on from NZ_KE386572.1 coordinate 337,211, forward strand.
ACACCGTCACCGGCGGCGCCGGAGAGTTCTGGAGCGATGTCGGCTGCATCCTGACCTTCTGCTATCTGGTTCCCGGCTTCTCCATCAGCGCCTCGCCGGGCGACCCGGCCGACCTCCTGCCGGCCGACACGACCGCGCCGATGGCCGGGCTCGCGATCTTCACCTTCGCCGGCGGCGGCACGCCCTGGATCATCGTCAACGATCCCTGGCAGGCGACGATCGGCCATGTCTATGCGCCGGGCCAGGGCTTCCTGGAACTGTTCCGCAAGACCAACGCGAGCAGCTACGCGACCACGCCGATGGTGCTTCCCGACGGGCATTCCGTCACCGGCACCGCGGTGAGCGGAAGCTATGGCTCCAGGCTGACCTTTGCCGGCCCGAACGGCCAGGCCTGGCCCGCCCTCGACCTGCCCGGATTCGGCATCTACGGCACGCCCGCGCGCACCGCCGACGGCCGGATCGTCGCCGTGGACCGTTCCGGCAAGGTGTCGGTCGTGCAGAACGCGGCGGTGGCGGCGTCGGTTTTGCTGAAAAGCGCCACGATCGCGCCGGCCGCGGTGTCCCGCAACCACCTGTTCGTTTCCACCGCCGGCGGCTTCCATACCCTGGATGCGGCCAGCCTGGTCCCGCTGGGCCGGGTCAGCTGGGTGGGCGGCGGCCTCTCCTCGCCGGCGATCGGCGCGGATGGGCGGGTCTATGCCCTGGCCAGCAACACGCTGTTCGGCTGGCCCGGGCCAGCGCGGACCTGCGCGATCCGGAGCTGCGGCGCGCTGCCGGACAAGGTCGCCACGATCGGTGCCAGAAGCTGATCCGCAAAAGCCGCCTCGACCCGACGGGCGTCCCGAACGGCAGGACGCCCCACCCCCTCGCGGGTGCTTTTGTCGTGCTCGCCGGCCAGCTATAGCGGGCGCCGTCGTCCAGCTGGCGGGAGAGCAATTTGGAACGGATCGGCCTGGCCCTTTGGGCCTATGACGCGAGCGACCTGCCGGCCGATCTCGACGCCCTGGCGGATCGGATCGACCGGAAGATGGCGGAAGTCGCCCAGGCCGGCGCCTCGATCCTGGTGCTGCCGGAGTGGAACGTCGAGCAGACCCTGTGCTGGGCGGAGAACCCGCCGGCACCGATGGCCGAGCCCGGCTTCATGGCCGAGACCGGGGCCGCCCTGCTCGCCCGCGTCCGCCATTTGCCGGCCAAGCACGACGTGGCGCTCCTGGCCGGCACCTGGTCGGCCCGCCCGTTGAGCGGCTCGGGCATGGTCAACCGCGCGCACATGATCTTCCCGGACGGGACCCTGCACACCCAGGACAAGCTCTGCCTGGTGCCCTCGGAGAAGGACCCGGCCGACTGGGCGCTGTTCACCGGCTCGGTGGTCAAGGTGGTGCGCTGGCGCGGCCTGCGCATCGCGATCCTGATCTGCCTGGACGTGGAGCTGCCCGCGGTGGCGGCAAGGCTGGCCAAGGCCGACATCGACCTGTTGTTGGTGCCCTCCAACACCGCCAAGCGCTCCGGCTACCACCGGGTGTTCGGCTGCGCCAAGGCGCGCGGGATCGAGCTGGGCGCCCTGGTCGGCGTGGTCGGCTGCGTCGGCACGGTGCCCCTGGAGGTGCCGCGCACCAACTATAGCGGCGCTGCCGTGTTCGGCCCCTGCGAGGCCATGTTCGGCGATACCGGCGTGTTCGGCTGGCTGGAGCCGCGCGACCAGGGCGGCGACGTGCTGATCGCCCGCGACCTGCCGGTGGCCGAGATCCGCCGGCGCCGCCGGGAGGGCTTCGAGGTCTGGCCCGGCCCCTGGTCCGACGAGCATGTCGCGTTCGAGGAAGTGGAGATCGGCGGATGAGGACCATCTACAGCCCCGATCACGCGCGCCACCACGGCAACTCGGAACTGATCGACGGCAAGCTGCAGCCCTGCTTCGAGAAGCCGGAGCGCGCCCACCTGATCCGCGCCCGGGTCGAGGCGGTGGATCTCGGGCCGATCGAGCCGCCGGCCGAGTTCGGCCTGGGCCCGATCCGCCGGGTGCACCGGCCGGACTACGTGGCCTTCCTGGAGAGCGCCTGGAGCGAGTGGACCGCCGTGCATGGCGAGTACGACGCCCTGCCGCTGGTCTGGCCGACGCCCGGCCTGCGCCGGGTCCTGCCCGAGGCGATCGACGGCAGGCTCGGCTACTACGCGATCGACGCCGGCACCCCGATCACCGCCGGCACCTGGACCGCGATCCGCGCCTCCGCCAACGTCGCCCTGACCGGTGCCGCCGCCATCGCGAACGGCAGCGAGCAGGCGATCTTCTCGCTTTGCCGCCCGCCCGGCCACCATGCCGGCAGCGATTTCTTCGGCGGCTACTGCTACTTCAACAATGCCGCGATCGCCGCCCAGCACCTGCGCGACCAGGGTGCCGCCCGGGTGGCGATCCTGGATGTCGACTACCATCACGGCAACGGCACCCAGGAAATCTTCTACGACCGCGCCGACATGCTGGTGGTCAACATCCACGCCGACCCGAAGCAGGAGTTCCCCTACTTCCTGGGCCATGCCGACGAGACCGGTGCTGGCGAGGGCGAAGGCTTCAACCTCAACCTGCCGCTGCGCTGGGGCGCCGGGTGGGAGCCCTGGAGCGAGGCGCTGGAGGAAGGCTGCCGCCGGGTGGCGGCCTTTGCGCCGGACGCGCTGGTGGTTTCCTTAGGCGTCGACACGTTCAAGCAGGACCCGATCTCGCAGTTCCGCCTGGAGACGGCGCACTTCCCCCTGATCGGCCAGCGCCTCCGCCAGCTCGGGCTGCCCACCCAGTTCGTCATGGAGGGCGGCTACGCGGTGGAGGAGATCGGGGTGAACGCGGTGGGCGTGCTGGAAGGGTTCAAGGACGCCTAGCGCCATTCGCACCTGGCCGATGCGACGAATCGCCTGTCCGGGGGCATGGCCATTGCTGGCGGTGCTGCCGCGGTCCAGTTCCTCATCAGGCAGATTTCCGATTCTATCGTCCAGCAGAAGCGATCATGACCGAGCAGGTTCTACGCACCATCTACACTTCTGCTGCGGACCAGGACCTCGTTGAACAGGACCTCGTCTCGATCCTGGAGGTCTCCCGGCACAACAATGCCCGGCGGGGCATCACCGGCGCGCTTGCCTTCCACGACCACCAGTTCATCCAGATCCTCGAAGGTCCTCCCGGACTGGTCGAGGAGTTGCTCGGCACGATCAACGCGGATTCCCGCCATGGCGACCTGATGGTGCTCGATCGCAGCCCGGTCGACGAGCGGATCTTCCCGGAGTGGTCGATGGGGTGGCTGCGCAGCTCCGATCTCGCCCAGGCGGGATTCGACCCCCTGATCCTCCAGCTGAAGGACACGCCCAGCGCCAAGGTCAACATCATGCTGAAAGTGTTCCGCGAGGTCGTCAGCCTGAACTGACCGCGACCCGCGGGCGGCAGCCGCAAGCTCATCCGGCCATGGCCGGCTCCCGGTGCAGCATCGCCTGGCGCGGCGGCGGGGCGTAGGGCGCCAGCCAAGGATGCTGGCCCGACGCGCGGAACGGCAGGCGCAGGTGGAAGGGATCGCGGCCGCGCACCGCCAGCTCGAACATCCCGTCTTTGATCTGCAGGTCGGCAAAGCAGCCACTGGGACCGGGCGGGGTGGTGAAGCTCTCGGTGAGCGACTGGATCGTGACGAAGGGGATGCCGCCGACCATGGTGACGCTGTTCCAGTGGACATGGCCGGACAGCCAGAGCGCCACCCTGCCGCTGGCCAGGGCAACCCGGCGGATCTCGGCATGGTCCGGCAGGGTGGCGAAGCCGGGATTGTTCTCGAAGTAGTAGTTGCCGGTCATCGCCTGGCCGGACACCGGCACGTGCGAGACGACCACCGCCGGCTTGTCCGATTCCGTCAGGGCCGCCGCCAGCCAGGGCAGGCTGGCGGTCCGGGCCGCGAACCCGCCGGCGCGCACGGTCATGTCCGGCTGCCAGACCACGATCCGGCACGGGTCGAGCTCGACCACGCGGCTGTGCACCGGGCTGGCGAGGATCTCGGCATTGTCGGCCGGGCTCAGATGGCCGACATCGTGGTTGCCCAGCAGATGGATGCGGTGGCAGCGCAGGGAGCCGAGCCTAGCGGCGACCTCCACCAGGTTGCGCCGGTCGGTGGAGAGGTCGACGTCGCTGATGCGGTCGCCCAGGTCCAGCAGCACGTCCGGCTGGGTGACCCTGGCGAAGTCGATCACGTGGCGCAGCAGGTCCACCGCCTGCCCGCCCTTCTTGGTGGGCGAATCCGGTCCGCAATGGACGTCCGCGACGATGCAAAGGCGGGTGTGGCTCATGCCCGTCTCCCAAGAAGCGCTGGGTCCTGATCCTGGCTAGCGTCCGGACGGCCACAGTTCAACTACAGGTTGATGACGATACGATGCGCACGCCTGGATAGCGGGATGAACGCCACGCCCGGCGGACGCCTCGCCGCCCCCTTGACCGGCCCGCCCGGACCGGCGGATGGTCGGCTGCTCCCGTCCCGGCAGGAACATGGGAGCGGGAGGCTTTTCGATGGCGCTGACGCTGTTCTCCTATCCCGGCCTGTTCGGCCTGTCGGACAACAACCCCTATGGCCTCAAGGTCGCGACCTTCCTCAAGCTCTGCCGCCTGCCGTTCCGGCACGAGCATATCCTCGACGCCAGCACCGCACCGCGCGGGCAGCTGCCCTTCCTGGACGATGACGGGGTGGTGGTCGGCGACAGCGACGCGATCATCGCCCACCTGACCCGGAAATTCGACCTGGCGATCGACCGCGGCCTCACCCCGGAGCAGCGCCGCACCGACCTCCTGGTCCGCCGGATGCTGGACGATCTCTACTGGGTGATGTCCTATTCCCGCTGGCGCGACGACCGGTTCTGGCCGGCCTTCCGCGACGCGTTCCTCGCCTACCATCCGCAGGTCGAGGCGGCGCTCCTGGAAGGAGCGCGCAGCTACAACTTCCAGCGCTACCACCACCAGGGCATCGGCCGCTTCGAGCCGGAGGCGGCCTATGAGCGGGGCCTGCGCGACCTGGAGGCGCTGGCGGGGCTCCTGGGCGACGGGCCGTTCATGTTCGGCCAGGATGTCCACGGCCTGGACGCGACCGTGCACGGATTTCTCGCCAACATCTATTTCTACGAGATCGACACGCCGCTGAGGCAGGCGGTGCAGGCGGCGCCGAACCTGGCGGCGCACTGCCACGACCTGCGCGCGCTGGCGGCGCAGGGCCTGACCAGCGCCGCCGGCGCACGCGCCGGAGTTCGCTAGGCGACCCGGCAACCGCTCCCTACGGGCTTCAGCCCATGATCCGCCAGGTGCCGTCCGCCTGCCGGCAGGCGGAGCCGCGGCCGGTCTCCGGACGGCCGTCGACATAGATGGTCGTCTCGAAGTCCCGGCAGTCGCGGCCGTTCGTCTGGTAGGTGCGCACCGGCGTGGTGTAGCCGTAATTGCCGCTGTCCGGGTTGGTCCAGGAGGCTGGCGTGCCGGAGCGGTTGTATTCCAGGGCGTTGTTGGTGGCGTAGCCGGCATATTGCTGGTCGGCGCTGTCCAGGGAGGTGCCGATCGAGTTGCCGATCATCGCCCCCAGCAGGGTGCCCACGGCGGTGTAGACGAAGCCGCGGTCGCCGCTGGCGTTCTTGCCGATGGCCGCTCCCAGGAGGCCGCCACCCGCACCGCCCAGCACGGTGCCCATGGTCGCCTTCGGGTTGTCGGCGTAGAGATTGTAGCTGGGCCCGCTCGAGCAGGCGGCGAGCGAGCCGGCCAGTACGAGGGCGGCCAGGGTTCTGCGCATCGGGTTCCTCCATGCGGCGGCGGGGGGTCGCCGGCAGCTTCGGCATGATTTCGGGCGATCCTAGCCGATCCAGCCTGAACGAAGCCTGTCAGATCCGCGGCAACTGGGCTGCAACCGGTGCTTGCCGTGCGTCGCCGGGACAGGCTACGCCCAGGCGTTCCTTGCAGGAGCCCGTCCTGTCCACCGCCGCCGACAATCTGCGCGCCGCCGCCCTGATGGCGTTCGCCTCCATCGTGTTCACCATGAACGACGCCCTGGTGAAGGTGCTGACCGGTTCCGGCGTGCCGATCGGCATGATCCTGGCCATCCGCGGCATGTTCATGGTGGTGATCTTCCTGGGCCTGTTCCGCACGATCCGCGGCGACTGGCGGCTTTCGCAGTTCCGGGACCCGGTCAACCTCCTGCGCGCCTTGTCCGAGGCGGCCTTGTCCTGGGTGATGTTCACCTCGCTGATGCTGCTGCCGATCGCCACCGTCACCGCCCTGTTCTTCACCACCCCGATGATCGCCACGGCGCTGGGCGCGCTGGTGCTGGGCGAGCGGGTCCGGTTCTGGCGCTGGACGGCGGTGGTGCTGGGCTTTGTCGGCATCCTGATCGCGACCCGGCCGGGCTCGACCGCGTTCGAGCCGACCATGCTGCTGCCGCTGCTGGCAGCCTTGATCGCCGCCCTGCGCGACCTGCTCACCCGCCGCCTCAAGCACGGCATCTCCACCAAGGTGGTGGCGCTCTCCACCACGGTCGGGACCGGGCTGAGCGGCTTCTTGTCGATCCCGTTCCTGCCCTGGCCGCCTTTGGACCTGCCGCTGACCGGCGTGCTGGCCGGCTCGGCGGTGATCTCCGGCGTGGCGCTGTTCGCCTATATCGGCGCCAGCCGACTGGGCGAGATCAGCTTCCTGGCGCCGATCCGCTACGTGTCGCTGCCCACCGCCGGCATCCTGGGCTTCCTGCTCTGGGGCGACCTGCCCGACCGCTACGCCCTGGCCGGCACCCTCCTGATCGTGGGCTCCGGGATCCTGATCTTCTACCGCGAGCACCGGCTGGCCGGGCGGATCGGAGCGACCCGATGACGGCCCGGGCCGACAACCTGCGCGCCGCCGGCTTCGTGGTCGGCGCCGTCACCTTCTGGGCGCTGGGCGACACCACGGTGAAGCTGCTCTCCGAGCGGATGAGCATTCCCGAAATCATGTTCCTGCGCGGGCTGGTCAGCATCGTGCTGGTGGTGGCGCTGGCCAGGCTCGGCGGCTGGCAGCCGTCCTGGCGCACGCTGGCCCGGCCGGTCGTGCTGCTGCGCGGCCTGGTCGAGGTGGCCGTGGTGTTCGCCTATCTGTTCGGCGTCGCCAACCTGCCGATCGCGGTGGCCAACACGCTGGTGTTCACCTCGCCGCTCTGGGGGGTGGCGCTGGGCGGGCTGGTGCTGCGCGAGCGGCTGGGACCGGCGCGGATCGGCGCGGTGCTGCTGGGCTTTGTCGGCATGCTGTTCGTCACCGACCCGTTCGGCGCCAGGGCTTCCTGGTGGGTGGTCCTGCCGCTGGGCGCAGCCCTGCTCCAGGCGCTGGGCGACCTGATCACCCGGCGGATCGACCCGTCCATCCCCACCGATTCGATCACGGTCACCACGCTGGTGATGATCACCGCCGGCGGCGGCGTGGCCGCGATGCGCAACCTCGCCTGGCCGGACCTGCCGACCGCGGGCCTGCTGGTGCTGGCGGCCTTCCTCGTGGTCGGCGCCTATCTCTGCTACATCCGCGCCTTCCGGATCGGCGAGATGAGCTTTGCCGCCCCGTTCAAGTACGTGTCGATCCCGCAGACCATGCTGACCGGCTGGCTGGTCTGGGGCGACGTGCCGACCGCCTGGATGCTGTTCGGCGCCACCCTCATCATCATGGCCGGCATCCTGATCGTCTGGCAGGATCGGCCAGCCTCGAACCTGGACGTCGGAGTGAGCCCACCTTGAAGCTCGACATGATCGTGCGCAACGCCACCCTGCCCGATGGCCACACGGGCATGGACATCCTGATCTCCGACGGGCTGATCCAGGCGGTCGGGCCGTCGATCGAGGCATCCGGCCACGAGGAGATCGACGCCGGCGGGCGGCTGGTCACCCCGCCCTTCGTCGACTGCCATTTCCACATGGACGCGACCCTGTCGCTGGGCACGCCGCGCCTGAACCGCTCCGGCACCCTGCTGGAGGGCATCGCGCTCTGGGCGGAACTCAAGCCGCTGCTCACCCAGGAGGCGGTGATCGAGCGGGCGCTGCGCTATTGCGACATGGCGGTGGCGCAAGGCATCGGCGCGATCCGCACCCATGTCGACGTGTGCGACGACAGCCTGACCGGGGTCGAGGCGCTGATCGAGGTGCGCGCCCGGGTGGCGCCCTATCTGACCCTGCAGCTGGTCGCCTTCCCGCAGGACGGCCTCTACCGCTACCCCACCGCCAAGCAGAACCTGATGCGGGCGCTGGACATCGGGGTCGACGTGGTCGGCGGCATCCCGCATTTCGAGCGCACCATGGAGGATGGCCGCCGCTCGGTCACCGAGCTGTGCGAGCTGGCCGCCAAGCTCGGGCGGATGATCGACCTGCATTGCGACGAGAGCGACGACCCGCACTCCCGCCATGTCGAGCAGCTGGCCTACGAGGTGCAGCGCCTGGGCTTAGGAAGCCGCGCCACCGGCTCGCACCTGACCTCCATGCACAGCATGGACAACTACTACGCCAGCAAGCTGATGGCGCTGATCGCCGAGAGCGGCATGAACGCGGTCTGCAACCCGCTCATCAACATCACCCTGCAGGGCCGCCACGACACCTACCCGCGCCGGCGCGGCCTGACCCGGGTGCCGGAACTGCAGGCGGCGGGCGTGCCGGTGGCGTTCGGCCAGGACTGCGCCATGGACCCCTGGTACTCGATGGGCTCCGGCGACATGCTGGAAGTGGCGCATATGGGCGTCCATGCCGTGCCGATGACCTCGATGGACCAGATCCGCTCCGCCTTCGACGCGGTGACCAGCGTTCCTGCCCAGCTGATGCAGCTGGACGGCTACGGCATCACCCCCGGCTGCCGCGCCGACCTCGTGGTGCTGGACGCCGCCGACCCGGTGGAGGCGGTACGGATCAAGCCGCCGCGCCTCTACGTGCTGCGCGCCGGCAAGGTGATCGCCCGCGCCGCCCCGCGCACCAGCAGCCTGGCTCTGCCCGGGCGCCCGGACGCGATTACGATCGGCCGGGGGATCTCGCCCGCCTGAACGGAAAAGAGCCGCCGCCGCAATGACGCTTGCGATCGTCCGCCGCCTGGTGCCGCAGTTCGGCACCAGCTACGGCCCGCCCGGCGACGGGCCGTTCCCGACCGTCCTGGTGCTGCACGGCTCCGAGGGCGCCTGGTCGGGCTGGAGCCACCGCAACGCGGCGATCCTGGCGGCCCACGGCTTCCTGGCCTTCCCGTTCGGCTATTCGATCGGCGGCAACGCCTGGAACGCCGGCAGCATCCGCGAGGTGCCGTTGGAGCGCACCATCCGGGCGATGGAAGCCCTGCGCGCCTTTCCGGCCTGTTCCGGCCGCCTTGCGCTCTACGGCGCCTCGCGCGGCGCCGAGCACGCCTTGCTGCTGTCCGCCCTGATGGCGAGGGACGGGCTGGACAGCCTGCCGGACGCGGTGGCCGCGCACAGCCCGCCGGACGTGGTCTGCGGCGCCTTCGACGGTCCGGCGCGGCGTGATGCCGGCGATCCGGGCTGGCAGCCCTGGGACCCGGCCGCACGGGCCTGGACCTGGCAGGGCAGCAGCGACGCCCTGCTGCCCACCACGCCGATCGAGATCGAGCGCTATTCGGGCCCTGTGTTCCTCAGCCACGGTACGGCCGACCGGGTCTGGTCGGTGGAGATGACCCGGCGGCTGGAGCGGCGCCTGCGGGCGCATGGCCACCAGCCGGAGGTTCATTACTACGATGGCCAGGACCACATCCCGGACAGCGACACCGAGAACCGGCACCACGAGAACCTGCTGGCGTTTCTTGCCCGGCATCTGGACGGCTGACCGGCGCGCGCTCCCCTCATCGTGACGGGCCGGCATGGAACCATGCCAGCGGAGCGACGGCTGCGACCCGATTCCTGCCGGAGCATGATCCGCTTCCTGGACCCACAGCCTCCGGACTGGATGTCCGGATCAATCCTTGGGCAGAAATTGCCTCACGCCAGCCGGGTCGCGTGAGCATTGAGGCAGGCTTCCAGGTCGTCGCGGGTGACCCGCCACTCCCGCCCGAACTTGATCGCGCGGAGTCTACCGGAAATGATCATCTGGCGGATCGTGCTCTCTTTCAGTTTGAGCATCTCCGCCACCTCGCGCACCGTCAACAATGGTTGGGTGAGCATACCGGAACCTCGGAAACTACCTGCCCCACAGCCGTTAGTCCTTGCCAAGCGCCAGGCGCAACTGCCCTCGGTGACGCATGCGGATGCAGCGCCGAGTTCCCCAGGGTTTGGTGTGGTTTTATCGCTGTTTGTGATCGTTGAGAATGGTTGAAGTCTGTTTTTGCAGGTTGCAATTCGGTGACGTTGGACCCATGTGAATGCTGTCGCACGTACCACCTTGGCGCCGCGTCATCCCCAGGATCGGAAGATCCGACGGAAGGCGCGGCGTTCTTTCTTCAAGCCCGGGGGCTTGGCTTGCCCGGCCGGGGCCGTCTACCCTGGCGCCCCTTCAGGTGGATACCGATGCGCCGCTCCCTGCAGATTCTCTTGGTCGTCCTGGTCGGGCTCCTGCCGGCCCTGGCGTTCGGCGACGAGGCCGAGCTGCGCTCGTTCGGGCGCGAACTCGGCCTGCGCGACCTGGACGGATTCGTCGACGCGGTCACCACGATCCGCGAGGACGGCCGCCTGCCCGACCGCTGGATCACCAAGCGCGAGGCCGAGGAGCTGGGCTGGCGCCCGGGCCGCGACCTGTGCGACGTGGCCGAGGGCCTCTCGATCGGCGGGGACCGGTTCGGCAACCGCGAGGGCCGGCTGCCCGCCCGCCAGGGCCGGCGCTGGACCGAGGCCGACCTGGACTTCGACTGCGGCCGGCGCGGCGCCAAGCGGCTGGTGTTCTCCAACGACCAGCTGATCTACGTCACCATCGACCATTACGACACGTTCCACGAAGTGCCGGAATGAGGGAGTTGCCCGCATGAGGCGGATCGTCATCGGCGCCGGGATCGCCGCGCGGCAGGACGTGTTCGAGCGCGTTTGCACCGCCGCCGGGATGCCGTCCAACAGCATCCGCAACCTGGACGCCCTGTTCGACGTGCTCCGCACCGACCTGGAGGGCCCGATCGAGCTGGTCTGGCAGGCCGGCCGCGGAGGCGGGCTGGACGCGGTCCTGCGGGTGCTGCAGGACGTGGCGGCCGAGCGGGACGATGTACGGCTGGTGCTGGAAGCGGCCGGCTCGGATTTCGCCGAGGATGGGACCAGAATGCGCTTTACCGACAAGACCGTGATCGTGACCGGCTCCGCCCAGGGCATCGGGCGCGCCTGCGTGGAGGCCTTCGCCGCCGAGGGCGCCAAGGTGGTGATCGCCGATGTCGACGTGGACAAGGGCGAGAGCTTCGCCCGGGAGCTGCACGGGCGCGGCGTGCAGGCGCTGTTCCAGCAGACCGATGTCGGCGACAAGGCCTCGGTGCAGGCGATGGTCGACGCGGCGGTCCGCTTCGGCGGCGGCCTGGACGTGCTGGTCAACAATGCCGGGATCATCCGGGCCGGCGAGTTCCTGGAGCTGGACGAAGCCGATTTCGACCTGGTGCTGCGGGTCAACCTGAAGGGTTCGTTCCTGTGCGGCCAGGCGGCCGCCCGGGTGATGGCGGCGCAGGGCAAGGGCGCCATCGTCAACATGTCCTCGGTCAACGGCGTGCTCGCGATCCCCAACCAGACCCCCTACAACGTCAGCAAGGGCGGGATGAACCAGCTCACCAACGTCATGGCGCTGGCGCTGGCCGACAAGGGCGTGCGGGTGAACGGGGTGGGGCCGGGCTCGATCCTGACCGACATGCTCAAGACCATCATGGTCGACGAGGCGGCGCGCACCAAGGTCCTGGCGCGCACCCCGCTCGGCCGCTGCGGCGAGCCCGAGGAGGTTGCCCGGGTCGTCCTGTTCCTGGCGTCCGAGGACGCCGCCTACGTGACCGGGCAGACCGTGTACGTGGATGGCGGCCGGCTCGGCCTCAACTACACGGTTCCCGTCCAGGGTTGAGACGCCGCTTGAACCGTGCCGGGCGTTCCGCCAATAGAGCGCCTAGAAATATGACCGTCCCGGACGCGGCGTTTCTCGACGAGGGCGCCGCGTCGTCGTTTCCAGAAAGAAGGTGGATCGAATGGATCGCCCGCTCATGCCGAAAGCCACGGCCGTCTGGCTCGTGGAGAACACCGGGTTGACCTTCGAGCAGATTGCGGAGTTCACCGGGCTGCACACGCTCGAGATCAAGGGCATCGCCGACGGCGAGGTCAATGCCGGCGTCCGCGGCCTCGATCCCATCGGCGCCGGGATGCTGACCCGCCAGGAGATCGACCGGGTCGCCAAGGACCCGACCGCCCGGCTGCGCCTGCAGCGCTCGATCGCCGACACCAAGCTCGGCCCGAAGAAGAAGGAGCCACGCTACACGCCGCTCTCCAAGCGCCAGGACCGCCCGGACGCCATCGCCTGGCTGCTGCGCAACCACCCCGAGCTGGCCGAGCAGCAGATCTGCAAGCTGCTGGGCACCACCAAGAACACCATCCAGCAGGTGCGCGACCGCACCCACTGGAAGAGCCAGGACATCCGCCCGCGCGACCCCGTGCTGCTCGGCCTGTGCGCCCAGCTGGAGCTGGACGACGCGGTGGCGCGCGCCCGGATCGCCAACCCGAAGGCGGTCCGCTCCGAGCCGCTGCCGCCGGAGGACATCGACGAGCCCCGCCAGGACCCGATCTTCGAGTGACCTCCAAGCCCCGGACCATCCGGGGCTTTTTTTTCAGGATGCCATCAACCGGGCGGGTGAGAGGTCCGGCAGGAGCGCTGCCAGCTCGTCCGAAAGGGCGCCCCCGCCGACCGCCGCGCAAGCGATCTCCGCCATGGCCGGGGCGGTCATGAAGCCGGCCCCGCCCTGCCCCGCCAGCCAGACGAAGCGGGGATGGCCGGGATCGGCGCCGGCGACCGGGGCGTGGTCCGGGACGAAGCTGCGCAGGCCCGCCCAGCTTGCATGGATCCGCCGGGGCTCGTGGCCGGTGAGGCCGGTGTAGCGGTCGATCGCCACCGCCACGTCCCATTCCTCGGGCTGGACGTCCTGGGGCGCCACCTCGGCGGCGTCGCCCGGCGACAGCAGCAGCCGGCCGCCTTCCGGCTTGAAGTACCACTGCTCGGCCACGTCGATCGCCATCGGCCAGCGGGACGGGTCCTGGCCGTCCGGCGGATCGATGGTGAGCGCCGTGCGGCGCAGCGCGCACAGGCCCAGGGGCGCCAGGCCGGCGAGCTGCGCCACCTGGTCGGCCCACGCACCGGCGGCGTTGACGATCCAGCCGGCAACGATCGGCCCCGCGCTGGTCTCCAGCCGGAAGCCTGCCCCCTCGGCCGCAATCGCCGTCACCTCGGCGCCGCAGCGCAGCTCCCCGCCGGCTGCCTTCAGGTCGCGCAGGCAGCACTGCAGGAAGCGGTGGTCGTCGATGGCGTCGGCGGCGGCATCCAGCACGCCGCCGGCCACCCGCTCCGGGCGCAGGACCGGCAGGCGGCCGATCACCTCGGCTGCGCTCAGGACCGGCAGCCCGGTCTCCTCCGCCAGGGTGCGCAGGGCCGCCTCCTGCCCGGGCGAGGCCACGTGCAGCATGCCGCGCGGGCTGGCGAGCGGCCCGTCCGGGCGGTCCGGATCGGTCAGGAAGGCCCGGCTGGCCGCGGCCAGGCGGCGGGTGGCGCGGTCGCCATAGGCCAGGGCGAACATGGTGGCGGAGCGGCCGGTCGCCTGGGTGCCCGGACGCGCCTCGCGCTCCAGGAGGCAGACATGGCGGGCGGCGGCGATTCTTGCGGCAGCGCTGGCACCGGCGATCCCCGCCCCGATCACCACGACATCGAAACGATCCATGGTCAGCCGCGCTCGGCGCTGCCCGGGTCGCAGGGCTCGACATGGAGGTCGCGCCCGGCCCAGAAGCGCTGCGACAGCAGGCGGCGGTCGCGCTCGATCAGGTCGGCGATGGCGCGCAGCCTGGCGGCGGCGCTGCTCGGGAGCGTGCCCGGGCGGACCATCACCCGCACCGCCGGGATGTCGACCAGCTCGTGGCGCAGCCGGACCACCGGCTCGTCGCCCTCCGAGGTCGAGGCCAGGTCGAAGCTGACATATTCTTCGGGCTCGCGGGTGGCGTAGCTGTCCAGGAGCTCGTCGCGGCTGGGCCCTTCGGCGGGCCGCTCCTCGACCATGCCCAGGGACAGCAGCTGCTTGATCTCGCGCGGCTGGTTGTTGAACAGCTGCCGCGCGTGGCGCAGCGCGTCCAGCGTGCCGAGCTGCAGGGCGCGGCGGATCGCGTGCCAGAGAAGGTGGTCCTCGCCCAGGACCAGTTCCACGACCGGCTGCAGCTCGGCCAGGAACAGCGTCAGCCCCCGCTGCTCTCCCGGATAACGTTCCCGCTGCATTCGGCACCGTCCCGAAACCGTGACAGGACGGAGATTAAGGATTTCCTAACTGTCCCGGAAGTCCTCTTGTCGCGGCGAAGGCGTGCCGGGGGGTGCCGGAACGCCTGAGCCCCTGGCCGGCCGGACCGTTTTGGGCTTCAGCCCGCGGAGAGGTGGCGCTCGACCAGCCCGGTCCACCACGACACCCCGACCGGCAGGGCCGCGTCGTTGAAGTCGTACTTCGCGTTGTGCAGGATCCGGCCTTCCTCGGCCCCGCCCACGCCCATCCAGATATAGGCGCCCGGCACCTTCTCCAGCATGAACGAGAAATCCTCCCCGCCCATCGACGGCAGCTGGTCGCGGGCGACGTTCGGCTCGCCCACGATCCCGGCCGCGACCTCGGCGCCGAACGCGGCCTGCTCGTCATGGTTGATGGTGGGCGGATAGCCCTCCCGGTGGTGCAGCTCCATGGCGACACCGAACGCCTTGGCGAACGCCTCCACCATCTCGCGGATCCGCCCGACCACGCGCTTGCGGGTGTCGGCGCGGAAGGTGCGCACGGTGCCCTTCAGGGTCGCGGTGTCCGGGACGACGTTGAAGGCCGAGCCGGCATTGATCGCGGTGATCGAGAGCACCGCCCGGTCCATCGGGTCGGTCTCGCGGCTGATGATGTTCTGCAGGGCGGAGACCAGCTGGGCCGCCGCCACTACCGGGTCGACGCCGGTATGGGGCATGGCGGCATGGCAGCCCTTGCCGGCGATCTCGATGCGGATCTCGTCGGTGGCGGCCATCACCGGGCCGCGATGCATGGCGAAGCTGCCGAGCGGCATCTGCGGCCAGTTGTGCATCCCGTACACCACCTCGACCGGGAAGCGCTCGAACAGCCCGTCCTCGATCATCTTCCGGGCCCCGGCCCCGCCTTCCTCGGCCGGCTGGAAGATCAGCACCACCGAACCGGCGAAGTCGCGGCTCTGGCTCAGATGCCTGGCGGCGCCCAGCAGCATGGTGGTGTGGCCGTCATGGCCGCAGGCATGCATCCGGCCGGGATTGGTCGAGGCATAGGGCTTGCCGGTCAGTTCGGTGATCGGCAGGGCGTCCATGTCGGCGCGCAGGCCGATCGAGCGGTTGCCGGGGCGCTTGCCGCGGATCACGCCGACCACGCCGGTCCCGGCCATGCCGGTCACCACCTCGTCGACCCCGAACTCCTTCAGCTTGCCGGCCACGAACGCCTGGGTGCCATGCTCCTCGTAGCCGAGCTCCGGATGCGCATGCAGGTGGTGACGCCAGGCCGTCATCTCCGGCACGAGAGCCTCTACCGCCGCAGATATCCGCATCATCCACTCCGCTCGCAGGCCAGATCCGACAAAAAAAGGGGAGCCCAGCCGGGCTCCCCCCTTCTCTACCAGCCCCGAAGGACGGAGCGCACCCCCTAGCGGAAGGTCCTGCCCCTGCCCTCGAAAGCCGGTCGGATCAGTTGTCGACCTGGGCGTAGTTGCCGCCGTCATACTCGAACCAGACATAGGTGTTCTCGGTGAGATCACCCTTCTCGTCGAAGCCGATGTTGCCGATCACCGTGTCCCAGCGATGCGAGCGCAGGGTCTCGGCGACCTTGGCCGCATCGGTGGTGCCCGCCTCGTTGGCGGCGGCCGCCCAGACCTGCACCGCGGCATAGGTCGACAGGGTGTAGCCTTCCGGGTCGTAGCCGCTGGCCTTGAACTCCTCGACCACCTTCTGCGCGGTCGGCAGGTTGCGGGCCTCGGCGGCGTTGGTGAAGCGGGTGCCGTCGGAGGCCGGACCGGCCAGCTGCGCATACTCGACCGTGTTCAGCGCGTCGCCGGACAGGAGCCGCGCCTGGAGGCCCTGCTCGGCGGCCTGGCGGGCGATCAGCGCCGCCTCGGTGTGGTAGCCGCCGAAATAGATGGCATCGACGTTCTGCGACTTCAGCTTGGTGATCAGCGCGGTGAAGTCCTTGTCGCCCGCGGAGATCGCCTCGTAGGCCACCTCGTCGAGGCCGCCCTCGTTCATGAACTGCTTGGTGAGGTCGGCCAGGCCCTTGCCGTAGGTCGACTTGTCGTGGACCACCGCCACGTTCTTGCCGGCATAGTTCTCGGCCAGCCACTTGCCGGCGAAGTCACCCTGCTGGTCGTCGCGGCCGCAGGTGCGGAAGACGGTGGTGACGCCTTCCTCGAACGGGCCCTCGGTGTAGGCGGGGTTGGTCGAGGCGGGCGACATCTGCAGGATGCCTTCCTCGGCATACACGTCGCCGGCCGGGATCGAGGATCCCGAGCAGAAATGCCCAGCCACGAACACGGCGCCCTGGCTGGCCAGGTCGTTGGCGACCGCCACCGCCTGCTTGGGATCGCAGGCGTCGTCGCCGATCGCCAGGGTGAGCTCCTCGCCGTTGACGCCGCCGGCGGCGTTGATGTCCTTGACCGCCTGCTCGGCACCGCGGCGGAGCTGCTCGCCGAACGCCGCGTAGGCGCCGGTCATCGGGCCCGCCGAGGCGATGACGATCTCGGCATGGGCCATCGCTGAACTGGCCAGCAGCACGGCCGTGAACGCCGCACCCGCCATCCGCCTGGAGAATCGCTGCATCGTCTACTCCGGTCCTTTAGAGAAACCTGTTGGTCGATTCGACGAGGATTGGGAACGACATGGCCGGACCCGATCAATCTGGGTGAAGTCTAACGCCGATCTTGGCACCTGCAAGCCGATCGAGCGTCAGCTGCCCCGATGCTCGCGGATCGCGAACAATCCCGCGCGCTCGTACAACCATGGATACTGGGCGACCATTTTGTTGGTGCGGGCGATCCGGTAGGCCAGGAAGGCCAGCGCGATCAGGATCGCCGAGCAGACCAGGAAGCCGGTCACGTGCAGCAGTTCCTCCTCGAACAGCGCGTAGGACAGGAACCGGTTGGCCGCGCCCAGCAGCAGCCCGTAGGGCACGATCTGCCAGAGCGGGCGCCAGGTCTGCGCGATCGCCTGGCCCATCGACATGGCCGCCGATCCGGCCAGCACCAGGGTCAGGCCGATGAACACGCCGAGCGACTGGCCGGTCAGGGTCTCCAGCATGGAACGTCCTCCCCTAATGGCCGCCTTCGAGATAGGCGCGCCGCACCTCCGGGTCGGCCAGCAGCCCCCGGCCGGTTCCGGACATGGTGATCTGGCCGTTGATCAGCACGTAGCCGCGATGCGCCAGCTTCAGCGCATGATAGGCGTTCTGCTCGACCAGCAGCACCGTCACCCCCTGGGTCTCGTTCAGTTCCTTGATCACCGAGAAGATCTGCCGGACGATCAAGGGTGCGAGGCCCAGGGACGGCTCGTCCAGCAGCAGGAGGCGCGGCCTGGCCATCATGGCGCGGGCGATCGCCAGCATCTGCTGCTCGCCGCCCGACAAGGTGCCGGCGCGCTGGTTGCGGCGGCGCTCCAGGATCGGGAACAGCTCGAAGCAGCGCTTGGCGTCGCCGTCGAAATGGGCGGGATCGACGTTGATCGCCCCCATCTGCAGGTTCTCGAACACCGTCATGCGCGGGAACACCCGGCGGCCCTCCGGCGACTGGGCGATGCCGCGGCGCATGATGTGGTGGGTCGGCATGGCGGTGATGTCGGTGCCTTCCAGCACGATCCGGCCGCCCTGGCCGCGCGGGGTGCCGCAGATCGTCATCAGAAGGGTCGACTTGCCGGCCCCGTTGGCGCCGATCAGGGTGACGATCTCGCCCTGCTTCACCTCCAGGGACACGCCCTTGAGCGCCTCGATCCGGCCGTAGAAGGCGTGGATGCCCTCGATCACCAGCATCAGCGCGCTCCCGGGTCGAGATGGAGGTCCTCGGCGACCTCGGGCGGCAGTTCCTCCTCCTCGGGCTCGCCGAGATAGGCCTTGATGACCTTGGGATCGTCGCGAATCTCGGCCGGCGTGCCCTCGGCGATCTTCTTGCCGTAGTCCAGCACCACGATCTTGTCGGAGATCCCCATCACCACGCTCATGTCGTGCTCGATCAGCAGGACGCCGATCCCGTGGATCTCCTTGATCCAGCGCAGGAGCTCGTTCAGTTCCAGCGACTCGGTGGCGTTCAGGCCGGCCGCTGGCTCGTCCAGGCAGAGCAGCACCGGCTTGGTGCACATCGCCCGGGCAATCTCCAGCCGGCGCTGGTCGCCATAGGCCAAAGCGCCGGCCGGCCAGTCGGCCTTGTCGGTCAGGTTGATCCGGTCCAGCCAGGAGCGGGCGAGGTGGACCGCCTCCTCTTCGGCCTTGCGGTAGGAGGGCAGGCCGAGCAGGCCCTTGATGCTCCAGCCGGACGCCTGCATCTGCTCGGTGTGCTGGGCGACCATCAGGTTCTCCAGCACCGACATGCCGGCGAACAGGCGGATGTTCTGGAAGGTGCGCGCCACGCCGGCGTCGCGCACGATCCGGTGGCCGTCCAGGCGTTCCAGCAGCCAGTCGCCGCGCTCGCTGGACAGCTCCAGCCGCCCGACCGAGGGCTGGTAGAACCCGGTCAGGCAGTTGAACATCGTGGTCTTGCCGGCGCCGTTCGGCCCGATGATCGAGGTGATCTGCGACTGCTCGGCGGTGAACGACACGTTGTCGACGGCGACCAGCCCGCCAAAGCGCATGGTCAGGTGCTCGACGGTGAGGAGCGTCATCAGCCCTCTCCCCGCGGGTGCAGCCGGATGGTCGGCTCGCGGTGGGAGACCAGGCCGGTGGGCTTCCAGATCATGATCAGCACCATGACCAGGCCGAACGCGATCATCCGGTAGTCTTCCAGTTCGCGGAAGAATTCCGGCAGCCCGATCAGGATCACCGCGGAGAACACGATGCCCATCTGGCTGCCGAGCCCGCCCAGCACCACGATCGCCAGGATCACGGCGCTCTCGATGAACACGAAGCTTTCCGGGCTGATGAAGCCCTGGCGGGCGGCGAAGAAGCTGCCGGCGAAGCCCGCGAACATCGCCCCGATGCCGAACGCCGCCAGCTTCACCGCGGTCGGGTTCAGCCCCAGCGCCCGGCAGGCGATCTCGTCCTCGCGCAAAGCTTCCCAGGCCCGGCCGATCGGCAGCTTGCGGATCCGGATCGTGAACCAGTTGGTGAACAGGGCCAGCACCAGGATCACGTAGTAGAGGAACGCGATCCGGTGATAGGGGTCGAACGGGATCTCGAAGAAGCTGGCGAAGGTCTCGCCGCCGCCGCGCGGCGGGTTGGCCTGGAAGGGCAGGCCGAAGAAGGACGGCCGCGGGATGCCGCCGATGCCGTCGGGGCCGCCGGTGAAGGTGTACCAGTTGATCAGGATCACCCGGATGATCTCGCCGAAGCCCAGCGTGACGATCGCCAGGTAGTCGCCGCGCAGGCGCAGCACCGGGAAGCCCAGCACGATGCCGAAGCTGGCGGCGAACAGGCCGGCCAGCGGCAGGCACACCCAGAAGCTCCAGCCGAAATACTCGGCCAGCAAGGCGTAGGAGTAGGACCCCACCGCGTAGAAGGCGACGTAGCCAAGGTCGAGCAGGCCGGCCAGGCCCACCACGATGTTCAGCCCCCAGCCCAGCATGATGTAGATCAGCACGATCGTCAGGATGTCGACCAGCTGGCGGTCGGCCATCGGGGTGATCGGGAAGGCGAACGCGGCCAGGATCAGGAAGAAGCCGAACGCGAGCGAAGCCCGCTTGGCGGCGACGCTCATCTCGCGCCGCTTGGGCTTGTCCGACACCGGCCGGGAGGAGGCGTAGGCCAGCTGGCCGGCCCGCAGCAGGATGAAGGCCGGGAACAGCAGCGCCACCCAGTTCAGGGGCGCCACCGGGAACGGCAGCAGGAAGGCCAGGTCGGAATCGGTGTTGCCGGTCAGCAGCGGCACCAGCAGCAGGACCGCCAGCACGATGCCGACCAGGATCGGCAGGCGCCAGCTGCGCTCGCCGAGCGCGAACACGGCGGTGGAGCCCAGCGCCACCGCCAGCACGCAGTAGAGCACGATATGGTAGCGCGGGTTGAGCTGCAGCCCGGTCTGCGACGCCACCAGTTCCAGCCCGACGATCAGGCTGGTCATCAGGAAGGTGATGATCGCCGCGCCGAGCACGTGGCGCCAGAGCTTGCCGCCGTCCAATCCTGCCAGAAGGCCCGTCATGCGCGTCAGACCTTCTCGATTTCAGGCCGGCCGAGCAGGCCGGTGGGGCGGAAGATCAGCACCAGCACCAGCACCCCGAACGAGGCCACGTCCTTGTATTCCACCGAGAAGTAGCCGGACCAGAACGCCTCGATCACCCCGATCAGGAGCCCGCCCAGCATGGCGCCCGGAAGCGAGCCGATCCCGCCCAGCACCGCCGCGGTGAACGCCTTGATCCCGGCGATGAAGCCGATGAAGAAGTCGATCACGCCGTAGTAGAGCGTGAACATCAGCCCGGCCACCGCGGCCAGCGAGGCGCCGATCACGAAGGTCAGCGAGATGGTCTTGTCGACGTCCACGCCGAGCAGCGCCGCCATCTTGCGGTCCTGCTCGCAGGCCCGCTGGGCACGGCCGAGCGCGGTGCCCTTGATCAGCCAGGTGAACACCGCCATCAGCGCCAGGGTCAGGACCACGATCACCACCTGGATGTAGCTGATCCGCACCGCGAAGCCGCCGGCGCTCTCCATGATCACGAAGCCGCCCGACACCATCTGCTCCAGGGGCTTCGGCCGGGCGCCCTGGGCCAGCTGCACGTAGTTCTGCAGGAAGATCGAGGCGCCGATCGCCGAGATCAGCGGCGCCAGCCGCGGCGATGATCGCAGCGGCCGATACGCGATCCGCTCCACCGACCAGCCATAAAGCGAGGTCAGCAGGATGCCCACGATCAGCACGATCAGCAGCGCCAGGGGCAGCCACGAAATGCCGACTGCGCCCAGGATCAGGAACACGATCAGCGCGTGGAAGGCGCCGATCATGAAGATGTCGCCATGGGCGAAATTGATCATGCCGATGATCCCGTAGACCATCGAGTAGCCGATCGCGATCAGGCCGTAGACGGCGCCCAGCGTGACGCCATTCACGAGTTGTTGGAGGAAATATTCCATCCGCGACGACGCCCCCACCGCAGGTATGCACCGACCGGGCCAGCCACGACGAGAACGCCGCTGCGATCTGGCCGAGCCTCATTGGTTTGGCGCCTACACCCCTCAGTACCCGATCCGCGGTACACGAAGCCTGATCCGCCCTCAAGTGTCTCGATACGATCATGAATCACCGTCGGCCGGGCGATGCCGGCAGCGGGGCCGGGGCCGGGAGCGGGGCCGACATGATCCGCCGGGCGCCTTCAGCGCCGGCAATCCTTCCTTAACCGCCCTGGGCTAGATTGAGGCCATGGAGGACCCATGGAACGACAAGGACATTCAGGCGGGCAGCCCGGCGAGCCGCCGATCCTCGAGCACCGGCGGATCGGCATGCTGCTGCGGGTCGCCGCGATCGATCCGGCCAGCGGGACGGAGGTGGTGATCCAGGGGCCGGCAGCGCGGGATCCCTCCGCGCTGGAGCGCCTTGCCCTGCGCAAGCTCGCCTGGGCGCTGGACCGCGCGGCGGACCGGCGCCGGGTCGGGTGAGCCCGCAGCGGAAGCGGGCCGGGCTGGGCGCCGCCCCGGCCATGGCGGAACGGGTCCGGTGCTGGCGGCGGATCGCCGGGGCAAGGGCCGGGCCCTGCCCCATCGGCGGCCGGTCAGGCGCCGCGGCGCCTGACCGACCTTGGCGCGCCACGCCGCCGGCGCATCGGGACGCCATTGGGGGCAGCGTCCTGCAGGACGCCATGGGGGACAGCGTCCTGCGCGCCGGGCAGGGCGCTGGCTCAGAAGGGGATGCCGATGCCGATCGTGGTGGAGATGATGCCCTCGTCCATGTCGCGGTCGAACGGCATGTCGTAGGCGATCTTGGCGACCACCGGGCCGATGTTCAGCCCGATCTCCGGACCCCAGATGAAGTCGTCGTCCAGGCCGGAACCGTAGATGCCGCCGATGTTGAGCCCGACATGCGGCAGGAAGGAGGCGAAACCGCCTTCACCGGTGGGGAACACGAAGTCGACGCCGGCCACCGTCCGGCCACCGAAGCCATCGTCGTCCGTGTCGAAATTGTAGAAGCCGGCCTGCTCCAGGGAGAGGTTCAGCCTGTCCGTCATCAGATAGTCGAACGTGAGGTTGAGGCCCAACAGTTGGGTGACGTGATGGGTGTCCTTGCCCGAATCGTCGCCTTCATCGAGCAGGTTGGCGCCGTAGTAGAAGCCGAGGCCGAACCGGCCGCGGCGGACCGCCTGGGCGACCTCCTCGACCATGCCGGTCTCGGTGGCCGCGGTGGTGGCGGCGGCGGGCTCTTCTGCGGCCTGGCTCGGCACCTCGAAGAAGATCTCGACCCGCCGGTTCTCGCGCATCGCCACGCCGTCCGCGGTCGGCACCAGGAGGTCGTTGGATCCGTAGCTTTTCGGGGTGATCGCGCTGGCCGGAACGCCCAGACGGACAAGTTCCACCGAGACCGCCTGGGCGCGACGCTCCGAGAGCGGCTGGTTGACGGCGGGCCCACCAACCGTGTCGGTATGGCCGGCCACGGTCAGGGTGGCGCTGCCGGTGGACTTGAACTCGTCCGCGGCGGCCGCGATCGTCGCCATCGCATCGGCATCGAGTTCGGTGCTGCCCAGGTCGAAGTACACCTGGTAGCGTCCGGGCATCTCTGCCGTCGCGGCGCCGCCGGACGACATGGTGCCCTGGGAGGTATCGCCGGAGGAGGATGTCTGGGCGTAGGCGGCCGGGGCCGCCAGCACCAGCGCCATGCACACGCAAGTCGTGCGGATCATTTTCATCTTCCCGAGCTGGACGTTTGAACATCAACACCAGTGCGTATTGGAAGAAGTGCCTCCTTCGCAGACCAAGTCTACATAACCACAAGGCGAACTTCTCGGAATAGGCTTCCGAGGTATTCTTGTCTGTATTGCGATTATCTGATCTGCGGAGTGTTGCTTCGGCCACGCCGGCTCGTCTTGCCTGGGCTGGCGCACCTGCGCCGAGGATGCGCCCGGCCGCATTCCGTGGCAGAAGGCCGGCGGCCGGCACGGGCGCAACGCCTGGTCCGGTTCAGGGGCGGCAAGGCGGGATGGGCATGGCGACGGACACGGCAAAGCGGCTCTCGACCGGCATCGACCGGCGCTTCCTTGAGGTGGCGCCCAAGGACGGCAGCACCTTCGGCACCCCGCTCGACCTCAACCTGGTGGGCCTGCGCACCCTTTACCTGAAGGAGGTGCGGCGCTTCCTGAAGGTGTTCGGCCAGACCCTGATCGCGCCGTTGGTCACCACCCTGATCTTCCTGGCGATCTTCGCCATGGCGCTGGGCGGGGCCAGGCGTACGATCGGCGACCTGCCCTACCTGGAGTTCCTGGCACCCGGCCTGATCATGATGGCGATCGTGCAGAACGCGTTCGCCAACACCTCCAGCGCCATCCTGATCGCCAAGGTCCAGGGCAACATCGTCGACTATCTCATGCCGCCGCTCAGCCCGGGCGAACTGGTGTTCGGGGTGGTGGCGGGCGGCGTGACCCGCGGCGTGCTGGTGGGGATCGTGGTGGCGACCGCGATGATCCCGTTCGTGGGGCTCTCGGTGCCGCACCCGTTCCTGCTGGTCCACACCGTGCTGATGGCGTCCACCATGCTCTCGCTGCTGGGCCTGCTGGGCGGGCTGTGGGCCGAGAAGTTCGACCAGATGGCGGCGGTGACCAACTACGTGATCACCCCGCTCTCGTTCCTGTCCGGCACGTTCTACTCGATCCACGACCTGCCCGAGCCCTTCCACCTCCTGGCGCTGGCCAACCCGTTCTTCTACATGATCGACGGTGTCCGCTATGCCCTGACCGGCCATGCCGACGGCTGGCCCTGGGTGGGAGCCCTGATCCTGACCGTCACGGTCGTGGTGCTGTGGGCGGTGGCCTACCGCGCCTTCGCCCGCGGCTGGCGGCTGAAGGCCTGACCGGGCCGCCGGGACCACGGACCGCCGGCGCCCATCGATCGAGGTGCCGTCATGCAGCTTGGGATCTACAGCTTCGGGGAGACCACGCCGGATCCGGCGACCGGCGCCCTGCCGCCGCCGGCCGAGCGGCTGCGCGACCTGATCGAGGAGATCGAGCTGGCCGACCAGGTCGGCCTCGACCTGTTCGGCCTAGGGGAGCACCACCGGCCGGACTACGCGATCTCGTCGCCGGCCACCGTGCTGGCCGCGGCTGCCACCCGCACCCGCCAGATCCGCCTGAGCAGCGCCGTCACCGTGCTGAGCTCGGAGGACCCGGTGCGGGTCTTCCAGCAGTTCGCCACCCTGGACCTGCTCTCCGAGGGCCGCGCCGAGATCATGGCCGGGCGCGGCTCCTTCATCGAATCCTTCCCGCTGTTCGGCTACGACCTGGACGACTACGACGCGCTGTTCGCCGAGAAGCTCGGCCTGCTCCTGGAGTTGCGCAACCGCCCGCGGGTTACCTGGTCCGGCCGCTACCGGGTCAGGCTCGACGACCAGCCGGTCTATCCGCGCCCGCTGCAGGACCCGCTGCCGGTCTGGCTGGCGGTGGGCGGCAACCCCGCCTCGGCGGCGCGCGCCGGCACGCTCGGCCTGCCCATGGCGCTGGCGATCATCGGCGGCGAGCCGGTGCGGATGGCGCCCCTGGTCGAGCTCTACCGCGAGGCCGCCCGCAGCGCCGGCCACGACCCGGCCAGCCTGCCGGTCGGCATCAACTCGCACGGCTTCCTGGCCGACGATTCCCAGGACGCCGCCGACACCGCCTATCCCTATTATGCCGACGTGATGGGCCGGCTCGGCAGCGAGCGCGGCTGGCCGGCCTACACAAGGTCGCGGTTCGAGGCGAACCGCTCGCCGCGCGGCGCCGACTTCATCGGCAGCCCGCAGCAGGTGATCGACAAGATCCTGGCCCAGCACGCGCTGTTCCGCCACGACCGCTTCCTCCTGCAGATCAGCCTGGGCAGCCTGCCGCACGCCCGGGTGATGCGCGCCATCGAGCTGTACGGCACGGTGGTGGCGCCGGCGGTGCGCAAGGCCCTGCGGGCGCCCCGGCCCACGCCCGGCCGGGCCTGAGCAGCGGCCGCGCACCGGGCCGTCGTTGACACGATCCCGCCCTGCCCCCATTGAACCCGCTTTCCCCAAAGTGAGATCGATCTCACGTTCCAAGCGAAACGAGCATGCAGAACGCCGTCGTTCCTTCCCTGCTTCCCGTCTACAAGCGCGTCGACCTCGCCTTCGAGCGCGGCGAGGGCGTGTGGCTGGTGGCGACCGACGGCCGACGATACCTGGACTTCGGCAGCGGCATCGCGGTGAACGGGCTGGGCCATTCCCACCCCCACCTGGTGAAGACCCTGCAGGACCAGGCCGCCAGGCTCTGGCACGTGTCCAACATCTACCAGATCCCCGAGCTGGAGCGGCTGGCCGACCGGCTGGTGGGCGCCTCGTTCGCCGAGACCGTGTTCCTGGCCAATTCCGGGGCCGAGGCGATCGAGGCCTGCATCAAGGTCGCGCGGCGCTTCCACTTCGCCAACGGCCGCCCGGAGCGCAACCGGATCGTCACCTTCGAGGGCGCCTTCCACGGCCGCACCATGGCGACCATCTCGGCGGCCGGCGCGCCCAGGCTGACCGAGGGCTTCGCGCCGCTCCTGGACGGCTTCGACCATGTCCCGTTCGGTGACCTGGACGCCCTGTACGCGGCGGTCGGCCCGCACACCGCGGCGATCATGCTGGAGCCGATCCAGGGCGAGGGCGGCATCCGCCCCGCCCCGGAAGGCTACCTGCAGGCGATCCGCGCCTTGTGCGACGAGCACGGCCTGCTGCTGATCTACGACGAGGTCCAGTGCGGCATCGGCCGGACCGGCAAGCTGTTCGGCTACGAGTCGCTGGGCGCCCCGGCGCCGGACGTGATGGGCCTGGCCAAGGGCCTGGGCGGCGGCTTCCCGGTCGGCGCCTGCCTGATGACCGGCCGCGCCGCCAGCGGCATGACCGCCAGCACCCACGGCTCCACCTTCGGCGGCAATCCTTTGGCCAGCGCCGTCGCCAACGCCGTGCTCGACGTGATGCTGGCGCCGGGATTCTTCGACGAGGTGGTGGCCAAGGGCGACCGGCTGGCCGCCGGCCTGGAAGCCCTGGCGGCACGCCATCCGGAGGTGATCGAGGAGGTCCGCGGGCGCGGGCTGATCCGCGGGCTCAAGGTGAAGCCGGTCAACGCCGAGTTCGCCGCCAAGGGCCGCGAGCACGGCCTGCTCACGGTGCCGGCCGCGGAGAACGTGGTCCGGCTGCTGCCGCCGCTCACCATCAGCTTCGACGAGATCGACCAGGCCCTGGCGATGCTGGACACGATCTGCGCCGGGTTCGTGCCATGACCGCCCGGCATTTCCTGGACCTGTCCTCGGTCGATGCCGGCGTCCTGCGCGCCATCCTGGACCGCGCCGCCATGATGAAGCGCGGCGACGACCTGAGCCTGCCAATGGCCGGGCGCTCGCTCGCCATGATCTTCGAGAAGCCCTCGACCCGCACCCGGGTGTCGTTCGAGGTGGCGGTGCGCCAGCTGGGCGGGCACCCGGTGATCCTGTCGTCCAAGGAGATGCAGCTCGGCCGCGGCGAAACCGTCGCCGACACCGCCAAGGTGCTTTCCCGCTATGTCGACGCGATCATGATCCGCACCGACAGCCACGAGAAGCTCCTGGAGCTGGCGCATCATGCGACGGTGCCGGTCATCAACGGCCTGACCGACCACAGCCATCCCTGCCAGATCATGGCCGACGTGCTGACCTTCGAGGAGCACAAGGGCCCGATCCAGGGACGCAAGGTCGCCTGGACCGGCGACGGCAACAACGTGGTGCACTCGTTCATCCATGCGGCGGTGCGCTTCGACTTCAGCCTGGACATCGCCTGTCCCGAGGGCCTGCAGCCGGCGGCGGAGGTGGTGCACTGGGCGCAGCAGCACCAGGGTCGCATTCGGATCCTGCGCGACCCATATGAGGCCGTGAAGGATGCAGACGCCGTCGTCGCCGACACCTGGGTGTCGATGGGCCAGGCCGATGCCGATGAGCGGCACCGGGCGCTGGAGCCCTACCGGGTCGACGACCGTCTGATGGATGCAGCCAACCAAGGGGCGATCTTCCTGCACTGCCTGCCGGCGCATCGCGGCGAGGAGGTCACCGCGGAGGTGATCGACGGACCGCGCTCGGTCGTCTTCGACGAGGCCGAGAACCGCCTGCATGCGCAAAAGGCGATCCTCGCTTGGTGCGTAGAGGGAATGCGCGCGTGAGCAGCACCGAACGGGTGCCGATCGATACCAGCCGCCCCTTCCAGCTCGACCGGACCGGCCTTCGTGGCCGGTTCGTGCGTCTGGGCCCGGCGCTGGACGAAATCCTGGAGCGGCACGCCTACCCGGACAGCGTGGCCCGGGCCCTGGGCGAGCTGGTCCTGCTGGCCTCGGCGCTGGCGGGCGAGCTGAAATTCGAGGGCAGCTTCAGCCTGCAGGTGCGCGGCAAGGGTCCGGTCACCCTGATGGTCGCCGACTGCACCAATGCCGGGATCGTGCGCGGCTATGTCGCGTTCGGGACGAACGTGCCGCCGCAGGCCGGCGAGATCGGCGAACTGTGCGGCGAGGGCCTGCTGGCGGTGACGCTGGACCAATCCGCGGTCGGCGGCGAGACCCAGCAGGGCATCGTCGAGCTGGAGGGTGCCACCCTCACCGACTGCATGCTGACCTATTTCCAGCGCTCTCAGCAGATCCGCACCGGCATGCGCTTCGCGCTGCGCCGGGACGCGGCGGGCGCCTGGCGGGGCGGCGGCATCGTCGTGCAGGCCCTGCCCGAGGAAGGCGGCAACGCCCCGATCGGCAATGCCGACGAGGATGGCTGGCGCCGGGCGATGGTGCTGCTCGGCACCGTCACCGAGGACGAGCTGGTCGGGCCGGAGCTGGACGTCGACACCGTCCTGCACCGGCTGTTCCACGAGGAATCGGTCCGGGTCTATCCGGTGATCCCGCTCTCCCACGGCTGCCGGTGCAGCGCCGAGCGGTTCGCCTCGATCCTGCGCGGCTTCACCGCCGACGAGGTCGAGGAGATGCGCCAGGAAGACGGCTCGATCGCCGCCACCTGCCAGTTCTGCAGCCGCACCTACCGGTTCGACCAGGACATGGTCGATTCGATCGAGCAGGGCGCAGCCCACTGACCTTCCACGATCGGCTCCCCCGCCTTGGCGGGGGAGCCGACAAGGCCGGGCGGCGCTACTGGTCGGCGTTCGGGTCGACGGCGTAGCCGTCCAGCGCCGGCACCTCGTCCAGCAGGCCGCGCTCCTTCAAGAAGGCGGCGAAGTCGCGGTAGCGGCCATGGTCCAGGGCGGCCGGGCTGTGGGCGAAGCGGGTCAGGGTCGCCTGCCAGGCCTTCTGGTTCGCCTCGTCGTCCAGGGCCGGGTCGGTCGAGCGGAAGACGTCCCAGGCTTCCTCGGGGTGGTTCAGGATCCAGTGGGTGGCGGCCTCGACCGCGTGCAGGAAGCGCGACAGCTCCGGGCGCGCCTGCCCGTCCGCGTGGGCCACGTAGATCAGCTCGTCATAGGCGGGCACCCCTTCCTCCTCGGGATAGAAGCCCCGGCCCGGATGGCCCAGCAGCGCCATCTGCGGCATCTCGACGTTGCGATAGGCGCCGATCACCGCGTCCACCTGGCCGCTGATCAGGGACGGCGACAGCGAGAAGTTGACGTTGACCAGCTCGACATCGTCCAGGCCGAGGCCGTGCTTGGCCAGCATGGCGCCGAGCAGCGCGTCCTCGACGCCCGCCACCGAGAAGCCGACCTTGCGGCCCTTCAGGTCGGCGATGCTCTGGACCGGGCTGTCCTCCAGCACCAGCAGGGTGTTGAGCGGCGTGTCGACCAGGGTACCGATCCGGACCAGCGGCAGCCCGGCGGCGACCTGCAGGTGCAGCTGCGGCTGGTAGCTGACCGCAATGTCGGCCTGGCCGGCCGCGACCAGCTTGGGAGGGTCGTTCGGGTCGGACGGAGCGATCAGCTCGACCTCCAGATCCTCCGCGGCGAAGAAGCCCTTCTCCTTGGCGACCACCAGGGGCCCGTGATCGGGATTGACGTACCAGTCCAAGAGCACGGTGAGCTTGTCGGCGGCCCGGGCCGGCAGCGCCGCCATCAGCAGGGTGAGCGCCAGGATCGAGATGCGAAGCACGGCGTGCGCCTCCAGTTTATCGGTTGTTCTCGTAGGTGTCGGGCTGCCAGCGGACCAGGCGCGCCATGGTCCGGTCGACCAGCCACCAAAGCCCCACCGCCATCGCCGCCAGGACCACCAGGGCGGCGAACATCACGTCGACCTGCATCCGGGCATTGGCCTGCAGCATCAAAAAGCCCAGCCCGCCGGACGAGCCGACCCATTCGCCGACCACCGCCCCGATCGGCGCCACGGCGGCGGCGACCCGCAGGCCGGACGCCAGGGCCGGCAGGGAAGCCGGGACCCGGACCTGCCAGAGCACCGCCAGGGACCCGGCATCCATGACCCGGGCCAATTCCAGCCAGCCGGTCTCGGTGCGGCGCAGCCCGTCGAAGAAGGCGAGCGTGACCGGGAAGAAGATGATCAGGATCGCCATCGCGACCTTGGACACCAGGCCATAGCCCAGCCAGAGCACCAGCAACGGTGCCAGGGCGAACACCGGCAGGGCCTGGCTGATCACCAGGACCGGCATCAGCCAGCGCCGCGCTGGCGCGGACAGCACCAGGAGCAGGGCCGCCAGCATTCCGATCAGGCTGCCAAGGCCGAAGCCCAGCACGATCTCGGTGAGGGTGGTGCCGGCATGGACGGCCAGCAGGTCGCGGCGCTGCCAGGCGACCGTGGCGACCGCCACCGGGCCCGGCAGCATGTAGGGCGGCACCCCACTGGCCCAGACCCCCAGCTGCCAGAGGCCGAGGATGCCGCCGGCGGTGACCAGCGGGCGCAGGACGTTCACGCCGCCTCCGTGGCACGGGCGGACGCCAGCAGTTCGGCCAGGAGTTCGGCCTGCAGCCTTGCCAAGGCCGGATCGGAGGGATCGCGCGGGGCGGGCCCCTTGGGCAGGATCGGCCCCTGCAGCCTGGCCGGCCGGCCGGACAGCACCCAGATCCGGTCGGACAGGCGCAGGGCCTCGGTGGGCTGGTGGGTGACCAGCAGGACGGTGCGGCCCTCCAGCAGCTCGGCGGCCAGGTCCTGCAGGCGGTGGCGGGTGATCGCGTCCAGGGCCGAGAACGGCTCGTCCATCAGGACCACCGGGCGCTGCTCCATCAGGGTGCGGGCCAGGGCCACCCGCTGGCGCATGCCCCCAGACAGGGTGGCGGGAGCGGCCTGTCCCCGCCCGGCCAGGCCAACCCTCTCCAGCAGGGCATCGGCGCGCGCGGCAAGCTCGGCGAATTCGCCCCGGGAGGCCCCGCGGAGGCGGTGGCCGAGCAGCACGTTGTCGCGCACGCTGAGCCAGGGCAGCAGCAGGTCCTGCTGCGCCATCAGGGCGATGCTTCCCGCCCGCCCGTGCCCGTCGATCCGGACCCGCCCGCCCTCCTCCAGCCCCGCGATCAGGCGCAGGAGCGTGGTCTTGCCGACCCCGGACGGGCCCAGCAGGCAGGTCCATTGCCCGGCCGGCAGCTCCAGGCGCAGGTCACGCAGCAGGGTGCGGCCGTCATAGCGGAGATCGACGACCTCGAGGGTGACGGCCGGGCCGGTGCGCGGGCGCTCGCCGGGCGCAACGGCAGGGAGAACGGGAGATCTGGAAAGGGTCGCCATGCAGTTCCCATCCCTTCGCCAGTGTGAACTGGATCAGGTTCGAAGGGTCGCCATGCTGCACCGGATGTGCCGATGGCCTCTCAGCCCCTTGACGGGACTCCCCTTGGACGGCGCCCTGGATAGGTGATGGCGAAGGGTTTGGGAATGATGTTTCGACTTGGCCGGCGCGGCACCGGCCGGGCGGATCAGTTCAGGTAGAGCCGGAAGTCGCGCAGGGCGATCACGTGGTCCAGCTCCCAGGGACCCGGGCCGCGCAGGTTGCCACCCTGCTGCACCGACAGGAACAGGCCGGCCGTGCGCTGGCTGCGGCTGTTGCGCGGCATGAGCGGGTAGCTCTCGGCGATCCCGTCATGGTTGGCGTCGAAGGTGAAGCTGTCCTCCCGCCCGAAGGTGCGCAGGAGCTGGTTGTCGCTGCCGCGGTACAGCCAGATCCGGCTGGCCGCGCCCGAGCGGGTGCCGGGCGAGGAATCAAATTTTGGGTTCAGGATCAGCTCGTGCTCGAACCGGTACCAGACCCCGCGCTGGATCAGCTGGGTGTCGCCGCTCGGGTCATAGGCATGCATCTGGGTGAGGTATTCGTTGCTCGTGCTGTTCCCGTCGGCGGTGCAGTCATAGCTGAACATGTCGTTCTTGAAGTTGTTGCCGAGCTTGAGGGCGGCCACCGTGGAAGGCGCGCCGGCATCGGTGAAGCCCAGCCGCGTGGCGAACACCGAGCCGTCGTTGGTGATGCGGGTGGCGCCGGCGCACAGATGGTCCGGCGGGGCCGGCACGTTGAAGGCGTCGGTCAGGCCGGGCAGCTTGCCGTCGATTGC
Source organism: Geminicoccus roseus DSM 18922 (assembly GCF_000427665.1). Classification (NCBI taxonomy): domain Bacteria; kingdom Pseudomonadati; phylum Pseudomonadota; class Alphaproteobacteria; order Geminicoccales; family Geminicoccaceae; genus Geminicoccus; species Geminicoccus roseus. The sequence continues at coordinate 369,142 of NZ_KE386572.1, forward strand.
CCTGAAGTCGAAATTGCTGGAGAACATCACGTCGTAGGTGATGCACACCTTGCTGCCGGCGCTGCCCTTCAGGCTGGCGGGATCGATGATCGACCAAGTGCTGTGGTGGCCAAGCGAGGAAACGTTGATGCCGCCGCTGGGGATGCCCAGGCAGATGGCGGGGTCGGTGCCGTCGACGACGCATTCGGAGAGGTTGCGCCGGTTGATCTTGGCGGGAGCGCCCCAGCTGGTGCTCGCCGCCGGCGCCCAGGCGCCCTGGAGCTTCTCGCCATAGCCCGTCGTGGTGCTGGTGCCGAAGATGTGGCGCCAGTGCCGATCGAACTCGTACTGGTGGATGAGCTTGCCGCTCGCGTCGCGGCCATAGTCCAGGGACAGGATGTTGCCCGAGACCTTGCGCTTGTCCGCCGGCAGGTGCCCCAGCACCGAGACCAGGCTGGGCGACCTGGTCTGCCAGAACTTCTTGTTGATGCCGTAGGAGCCGCCGCAGGAAGTGGCCGGCTCGGCCGCAGCGACCGACGGAGCGGCGGCCAGCAGGAAGGTGCCGGCCAGCACGAGGGCGGCGGCGAACGAGCGCTTCAGCTTCATGATGTTCCTCTTTCCCGCCCGCCGCGGCCGTCCCCGGAACTGGACGGCCAGGCTTCATGGAATGATCGAGGAATAGGTATTTTTCCGGAAAGATGTCAATAAAGTTGAAAGTAATACCAGGATCTGCCGGTGAATTGCATGATCACCAGCCAGACCGAAGAAAATCCCGGCTGGCGGCGGATGCGGTCAGTGCCGGGGGAAGCGCTGGATGACGGTCTCGCGGTGGACGTCGGCGGACAGGAGAATGCCGAAGCCCAGGAGCACGGTGAGCATGGCGGTGCCGCCATAGCTCACCAGCGGCAACGGGATGCCCACCACCGGGATCAGCCCCATCACCATCGCGGTGTTGATCACCACGTAGACCGTGAAGTTCATGCTGAGCCCGACGATCACCAGGCGGGCGAACTGGCTGCGCGCCCGGGTCGCCGCATGGATGCCCAGCAGCACCACCGCCAGGAACAGGGCGAGCGTCGAGGTGGCGCCGACGAACCCGGTCTCCTCGGCCAAGGTGGTGAAGGCGAAGTCGGTATGCTTCTCCGGCAGGTAGTTCAGCTGCGCCTGCGAGCCGTGCAGGTAGCCCTTGCCCCAAAAGCCGCCGGAACCAAGGGCGATTTTGGACTGGATGATGTGGTAGCCCGAGCCCAGCGGGTCCTGTTCCGGGTTCAGGAAGGTTATCACCCGCTGGCGCTGGTAGTCGTGCATCATCCCCCAGCCGACCGGCAGGGTCCCCAGCGCCAGCGCGATCACCAGGGCGAACTTCCACCAGCGCACCCCGGCGGCGAAGAACAGGGTGCCGCCCACCGAGACCAGGGTGATGGCGGTGCCCAGATCCGGCTGGAGCAGCACCAGCCCCACCGGCGCGGCCACCATCAGGAGCGGCACCACCAGGAACAAGGGCCGGCGAACGTCCTCCAGCCACGCGGCATGGAACCAGCGCGCCAGGCCCAGGATCAGGGCGATCTTCATGATTTCGGAGGGCTGCAGCTGGACCGGCCCGAGGTCGATCCAGCGCTGCGCGCCCTTGGCGGCAAAGCCGGTCAGGTCGACCGCCACCAGCAGCGCCACGCCGATCCCGAACGCCCAGTAGGCGATCCTGAACCAGAACCGCACGTCGACCAGCGCCAGCGCCAGCATCACGCCCAGGCCCACCGCCAGCCGCAGCGCATGGCGCGATGCCCAGGGATCGGCCGCGCCGCCGGCCGCCGAATAGAGCACCGCGCAGCCGATCGCCCCGATCACTCCCAGCAGCGCCACCAGGAGCCAGTTGATCGACCAGACCTTGTCGAGCAGGGACAGGTCCGGCGCCTTCAGCCGCGTCTCCATCACGGCACCTCCTCAGGCCGCTTCGCCGGGTGCCGGCGGCATCGGCCTTGCCACGCCCTGCTGCAGGGCGCGGTCCAGGATGTCGCGGGCGATCGGGGCGGCCACGGCCGAGCCGCCGCCGCCATGCTCGACCACCACCGCCACCGCGAAGCGGGGTGCGTCCACGGGCGCATAGCCGACGAACAGGGCGTGGTCGCGCTGCTTCCAGGGAATGTCCTTGCGCTTGTAGGCGCCGGACAGGCGGTCGGCCTTGCTGATCCGGCGGACCTGCGAGGTGCCGGTCTTGCCGGCCATCTGCACGCCCGGCGTGAGCAGCGCCGAGGCGCGGGCGGTGCCGGACGGGCTGTTGACCACCCGGTACATGCCGGTCAGCACCAGATCCAGATGCTCTTTCGCGATGCCCAGCGGCTCCGGCGGGGCGCCGCAGCAGGTGGCATGCTGCGCGCCGCCGCGCGCCAGCCAGGGGGAGACCCGGTAGCCGCCGTTGCACAGCCGCGCGGTCATCACCGCGAGCTGCAAGGGCGTGGCCAGCACGAAGCCCTGGCCGATCCCCGAGATCAGGGTCTCGCCCTTGTGCCAGGGCTGGTCCAGCCTGGCGCGCTTCCAGGCGACGGTGGGCATCACGCCCGGCCGCTCGCCGGGCAGGTCGATGCCGGTCCTGGCGCCCAGGCCGAACCGGGCAGCGTACTCGGCCAGCCGGTCGATGCCCAGCCGGCGCGCGACGTCGTAATGGTAGACGTCGCAGGAATGCTCCAGCGACTGCACCAGGTCGACCGCGCCATGGCCGCCCTTCTTCCAGCAATGGAACTCGATGTTGCCAAGGCGGATCGAGCCCGTGCAGCGGATCCGGGTGTGCCGGTCGATCACCCCGGCCTCCAGCCCGGCCAGGGCGGTCATCATCTTGAAGGTCGAGCCCGGCGGGTACTCGCCCTTGAAGGCCTTGTTGACCATCGGCGCCAGCGCGTCGTCGCGGAGCGACGCCCAGTTGCGCGACGAGATGCCGTTCTGGAACAGGGTCGGGTCGAAGCTCGGCACCGAGCCCAGCGCCAGCACGCCGCCGTCCCGCACGTCGATCAGGGCGGCGGCGGCACTGGTCTCCGGAGCCAGCCGGTTCATGCAGAAGCGCTGCAGGTCCAGGTCGAGCGACAGGACCAGATCCTGGCCGGGCGTGCCCTCGTCCCGGTCGAGCGCGCGGATCTCGCGGCCGACCGCGTTGACCTCGACCCGCGACCGCCCGGCCGACCCGCGCAGGATCGGATCGTAGCTGCGCTCGATCCCCTGCTTGCCGATCCGGAACTCGGGCAGCTGCAGGAGCGGGTCGCGGTCGTCCTTCAGCTCGGGCTCGGCGACCGGGCCGACATAGCCCAGCACATGGGCAATGGTGATGCCCTCGGGATAGCGGCGCACGGTGCCGGCATCCAGGATCACCCCCGGCAGTTCCGGCGCGCGCACCGCGATCGCCGACACCTCCTCCCAGGACAGGTCCTCGCGCACCACCACCGGCACGAAGCGCGGCCGGGCCTGCGCCTGGCGGACCACCTCCGCGATCCGCTCCGGGCTCACCGGCACGAGCTGCGCCAGGTTCTCCAGCGTGCCCGGCAGGTCCCGGGTCAGCTCGCGCACCACCCGGACCCGGTAGGTCGGGACGTTGTCGGCGAGCGGCCGGCCGGTCCGGTCCAGGATCCGGCCGCGCGGCGGCAGGATCAGGCGCTCGCTGACCCGGTTGGATTCCGACAGGAGCTGGTAGCGCTGGCCCTGCTCCATCTGCAGGTACCAGAGCCGGCCGGCCAGCGTGCCGAACAGGCCGACCGTCCCCATCCCCAGGAGGAGGGAGCGGCGCTTGAACCAGCGAAGCCGGTCAGCCTCCTGCTGCATGACGCGCTCTCGGCAGCATCCCCTGGACCTGGATCAGCACCACCACGACCAGGGGCCAGAACAGCACGGTGAGCATCAGGTCGCCCAGGACCGGTTCGGCGGCCTGCCAGTGCCGGGCATAGGCGGAGGCGACCAGCCAGCCGGCCAGCGCCACGCCCGCCGCCGACAGGGCGAAACCGGCCCAGCGCACCAGGGGCGAGGCCGCCCGCAGCAGGCGCTGCTGGCGCAGCACCGCCTCGCGCACCAGCAGCAGCGTGGCGGGGCCAAGGCCGATCAGGCTGCCGGCCACCAGGTCGGCGCCCAGCGCCACCAGGAACAGCCCCAGCGCGGGCAGGAGGTCGGGGCGGTGCAGCGACCAGAAGAACACGGCAGCCAGCATCAGGTCGGGCGCTTGGCCCTGCGGGCCCACGTCCGGGAGGGGCGTCAGGTCGAGCAGCGCCGCCAGCAGGACGGTGAGGAGCGGCAGGAGCTGGCGCAGCCGCGCTTCCAGGTCCTGGGCCGGCAGGTTTCTCATCGGCTGCCACCAATGCGGACAGCCAGCCGGGTGTCGGCCGGGGCGCCGTGGCGCCGCTCCACCAGATCCTGCCCCGCTTCCGGGGCGGCGACCGGGCGGGCGCGCAGGACCCGCACATGGTCCAGCCGCGCCCAGTCGACGAACGGGGTCACCTCGACCCGGGACGGGTCGGCGCGGCTGATCACCCCGACCGCGATCCCGGCCGGGATCAGGCCGCCATCACCGGAGGTGATCACCCGGTCGCCGACATGGAAGCGCGGGTCGCGCGGCAGGAAGCGCAGGCGCAGGCGCTTGCCGTTGTCGCCCTCCATCAGGGCGCGGTCGCCGCTGCCCTCGACCAGCACCGGGATCTTGGCGTTCAGGTCGGTGATCAGGAGGACCCGGGCGCTGGCTAGGCCGACCGAAACGATCCGGCCGACCAGCCCCGCCTCGCCGACCACGGCCTGGCCGATCTCGACGCCGCGGCCGGCGCCGGCGTCGATCAGCCGGGTCTGCACGAAGCTGCCGCCGGTATCACCGACAATGGCGGCGGTGGTCACCAGTTCCGCCGGATCGGCCGGCGGCATCCCCGCCCAGCGGCGCAGCGCCTGGTTCTCGACATCCAGGCGGATGGCCTCCGCCTGCCAGCCGCGCAGCCGGTCGACCTGCTCGCGCAGGCGCTGGTTCTCCTCGGCCATCGCCAGGCTGTCGCCAAGGCCGCGGGCCAGCTGGCGCACCGCCTGGAGCGGCGTCGTCACCAGTTGCAGCGCCGGCGTCGCCAGGTCGGCGGCGCCGGTGGCGACGGCATCGACCAGCTTCAGGTCGGCCTTGCCGACCACCAGGAGCAGGACGGAAACGGCCACCAGCATGCCGACCGTCAGGCGGTCGGCCGCCCCCTTCAGGGACGCCGGGAGTCGGGAGAGGCGGCGTGCCATGGCGTGCCCCAGCTTTTCTCACAAGCACTGCTCGTCGGGTGCGCGGCAGGCCGGCCGGTCGGGCGGGTTCGGGCGGCCTGGTCCCTGTCAGGACACCGGCGGCGCGCGATCCTCGTCAACCGACCGCTACCGTGATCATGTACGATCGTCCATGTCGACGTAACCTTCCTCCATAAGAATTTCGTCCCTAGTAGGCCGCCTGCAACACATGGCGCAGGCTCTTGTCCTCCAGGCAGCGGCCGGTCCCCATCACCACGCAGGTGAGCGGGTCCTCCGCCCGGCTGACCGGCAGGCCGGTGGTGTGGCGCAGGACGAAGTCCAGGTTGCCCAGGAGCGAGCCGCCGCCGGTCAGGATGATCCCGCGGTCGACGATGTCGGCGGACAGTTCCGGCGCGGTGTGCTCCAGCGCGATCTTCACCGCCTCGATGATCTGGATCACCGGCTCGGCCAGCGCCTCGGAGATCTGCTTCTGGCTGATCACGATCTCCTTGGGCACGCCGTTCAGGAGGTCGCGGCCCTTCACTTCCATCAGCTTGCCGTCGCCCTCCTCGGGCAGGCAGGCGGAGCCGATCGACTTCTTGATGTTCTCCGCGGTGGTGTCGCCGATCAGCAGGCTGTGGTGGCGGCGGACATGGTTGATGATCGCCTCGTCCATCTTATTGCCGCCGACCCGGACCGAGCGCGAATAAACGATCCCGCCCAGCGACATGATGGCGACCTCGGTGGTGCCGCCGCCGATGTCGACCACCATCGAGCCGCTGGCTTCGGTGACCGGCAGCCCGGCGCCGATCGCGGCGGCCATCGGCTCCTCGATCAGCTGGACGCGCCTGGCCCCTGCCCCCTCGGCGCTTTCCTGGATCGCCCGGCGCTCGACCGCGGTGGATCCCGACGGCACGCAGATGATGATCGAGGGTGCGGCGAAGCCGCGGCGGCGATGCGCCTTGCGGATGAAATGCTTGATCATCTCCTCGGCGACCTCGAAGTCGGCGATCACCCCGTCGCGGAGCGGCCGGATCGCCTCGATGTTGCCGGGCGTGCGGCCGAGCATCTGCTTGGCCTCGTTGCCGACCGCCAGGACCTGCTTGCGGCCCTTGGTGGAGGTCAGCGCCACCACGGACGGCTCGTTCAGCACGATCCCCCGGCCCTTCATGTAGACGAGGGTGTTGGCGGTCCCGAGGTCGATCGCCAGATCGGTCGAAAAGATTCCGAGCAGCCTGGAAAGGAACATGTAGCCGTCGTCCGCCACGCGAGACTTTCCGGAAGGAACACAACCCTCCGGCGAACCAGATCTGCCAGAAAACCAGTCACGGTTCTACGGCGGCCGACATGCGGTTGCGCCGAACGCCGTGCTGCGGCCGGCGCGCCGGTCAGGGAACCGGCTGGCTGTGGCCCGGGCGCCGCTCATGCTCTCCGGCCATGCCGGCGGCCTAAGGCGAACAGGTTACTCTGGCCGCTCACATCGCGGCGGCGGCCTCCTGCTCGTGCGGCAGGGATGCCTCCACCAAGCCGCCGGTCCAGGCCATCTCGTGGCGCTTGCCTCGCCACGCCTGGCCGCGCCCAGCCAAAGACGCCGCCACCACCAGGACGATCCGGTCCTTGCGCGCCAGTTCCTCGCGCTGGACCTGCTCGAACTCGAGAACCATGCCGCCGAACTGCGACGCCACCGTCTTGGCCTGATGCAGGTAGATCCAGCCGCCGACCAGGCGTTGCGCGTCCTCGACGCTGAGGTTCCAGAAACCCGACCGGTAGGTGCCGCTCGCCTTGTCGAAGCTCAGGTTGATCAGGCCGCCCTGGGGCGCGCGCTCGCACTTGAGATGGATGGCATTCATGGTTTTGCGTCCGCAATGTCGGACCGCAGCATAGCCGAACCGGAACCAAAGAACTTGCGTGATTTCTCCGGCATCAGGTGCCGGCGATCGGGATCCAGCCGCCCTTCCCGTCCGGGGCGAACTGGGGGATGTGGCCGAGCCCGGTCACCAGCGCCGCATCCTCGCCCAGGACCGGGCGCCACTCCTGGGCCTCGGTGAGGACCACCCCGGCGCCCACCACCTCGGCCCCGGCGGCGCGGGCCAGCGCGATCGAGCCCTTCAGGCTGGAGCCGCTCGCCACCACGTCGTCGACCACCACCGTGCGCCGGCCCCGCAGCAGCGGGATCGCCCGGCGATCCAGGAGCAGGCGCTGCTCGCCTTTGGAGGTGATCGAGGTGATCGGCTCCACCAGGGCATCGCCTAGATGGATCTTGGGCGATTTCTGCAGGACCACGTAGCGGTCCAGCCCCAGCGCCCGGGTCACCTCGATCGCCACCGGAATGCCCAGCGTCGCCGCCCCCACGATCACCTCGGGCCGCAGCGGTTCCAGGCGCGCGGCCAGCTCGCGACCGACATGGGCCAGGAAGTCGACGCCCAGGTCGATCACCATCATCAGGGAGATCGCGAAGTCCGGCTTGATCGCCACGATCGGCAGCTCGACCGGCCGTCCGGCGACGTCGACGGTCCAGCGATGCTCGGTGACGGGAGAGGAGGTCATGGTGCTGGCACCTTATTCAGCGGGAGGCGGGCTTCCACGGTCAGGCCGACCTGGCGCCAGGTCGTGCGCTTGTGGGCGGCGTCGAAGCCGTTGACCGCGAGCGAGGTGGAGATGGCGTGGGCCATGCGGATCGACTGGACCAGCAGCGGCACGCCGCGGGCCAGGGCATAGCGCAGCCGGGTGTGCAGCGGCACCCCGTCGATCTCCATGCCCCGGGCACGCTGCGCGTCGGCGATCCGGTGGAACTCCTCGCGCAGCATCGGGATGATGCCGAACACCAGGGACAGGACCAGGGTCACCATCGGCGGGAAGCGCGCGGCGCTGGCCGCCGCCAGGATCGAGCCGGGCGTGCTGGTCTCCATCACGAAGAAGAACGCCCCGGTGGTGGCGACCAGCCGGGCGGCCATCCGCACCGCCATCGGCAGCACCTGCGCCAGTTCCTGCCCCTGCAGGGTCAGGTTCAGCGTCCAGGTCGCCAGCACCATGGCGACCAGGATCGCCGCCCCCTTGAGGTAGGCGGCAAGCCCCGGCACCCGGGCGGCGGCCAGGACCAGGATCACGGCCAGGGCGATCGCCACGGCCGGCCAGGCGCTGTCGACCAGCCAGGCAGCGGCCATCACCAGGAAGGCGGCAGCGAGCTTGACCAGGAAATGGACCCGATGGAGGCGGCTCACGAGGCGAGCTCCGGGGCCAGGGTCGGCGCCGGCCAGCCGAGCGCGCGGAAGGCGGGCGAGGACCAGCCCTGCTCGATCGGCCCGTCCTGGGCGATCCGGCCGTCGGCCAGGACCAGCAGCCGGCCGCACAGCTCGTCGACCAGATCCAGGTCGTGGGAGATCAGCAGCACCGCCCGGCCCGCCTCGGCGGCACGGCGCAGGAACCGGTCGAGCATGGCACGGCCCTGCACGTCGCGGGCGAGCAGCGGCTCGTCCAGGATCGCGACCGCACACCCCGCCGCCTCCAGGCAGGCCAGGCCCAGCAGCGCCTGCTCGCGCGCCGACAGGGCGAACGGGCTGGCATCGGCCTTGCCGGCCAGTCCGTAGGGCGCCAGGGCGGCCATGCCGCGCTCCCGGGTCGCAGGATCGGCGCTGCGGCCGGTGCTGCCGGCGAGAGCGAAGGCGATCTCGTCCAGCACCGACAGGTTGAACAGCATCCGGCGCATGTTCTGGGGCAGGTAGCCGATCCGGCGGGCGCGGCGCGCCGGCGTCCAGGTCTTCGCGTCCTGTTTCTCGATCACGATCGTCCCGGACGCGGCCGGCGCCAGGCCCAGCACCGTCTGGATCAGGGTCGACTTGCCGGCGCCATTGCGCCCGACCAGCCCGACCACCTCGCCCGCGTGCAGTTCCACCGAGACGTCCTGCAGCACGGGCGTGCCGTCCGGGCGGCAGAGCCGGGTCCGAAGGCGCTCGACCTGCAGGAGCGGCACGCCGCCCCTGCCCTGCCGGTTCCGGGCTACGGCCGTGCGCCTGGGCGGCATCACCCCGGCCTCCAGCCAGGGCGCCTGCAGCGCCAGCGCCTGGGCGGTGGGCCAGCCGGCCGCGATCCGGCCGTCCTGGAGCAGGTGGATGCGGCCGACCGCACCGGCCAGGGACGCGGCGTCCTGGTCGGCCGCCAGGATCAGCGGGATCCGGTCCCGCACGGCGGCCAGGCTCGCCTCCAGCCGCGCCCGCGCGGCCGGGTCCAGCCCGGTGGTCGGCTCGTCCAGCACCAGCAGTTCCGGCCGCGCCGCCAGGGCGGAGGCCAGCACCACCATGCGCCGCTCGCCCCCCGAAAGGGTGAGGACCCGCCGGCCGGCCAGCGCACCGATCGACAGTTCGGCGAACAGCTCGACGAGCCGGGCGCGGATCTCGGGCCTGGGCACCCCCCGGTTCTCCAGGGGTGCGGCGACCACGTCCTCGACCTCCAGGTCCCAGAGCTGGTCGTCCAGGTTCTGGAACACGATCCCGATCCGCTGGAACAGCTCGGCCCGAGACATCCCGGCGAAATCCCGGCCGCCCAGCCGAAGCCCGCCGACCACCCGGTCGGCATGGACCAGGCGCGGCACCACCCCGCAGGCGGCCGCCAGAAGCGTCGACTTGCCGGTGGCGCCCGCCCCGCAGATGAGGGCGCCCTGGCCGGGCTCGACCTCCAGCGTCACCCCGCGCAGGACGTCCCGGTCGCCAAAGCCGACGACGAGTTCTTCGATGGAGAGCAAGACTGGCCCCAGGCTGCGATCGACAGGAAAAGGCTTTGGCTCAGAACCGGGTGAAGCCGCCCGGATGGGCGCTTTTCAGGATCTTCAGCGCCGGCACCACCAGGAGCGGCGTGCCGATCACCATCGGCACCACGTCGGACAGGCCCAGATAGGTCAGGCCCCACAGGAACGGGAAGATGCCGAGATAGGCTAGGCTCGCCGCCACCACCACGACCATGCCCAGGCCCACCAGCAGGCAGACCAGCCCGATCTTCACCAGGGTCGGCCGGTTCAGCGGCGTCCTGGCCGGGTCGAACAGCAGGCCCGGCAGGAAGCCGGTCATGCCCACCGCGATCCCGTCCACGATCAGGGAGTGGGCCGGGATGAAGGTCCCGGCCAGGAGCGACCAGATGACGGTGCCGAGATAGCCGCAGATGAAACCGCTCTTGGGCCCCAGCAGGATGCCAATCAGGCAGGGCAGGAAGGCGAAGATCCGCCACTGGATGACACCCGGCACCAGCTGGATCGGGTTGGCATAGGCCCACAGCACCCCGGTCGCCGCAGCCCCCACCAGGGCCAGCACGATCGGGAAGAGGGTGTTCTGCTCACGGGTATAGGTCGTCGCCATGCCATGCCCATCCATTGCTGAGGCCGTTGGCGGGCCTCAAGCAAGATCCGGTCCACACGGGCCGGCGGTGACATGCGGGCACGATGGCTGCCGAGAAAACGGGCAGACCGGGGGGAAGGCTGCCCGAAAATCGCCACCCCCGGCCAGCATCGGCCGGGGGTGGCGGGGATCAGGCCGAGAGAGCCGCAGGCGCGGTCTTGCGGCGCTTGGTGATCAGCTTGTTGAGCGCCGAGATGTAGGCGCGCGCCGAGGCGACGATGATGTCGACGTCGGAGGCCTGGCCGTTCACCGACTTGCCGTCCTCCTCCAGCTTCACCGAGACCACCGCCTGGGCGTCGGTGCCCTCGGTGACCGCGTTGATCTGGAAGACCTGCAGCCGTGCCGTGTGCGGGACCAGCCGCTCGATCGCCTTGAAGGTCGCGTCCACCGGGCCGTCGCCCAGCGCCACCGAGGTCACCTGCTTGCCGTCGACCTCGATGTCGATGGAAGCTTCCGGCTTGATGTCGGAGCCGCACATCACCCGCAGCCGATTGAACTTGATCGCCTGCTCGCCGGTCTGGATCTCGTCGTCGACCAGCGCCATCAGGTCTTCGTCGTAAATGTCCTTCTTCTTGTCGGCGAGCGCCTTGAAGCGCACGAACGCCTCGTTCAGCGCGTTGTCGCCCAGGGCGTAGCCCAGCTCCTCCAGCTTCTTCTTGAAGGCGTGGCGGCCGGAATGCTTGCCCATCACCAGGCTGGAGCGGTTGAGGCCGACATCCTCGGGCCGCATGATCTCGTAGGTCTGCGCGTTCTTGAGCATGCCGTCCTGGTGGATGCCGCTCTCGTGCGCGAACGCGTTGGCACCGACGATCGCCTTGTTCGGCTGCACCGTGAAGCCGGTGATGGCCGCGATCAGGCGGGACGCCTTCATGATGTCCTGGGAGATCACCCGGGTCTGGTAGGGCAGCACGTCCGGACGGGTGCGCACCGCCATGACGATCTCTTCCAGCGCCGCGTTGCCGGCGCGCTCGCCGATGCCGTTGATGGTGCACTCGATCTGCCGGGCACCGGCCTTGACCGCGAGCAGGCTGTTGGCGACCGCCAGGCCCAGGTCGTTGTGGCAGTGCACCGAGATCACCGCCTTGTCGATGTTCGGCACCGTCGAGCGGATCTCGCGGATCAGGTCGGCGAACTCCTCGGGATAGGCGTAGCCCACCGTGTCCGGGATGTTGACCGTGGTGGCGCCGCAGGCGATCGCGGTCTCGATGCAGCGGAACAGATAGTCCTTCTCGGTGCGCGACGCGTCCATCGCACTCCACTCGACATCGTCGGTGTAGCGGCGCGCGCGGGTCACGCTGTCGATGATCCGCTGGTGGACCTGCTCCTTGTCCAGGTTGAGCTGGAACTGGCGGTGCAGCGGCGACGTGCCGATGAAGGTGTGGATGCGCTTGCGCGCGGCCGGCTGGAGCGCCTCGGCGGCACGGTCGATGTCGGCGAGGTTGGCCCTGGCCAGCGAGCAGACCACGCTGTCCTTGACCAGCTTGGACACCTCGTTGACGCACTGGAAGTCGCCTTCGCTGGCGATGGCAAAGCCGGCCTCGATGACGTCGACGCCCATATGCTCGAGCACTTCGGCGACCCGGATCTTCTCGCCCACGTCCATCGAGCAGCCGGGCGCCTGCTCGCCGTCGCGCAGCGTGGTGTCGAAGATGACGATGGAATCGCCGTCGGGGGTACGGATCATGATGGAGTTTCCTGCGGGAATGGCACTGATGGTCGACGGATCGCTAATCCCCTGAACGCGCGCGAGGGCGCCGCACTCAGGGGCGGATAAGTCGAAGCAGGCCCAGCAGCGTCCGGCCACGCGCGATCGCGGGCGAGATGCCCGGCGCTGCGACGTGATCCTGCGGACGAAAACTCATCGGTCGATCCAAAGAAGCGGCCGGGAACCGGCCACCGTTGGCAGGGCGCTTAGATGCCGCGATCCGCGCCCGGGTGTAAAGGTTTTTGTGGATGGAGCGGGCCCGAAGGCCCGCTTCTCAGCTGCCGGTATATTCCAGGATGAACAGGCCGGCATTGTAGTCGTTGGCGTAGATCAGGCCGTTACGGTCCACGAAGATGTCGCAGGACTGGATCACCTGCGGCCGGTTCGGGCGATGGTCGACCAGCTGGTTCGGTTTGGGCGGCACGAACGCGGCGATCTCGGTCGGCCGGTAGGCGTCCTTGATGTCGAACACCCGGATGCCGGCATTCTGGTAGGTGGTGAAGATCCGCTCCGAGCTGACATAGCTGCCCGGACGGTTCTCGTGGAGGTTGTGCGGCCCGAAATGGCCGCCCTTGCTCTTGTAGTCGGCCTCGTCCGGCGACCGGAAGGTCGAGATGCTGATCGGGTTGGACTTCTCGCGGTTGTCGAAGATCCAGATCAGCTTCTCGCCGTCCTCCTGGTGGTCCAGCACCGCCTCGTCCAGCACCACCAGGAGGTCCCGGTCGGGCAGCGGCAGGCAGTTATGGGTGCCGCCACCGAACGGCGGCGACCAGTTGCGGTGCACGATCAGCTTGGGATCGTGGCGGTCGGCGATGTCCAGCACCACCATGCCGGCATCGCGCCAGGCGCAGTAGGCGATGTCGCCGGCAATGATCGGATGGTGCAGCCCGAAGCGCCGGGTCGGCGCCCAGTCCGGGGTCTCGCCGGCAGCCTGGTTCATGCCCGGGATCCACCAGCGCCCGGCCGGCTCCGGCCTGGTCGGGTCGGCCATGTCGATGGCCATGAAGATGTAGTCGGTGAATCCGTCCAAAAGCACCGAGCAGTAGGCCCAGCGCCCGCCCGTGTACCAGATCCGGTGCACGCCGCCGCCTTCGACCGGCATGAAGCCGATCTGCCTGGGCTCGCCGGCCTTGGAGATGTCGTAGACCACCATGCCGGCGGTCCAGTCGCGCGTGGAAGCACTCTCCCGCCGCTCCGAGGTGCCGACCTTCTTGCCGAGCGAGCCCTTGTAGTAGGCTTTCTCGTCCTGGAACTCGGCCGAGGCGAACATGTCCTTGGCGTTGATCACCAGGAGCAGGTCGCCGTGGGCCTGCAGATGGATGTTCCAGCTTCCGGGAGGGGCCGGAAAATAGCCCGCGGCCTTGGGCTGGTAGGGGTCGCGCACGTCGACCACGCTGAAGCCCTTGGAGAACATGTGGCCCACATAGGCAAAGCCGTCCTGGACCATGAGCTGGACGCCATCCGGCCGGCCGCCCTGGTCGCTATGGCCGAGCAGGCGCATGTGGCGGACGTAATCGGGGACAGGCAGGTCTTGGGTAGCCAAGGGAACTCTCCGGGCAGGCAGGGACGGACCGGGCGGGAGGCGCGCATCCGCCCCCCGCCCGTGGGCAGGGCTCACTCGGCCGCGACGCCCCAGATCTTCAGATAGGCGTCAGTGTAGCCGTTCTCGGGGTCGTAGATGCCCTTCGGGCCTCCATCGGAATCGATGTTGGAGGGCAGGAACAGATGGGCCGGGGCGACGTAGCCGGAATCCTTCTCGCCGGCGAAGGCGCGGTTGGCCTCGTCGACGACCTGCCAGCCCTGCAGCCGCAACGGCTCGGCGACGGTGCCGACCTGGTATTCCTCCTGCTGGATCCGCTGGAACGCCGCGGCACTGCCGTCGCCAGCCGAGATGTTGCGCGGCTGGCCGTCGCCGGCGATCCCGGCGGCCGCCAGCGAGGGCGCCATGAAGTCGAAGGTCAGGTCGTTGATCGACAGGCCATGGGTCCACTGGTCGCCATAGCGCTGCAGCAGGGCGGTGGTGAGCGGCGGCATCCGCGAGCTGGCATCCGCGAGCGGCGTGTCGACCACCTCCAGCAGCGTGCAGCCCTCGCAGGCCTTGATGATCTCGGCCATGGCGTCGGACTTCGCGATCGCGATCTCGTAGACGCTGTCGGTGAAGATCACGACCCCGGCCTTGCCGTCGGATTCGGCGACCGCATAGGAGCCAGCCGCCTTGGCGACCTCCAGCGGGTCGGTGGTGATGTTGGTGAAGATCGGCAGGCTGTCGTGCGGGCCGGTCTTGGCATAGGCGTGCCAGCCCAGGATGGTGATGCCCTGCCTGGCGGCTTCCTCGATGGCGCTGGCCTGCTCGGTTGCGTCGATGCCGCCCAGGATGATGGCGTCCGGCTGGGAGGCGATCGCCTGGTTCAGCGCCGAGGAGCGCGCTGAGACGGAGCCCTGCCCGTCCAGCACCCGGACGGTCCAGCCGAGCTTGCCGGCGGCCTCCTCGACGCCCTCGCCAACGCCGCGCGCCCCGCCGTTGCGCTGGTCGGTCGAGACATAGACCAGGGTCTTGTTCTCGGCAGCCTTCGGCCCGCTGGTCGGCCCGTCCCAGGGCGGGTTGGGCTTGCTGGCCTTCTCCACATAGGCCTTGGCGTCGGAGACCGCGTCCGCCAGGGCCGGGGCCCCCGCGAGCGCCAGGGCGGCAAAGCCCAGGAGCGCCAAGGCCGAGCTCGACATCTTCGTCATGTTGTTCAGCTCCCTGATCCTGATTCGCGCGCGGGCTTGAGGCGAACCTTGCCGCGCTTTCTCTGGGCGTAGCCGGCCAGCCCGATCGCGAGCAGGAGGG
Organism: Geminicoccus roseus DSM 18922; assembly: GCF_000427665.1. Taxonomy (NCBI): domain Bacteria; kingdom Pseudomonadati; phylum Pseudomonadota; class Alphaproteobacteria; order Geminicoccales; family Geminicoccaceae; genus Geminicoccus; species Geminicoccus roseus. Next base: position 384,251 of record NZ_KE386572.1, read on the forward strand.
TCACGCCGTTGAACAATGGCTCGACGTAGAACGCGCCGCCGAGCTGCTGGATGCCGGAGATGCCGACCGCCAGGATGGCGACCCCGGCGATCGTTCCCCAGACATTGACCCGGCCCGGCCGGATCGTGGTCGAGCCCAGGAACGCGCCCACCAGCGCCGGCAGGAGATATTCCAGCCCGACGCTGGCCTGGCCGATCCGCAGCCGCGCCGCCAGCACGATCCCGGCCAGCGCCCCGATCAGACCCGACGCCACGAAGGCGCCGATCACGAACCGCCGGGTCGGGATGCCGTTCAGGGCGGCGGCGCGCGGGTTGGCGCCGATCGCGTAGAGATAGCGCCCGACCGGCAGGTACTCGGTGATGATCCAGAGCAGCAGGGCCAGCGCCAGCACATAATAGGCCGCGATGGGGATCCCGAACGGCATCATCGTGTAGATCGAGGTGAAGCCCTTGGGCAGCATGCCCACCACCTGGCGGCCCTCGGTGTACCACAAGGCCAGGGCGTAGAGGACGGTGCCGGTGCCGAGCGTGGCGATGAAGCTGTCGATCTGGGCGAGCTCGACCAGCAGGCCGTTGAGCAGGCCGAGCAGGCAGCCCATCGCCAGGACGATCAGCACCACCACCGGCCAGTCCAGCCCGAACTGGGTCTGCAGGGCGATCGCCATGATGTGCCAGAGCACGATCCCGTAGCCGACGGTGAGGTCGATCCGCCCGGCCATCATCGGGATCATGGCGGCCAGCGACAGCATCGCGATGATCGCCTTGTCCCCCAGGATCGAGCGCAGGTTCAGCATGGTCGGGAAGGTCGCCGGCAGCAGCAGCGAGAAGAACAGGATCAGCAGCAGGGTCAGGATCGGCAGGCCATAGACCGGCAGGAGCTTGGCCACCTTCTCGCCCGGTCCCAGGCGCGCCAGTTCGGCGCGGGTCGGCTCCAGGGCCGTGGACTTGATCGACTGCATCAGTGCTTCCCCGCCCGATCGGGTCTGTCCAGCGGCGGCGGCGCCAGCGAGGCGGCCGCCAGCAGGTTGCCGGGCTCCAGCGATGCGCCATCCAGCTCGGCCACGATCCGGCCGTCCCGGAACACCAGGGCCCGGTGGCAGATCGCGGCGACCTCCTCGAAATCGGTGGAGATCAGGATCACGGCCAGGCCGCGGCCGACCGCCTCGGCCAGCAGCCGGTAGATCTCCGCCTTGGCGCCGACATCGACCCCGGCGGTGGGATCCTCCAGGATCAGCGCCTTGCCGCCGATCCGCATCCAGCGGGCCATCACGACCTTCTGCTGGTTGCCGCCGGACAGGGTCTCGATCGGCGCTGCCGGATCGTTCGGCATCAGCCCGACCCGCCCGCCGAGCCGGACCGACTCCTCGGCCTCGGCGGCCGGCTGCCGCCAGCCGAACAAGGATCGGCCGGTGGCGCCCGGGTTGATGAACATGTTCTCGCGCACGCTAAGGCCGTGGGCCACCGATTCGGCGATCCGGTCGGCGGCGACGAAGCCCAGCCCGGAGCGGATCGCCTGCGGCGGCCCCCGCAGGTCGGGCGCCTGCCCGTCCAGGACGATCTCGCCGCCCAGCCGCACGACGTTGCCGACCAGCACCCGCCCGATCGATTCCTGCCCGGCACCACGCAGCCCGACCAGGCCCACGATCTCGCCGGCATGGACGTCCATGGCGACGGGGCCTGCCTCCTCGGTCTCGACGTCCCGCAGGGTCAGCACGGAATTGGGCTGCGGGCGGGGCGGGCGCACGAACAGGCTGTCCGGCGGCCGGCCGATGATTGCCCGCACCACCTGGTCCGGGTCGGCGCCGGCCGTCGGCCAGCTGTCCACCAGCCGGCCATCGCGCAGCACCACCATCCGGTCGGCGATCGCGAAGATCTCGTCCAGGCGGTGGGAGACGTAGATCATCGCCACGCCGCTGGACTTCAGCCCGCGCAGGACCTGGAACAGGTGCTCGACCTCGTCCTGCGGCAGGCTGGCGGTGGGCTCGTCCAGCACCAGGACCCGGGCATCCACCGCGACCGCCCGGGCGATCGCCACCAGCGACTTCTCGGTCCGGCTGAGGTCCTGGACGCGGCTGTCCGGGTCGATGTCCGGTGCGATCGAGGCGAGCGCCTCGACGGCGCGCCGCCGGACGCCGCCCCAGTCGATCAGGCTGCCCCGGCGACGGTAGCCCTGCGAGAGTGCCATGTTCTCGGCGACGCTCATCCACTCGATCAGGCCCAGGTCCTGGTGGATGAACGAGATGGCGCCCTTGCCGGCGACCGGGTCGATGAGCTGGCCGTCGACCCGCATCTCGCCCGCATCCGGCACGTGCACCCCGGCCAGCATCTTGATCACGGTGGACTTGCCGGCCCCGTTCTGCCCCAGCAGCGCCATGATCTCGCCGGGGAACAGGTCCAGGTCGAAGCCATGAACAGCCACGGTCCCGCCGAACTGCTTGCGCAGGCCGCGCAGCGACAGGACCGGCGTCGCTGCCGTCTGGCGCACGGATTCCGTCACGGCGACGCTTGGCACCGCTGCCCGACCTCCCTGTTGCGCGCACGGCTTCTTGCCGTTTGCCCGCGCCTGACCTATCGATCCTCCGAACGCTGGCAGCATATCAACACAAGGGCAACTTCTTTTTGCAAACGGTCACGACCATCGAACGCCTCGCGCGCACCGCGGCCGATTTCGTTCCCGCCGCCACGCCCGAGCGCCGGCTGGCCCCGCCCGCGGATGGCGTGGAGCATGCGGTGGCGGTTGCCCTGGGTTTCTGGGAGGAGGCCAGCCTGGGCGACCCGATGCACAAGCTGGTGCTGGTGCGCAGCGGTGCGCTCGACCTGGAGGGCGCGTCCGGCGGCTGGCTGATCCTGCCCGGGCACCTGGTATTCATCCCGGCAGAGCGGTGCTTCTCGCTGCGCACCAAGCCCGGCACGCGGCTCGAAGTCGTGCATCTCGACCCAGCCCGGACGCCTTGGCATCATCACGGCTGCTGGGTGACGGCCGCGACACCGCTGGCCAGCCAGCTGATCGAGCGGGCGCTCGGCTGGAACCGGACGGAGGCGCAGCGCTCCTCCCTGGCGCAGAGCCTGTTCCGAACGCTGGCCCTGCTCTGCTCGGAACTGTTCTGCAACCCGCGCATGCTCTGGCTGCCGGTCGCCACCAGCCCGGAGATGCGGCAGGTGGTCCGCTACCTGTCCTGCAATCTGGCAGATGCCTCGGCTCCCGGCGCGGCGCAGGCGGCCGGCCTGTCGGTGCGCACCCTGCACCGGCGCTGCCTGGCGGAGTTCGAGATGAGCTGGCGCGCCTTTGTGCGCGAGGCGCGGATGATGCGCGCGCTGGAGCTGATGGCGCTGGGCAGCCCGATCGGAACGGTCGCCGGCATGGTCGGCTTCGAGACGGTCTCCGCCTTCACCGTGGCGTTCAGCCAGCGCTTCGGCATGCCGCCCAGCGCCTATCCCGCCGCGAACGCCGCCTGCGGGGGCTGACCGCTTCCCCCTCTGCGGCAACCGCAGGACCGACGCTTCGACCTCCTCCCTTCCGACCACCACGCTCCGGGCCTCCGGAGCGCCGATCCCGGCCGTCCCGGATTCGGGTCTGAGGCCCGCGGCCGAGCGCCGTCATGCCTTCCGCGGCCGCGCCCCCATAGCCCGAGCCAAACAGACAACAAGAAGATGATTTCTACAAGATAAGCGAAGAATAACCAATAAAATCTTGCCGATTGACACACCATCCATGATACGATGACCCCGATTTGAGTGAATATACTTACCTTACCTTAGTATTATTGGTTTCCGTGAAAGTTTGAACGAAATTAATATCAACAGCTCTGTCAGCACTACATCCGGATATGGTCTTCAAGACGTAACAGAACCCAACAAGAAGCAAGCAGGACATCTCCTGAAGATTATTTTCCAGAAGATTTGATCAACACCACTAATCATCTGCCTCCTGGTGGATGTGCTGATGTAACGATCGGAGGAAACATAGATGCTGACGAAACAGCACGTCAAATCGGTGATCCTGGCTTCGATGACAACCATGCCGCTGACGCTCTGGACCGCAGGCGCTGGCGCGCTTGAACCCATCGAGGCGTTGGGCAAGAATATCTTCTTTGATGAGAAGCTCTCGATCCCGGCCAACAAGCAGGCCTGCGCTTCCTGTCATGATCCCGCCCGGGGCTGGATCCTCCCGGACTCCCGCATCAACGCCACCACGGTGGTGGCGCCGGGCGCCAAGCCGCATGCGCTGGGCAACATCAAGCCGCCGGCGAACGCTTATGCAAGCTTCAGCCCGCCGTTCCGCCGCGGGAATTTCGGGCCGTTCGTGGTCGGCTGGGAAGGCGGCAATTTCTGGGACGGCCGGGCCGAAGGCTGCGGCGCCAAGTCCGGCGCCAAGTGCCCGACCACGACCGGAGGCGCCGCCAGCGAGACGATCCGGCTGTCGGACCTGCCGTCAGGCTTGCAGGCTGCCTACCGCAAGTATCTGGGCCCGATCGCCGATCAGGCCCTGAACCCCTTCCCGAACGACGTCGAGCAGAACATCCGGGAAAAGAACGTCTGCCAGCGGGTCAAGACCGCCAAGTACAAGAACCTGTACAGGCAGGCCTTCGGCGGGAACATCGACTGCAGCCCGAACCCGAAGAACAACCCGGCCTACCGGGGCAGCTTCAAGCTGCTTGCCGTGGCGCTGGCGGCCTGGCAGTCGTCCAGCGACGTCAACTCGTTCAGTTCCAAGCGCGACAAGGCGCTCGCGGCCGATCCCGACCACAAGTTCCCCCTGGTCGGCTTCACCGACCAGGAGAACCAGGGTCACGACCTGTTCTACGGCATCACCTCGGCCCTGAACCCCTCGGGCAAGCGCGCGAACTGCAATGTCTGCCACAACGGCGTGCCGCAGGGGCAGCCCCCCGATCGTACCGGCGAGGCACCGCACCAACTCTACGCTGACAACCGCTTCCACAACATCGGCGTGCCGTTCAACCGGGAGATCCCGGAGGTCGGCAAAGGGACCAAGGTCGGTCTCAAGGCGCATGTCTCCAGCGTCCCGGCCGGCAACTTCCGGACTCCGACCGTGCGCAATGTCGCCAAGGGCCTGCATGGCGGCTTCGTGAAGGCCTTTGCCCATAACGGCTGGTTCAAGAGCCTGGAAAGCCTCGTGCACTTCTACAATACCCGCGATGTGCTGCAGCGTTGCGAGAGCCTGGGCATCGTCCATGCGACCGAAAAGGAGGCGCTCAAGAACAATTGCTGGCCCGCCTCCGAGTTCGCCAATCCCGCGGCCTTCGTGATCGGCAACCTGAGGTTGACGGCCGCCGAGGAGGCAGCACTGGTCGCCTACCTGAAGACGTTGACGGACACGCATACGCCCACCAGGCCCTGAGCCGCCCGGCCCAGGCACCACCGTCCCGGTCCCGCCATCGCTGGGCGGGACCGGCTGTGGGAAGGCAGGTCCTTCCGACCGCGCCTCAGACCCGCTCGTACACCCCGAACAAGAGCCCGATCGGCAGCGGCATCACCGCCGCCTCCACCGCCGGCGGCGGGCGCAGCGCCAGGCCAAAGGTCTGGTTGATCCGGTCGACCAGGGCGCCGAGGCTGGCCGGATAGCCGATCCGCGCATCGTGGCGGCGCCGAAAGCCCATGCGCTCCATGAACATGCCAAGCGTCGTCGGGCTGAAATACCAGAGATGCTCCAGCAGGTAGCAGCCCCAGCGCCGGCCCAGCAGCTTCGCGGCAGGCGCGGAGACGTCCGGCACCGTCACGAAGAACAGCCCGCCCGGCCGGATCAGGGCATGCATCGCCCGGATGTCGTCCTCGATCCTCGGCAGGTGCTCCAGCACGTCCCAGGCGACCGCGAAGTCGAACGAGCCGTCTTTGAAGGCGTCCAGCGTGCGGCGTGCCTGGTCGAGCTCGCCATGGCAGATCCGCCCGTCCCAGCGCAGGTCCTGGCCGGTGCGTACCTCGAAGCCCACCCCGCGATAGTCGGGAAGCTGGTCCAGGAACCGGCCGCCGCCGCAGCCGAAGTCCAGGAAACGCGCAGGTGCCTGCCGCTCGCGGACGAAGCGTGCAAGCCGGACGAAGCGCTGCTCATCGGCGGATGGCGGCGCGCCGGCCGGCGGCGGCGGAATCTCGCCATAGATCCGGTCGTACTCGGCGGGGGCGAACTGCGGCGAGGTGAACCGGAAGCCGCAGGACCGGCAGCGCATGATCCGCCCGTGCACCGCGCGCTCGCGATGGCTCAGGAAGAACCGGTGCGCCTCGGCGACGCCGCCCTGGTAGGTCGGCTCCATCACGCAGTCGAGGTCGGCCGACCGGCAGGCCAGGCAGGTCGTCAGGTCCAGCATCGCCATGGCTCAGTCGTGGGATTTCTTCACGTTTTCGCGGTACGGCTTCATCAGCCGGTTCAGGACCTTGTAGCGGAAGATGTACAGGTACCAGTACATGTACCGCGAGATCCACTGCATCAGCCTGAACTTCGAGGCGCCGGTGCTGCGGTCGCGGTTGACCGTCGGCACCTCGGTGATCCGGTAGCCCAGGATGTAGGCCTTGGCGATGATCTCCATGGTGATCTCGAACCCGCCCACCGTCTCGATCCGGATGTCGTCCAGCACCTCCTTGCGGTAGATGATGAAGGCGTTGGTCATGTCGTGGGTCGGGATCTTGCTGATCCGGTGCAGGCTGAGGTTGGCCATCCGGGAGAGCAGCAGCTTGATCCTGGGTCCGCCGATCTTCTTGCCGCCCGGGGCGTAGCGCGACGCCACCACCAGGTCGTAGCCTTCCTGGATCTTGGCGTAGAGCCGGTTGACCGTCTCCGGCATGTCGGAAAGGTCGCACATGATCGGGATGATGTAGGGCGTCGTCGCCAGCTCGAACCCGGTCTTGAACGCGCCGACCACACCCCGGCCATGCACGTTCCTGACGAAGCGGATCGCCGGATCGGAGGTGAGCACCTCCCGGTGCACCAGGGTCGGGTCGTCCTCGTCGTCGTAGATCACCAGCGCCGTGTAGGGCAGCGCCACCACCTGCCGGATCTCCTCGAACAGCGGCAGGATGTTGTGCTCCTCGTGGTAGACCGGGATGACCAGGGTCACCATGGCATCGGGGTGCGCCCTGCCTTGCGGCTGGGCCTTTCCCGGTCCTGCGGCTGCGTCGAGGTCGACGTTCATCTGGAGCTTCTTTTCTCCGCCATGTCCGGCCGGCCCCAGACATGCACCAGGAGCGGCAGCGACAGCACACCCACCAGGGTGGTCGACAGGCCGAACACGACCGAGGACGCGACCGCCGCATCTCCAGGTATTCCCACCATCCCGAGGCCGACCGCAAGCACCGCCTCGCGCACCCCCCAGCCCGCGATCGAGAACGGCAGCATCATCACCAGCGTGGTGACCGGCAGCAGGAACGCCGCGACCGGAAAGGTCACCGCCAGCGGCATTCCCCAGGCGATCACCCAGAAGCCCAGCACCCAGAGAAGCTGGTTGACGATGCTCACCCCGAACACCGCGGCCAGCAGGACCGGGCGGCGCGACTGGCTCTCCACCCCCTGCCAGAGCTGGCCGCCGAGCCTCGCCAGGTTGGCGAGTGGGCCCGGGTGGTGCCGGCGCCGGGCGATCAGCCGGCTGAGCAGCAGGGCCAGCCCGATCCCCGCCACCACCAGGGCCACCAGCCCTCCCACCCGCTCGGGCGACAGGGTCCGGTGCAGGCTGGCCGGCACGAACGGCCAGGCCGCCAGCACCACCGCCACCAGGCCGACCAGGCCCATCATCCGGTCGAAGGTGACCTGGCGGACCGCATGCATCGCCGGGACGCCGCCCCGGTGCAGCAGGACGATGCGCAGCGCATCGCCGCCCGCCACCGAGGGGACCACCTGGTTGACCGCATGGGAGGCGAAGGTCAGCCGGGTCAGCGTTCCCCAGGCGACCGCATCCCCGTCGCCGGCCGCGATCAGGCGCAGGCGCAGGACTTGGCAGGCGATCTGCAGAAGGAAGATCGCCACCGCCAGCGCGAAGAAGGCCGGGTGGTAGCCCAGGATCTGGTCGACCACCGCCCGCCAGTCGAACATCCACGCCACCACCGCCAGGATCGACAGCGTCACCGCGATCTTGGCGAGAATGATCCCGTTCTTGCTGCGCACCCGGCCTCCCAGCACCCACCCGTCGACGGCGGCCCGTCTCAGGTGCGGCTCCGACGAAGGTGGGCGACGGTCATGGATGCTCTCTTGCAGTGTGGCGCCCGCTTCTGCCGTGTCGGCAGCGCGCGGGTCCCGCCCCGAACGGCAGGCACGCGGCTTCATAAGGCCCGGCCGGGAGCTTTGCCAGTGCCACGCGGCGGCGCGTGCCGGGCATCCCTTCCCGCCCCATGGCCATGACGAGAGAACGGTAACTGGATGACGGTCCCGCCGATCCACCGATCCCCCCTGGACGACCGCGAGGGCGAGCCGCCTTTGTCGCGGGTCCTGCTGGCCCTGGCCCTGCTGGCGCCGGCCTGCCTGTTCTTCCTGGCGACCGGCGGCGACTGGCTGTTCGATTTCGGCGGTGCCGACAACTGGCAGTACGTGAAGTACTTCCAGGCCTGGGACAGCGACGATGCCGCCATGCGGGCCGCCATGGACCGCGACTACAAGGGCTCGCGGGTGCCATGGATCCTGCCGGGCTATCTGAGCCATGCCCTGTTCGGCCCGGACTGGGGCACGATCGTCCTGCACGGCGCCGTCCTGCTTCTCTCGGCCTTCCTGCTGTTCGTGGTGGCGGAGCCGTTCGTGGGCGGGCGCGTCGCCCTGCTGACCGCGATGCTGGCGGCAAGCTTTCCCGGATTCCAGGCGTCCGGCGTGGCCGGCTTCTGGAACTATCACGGCAGTGCCGCCAACCTGTACTTCCTGGCCGGCCTGGTCTTCACGGTCCGCGCCTTCGCGGCAGAACGGAAGACCGGTTTTGCCCTGCTGGCGGGTGCCGGCCTGTTCAGCGCGCTTCTCACCACCTTCATCTATGCCGTGCTCGGGCCGATGCTGCTGGCCTTTGCCTGGACCTGCTGGCGGCGGTTCGGGCCCCAGCCGCTCGGCCGGCTCCTCCTGGCCGCCTGCGCGGGCGCGGTGCTGGCGACGGTCCTCTTCGGGATCGCCCGCCTCGCCACCGGCGGCACCTTCTGGTTCTTCATGTCCCAGATCCGCTTCCTGATGCGGGCCGCCAGCAACAATGTCTGGGCCGAGCCGCTCTCGGTCTGGCTGCCGAACGCGGGCTGGCTGAGCTTGCCCCTGCTGACCGGCGTGGCCAGCCTCCTGTTCCTCCTGGCGGCGCGGCGGGAAAGCCCTTCCCGGATCGGCTGCGCCCGGCTGTTCATCCTGCAGTTCTGGCTGGCGCAGCTGGCGCTGATCCTGTGCGACCTTCTGGGCCAGAACAGCTTCCAGGTGCCTTATGTCCATTACGTGAGCACGCCCGCCACCTTCCTGGCGCTGGCCGCGATGGCGGCGGCGGCGTTCGGCCCGGCCCTGCGGCAGGTACCGCCCGCCCTGGCGGCGGCGCTGGCGCTGCTGGTCCTGGTGCCGGGGCAGATCCTGGCGGTGCCGGCCTTCCGCGAAGCGCTGACCGGGCTGCCACTCTACCGGTTCGTGCTGCCCTGCCTGATGGGCCTTCTGGTGGTGCTGGCCGGCGCCTGGCTGCGCCGCCGGCCCGCCGGCGCGTTCGTGGCGCTGGCGGGCTTCCTGCCGCTGGCGGTGCTGGCCTATCCGGCCGGCCCCTATGCCGCTTGGCAGCGCTGCTACCCGGCCCGGGCGATCTTCCCGGCCATCGTGCAGGGCTCCGCCTACATCTCGTCGCTGGGCGCCACCCAGATGACCGGCGCCTTCTGGTACCAGCCGGACCACGCGGTCCGCTGGCGGGATGGCTGCCCGCCCATGACGCTGCGGCAGTTCGCGTTCCAGCTCAGGCATGCCGGGCTGGTGCGGCCCTTGGGAACGCTGGGCGAGATCCCCCTGCAGGCGGTCCGGGACGCGCGGCCCGAGCAGCTCAAGACGTTCTTCGTGGTCAGCCCGGCCGAGGATGCCCAGGCCCTGGCCACGGAGCTGGCGCCGCTGGCCGACAGCTACGCCGCCCTGCCGCCGGAGCGCCTGCAGGTCGGCAGCGGCGGGAGCCTGGTGATCCAGGCCTATCGCCAGCGCTGAACGCCACGCCGGCCTGCCTGCCGGCCGGCGCTGACACGTCGCACCGGGGAAGCCGTCACTCCGGCAGGCGCGCGCCGCCCGGATCGCAGTTGCCGTACAGCACGCAGTCGACCTCGGCCTCGGGTGCCTGGCCCGGCACCTGGCGCGGGTCCGGACCGCCCCGGACCATGCCGCCCCGCGGGTTCCAGCGCAGGATCTTGCCCGCCTCGTCCTCGCCGAACGCCAGCGAGAGCACGCCATAGGAGAAGGCATTGCGCTCCATCGGCCGCAGCGCGTCCCACTCGGCCTGCGCCCGCTCCCAGATCCCGGTCATATCGGCGAGGTCGATCTGCGCCGGCTCGGGCAGGCCCGCGAAGCTCTCGGCCAGGTAGTCGCGCACCACCGCACGGTCCGCCGCCAGCCGGGCCGGGTCCTGCCCGGCATGGGCCAGGCAGAAGATCAGCGCGTCCACATAGGCGTCGGCATCGGCCCGGGTGAGCTGCAGCCCGCCCACCTCGGCCAGCACCGTGCCGGGATCCTGTGCCTCCGCCGCACGGGCGCCGTCCGTCGGTGCCGCCGGCGTAGGCATGGGTGCCGGCGTCGCCGGCTTGGGCGGGGGTGCGGGCGGCGTGGCGGCCTGCGCTGCGCCCAGGCAGATCCAGCCGGCGGCCGCGGCCGCCAGCATCCGGCCGCCGTGCCTGTGCCAGGCGGCCATCAGGCAGCCCGGGCGTCGTGCCAGAGCCGCCCGTCCAGCACCACCGAATCCAGGCTGAACCGGCGGCCGCCGCTGCGGGTGGCGCCCTGCACGTCGACGAAGGTGAAATCGCCCTGCTCGACCCGCAGCACCGTCACGTCGCCGGTCGAGCCCACCGACAGGTCGGCCAGGTCCGGGCGCTTGAGGATGTCGGCGGGGGTCTTGGTGACCGAGCGGACGATGTCGTTCACCGACATGCCCAGGTGCAGGAACTTCGACATGGTCTCCAGATTGTCGTAGGCTGGGCCGTCGATGCACAGGGCGTGCACGTCGGAGCTGATCACGTCGGGCGGGAAGCCGCCCGCCAGCATCGCCTCGGCGACCTCGAACGAGAAGCTGCCCATGCCGTGGCCGATGTCGAAGAACACGCCGCGCTCGCGCGCCTCGAAGCAGGCCTCGCGGACCCGGCCGTCGGTGTAGGTCGGCGCGTTCGGGCGCGGCCGGAAGCAGTGGGTCAGGGTGTCGCCCGGCCGCAGCACCGCCAGCACGTCCTCGTAGCGCGGCGGCGGGGTGTCGATGTGGCACATCACCGGCAGGTTCGCCTGCTCGGCCGCCTCGATGGCGAACTTGAGCGGGGTGATGCCGTTAAAGCCGCTGGCATGGCTGCCGATCCGGACCTTGATGCCGCGCACCAGGTCAGGGTTGGCCCGGGCGACATCGGCGCAGCTGTTCGGTTCCAAGAGGCGCATGTCGCAGCTCTCGCCCACCGAGACCTTGTCCGAGAACCCGTAGATCCCGGCGAAGCTGATGTGGAGATAGGCCAGGATTTTGGTCTCGGTCCGGCCGATCACGTGCTCGCGGAAGCCCTCGAAATTGCCGGGCCCGGCACTGCCCACGTCCAGCCAGGTGGTGGTCCCGGCGCGCCTGGCCAGCTCGTCCGGGCGGATGCCCAGGGACGTGCCGCCCCAATAGACATGGGTGTGGAAGTCGATCATGCCGGGCATCACGATGGCGCCGGAAACGTCACGCACCTGGGCGGCCTGACCATTCAGCCCATCGCCTACCGCCGCGACCTTGCCGCCGGCGAACGCGACATCGGTCACCCGGTCGATGCCCTGGCCCGGATCGACCACCTGTCCGCCCGTCAGCACCAGATCGTAGTTCATTCCAGCTCCCAAGTTCGTTTGTTGCGGCGCCCCGGCCCCGATGCGCTACCGCAAACGCCTGTTCACCGTCCGGGTCAACGGGTTGTTAACCGGAACCGGCTAGGATGGACGTCATGCCATCACGATCGCGCAAGCGCGCGAGGAAAGGTTGTCGCGAGCATGAAGTCCAATCTTCGATCGGCCGCTCTCGGCCTCTGCGCAGCCCTGGCCCTGGCGGTCGTGCCGCTGCAGGGGTCCGGGGCCGGGACCAGCACCACGACCCTGGCCGTGGGCGTCACCGTGGTCAGCAACTGCAAGGTGGCCGCCGCCGCCCTGACCTTTGCGAACTATGTCAGCGGGCAGACCGAGAACGTCGACACCACCACCACCCTGTCCTACTCCGGCTGCCCCAACGAAAGCCTGAAGTTCGAGCTGAACGACGGCAACAACGTCCAGGGCAGCTACCGGGGGATGCGCAGCAGCGGCGGGTCGGTCCTGGGCTACCAGCTCTACCGCAACGCCAACTACAACAGCCTGATCGGCACCGGCAGCAACGCGGTGAGCTTCACCGCACCGTCCAGCGGCAGCGGCACGGTGACGGTCTATGGCCGGATCCCGGCCAACCAGTCGGTGCCGGCCGGCAGCTACACCGACACGGTCGGGGTCACCCTGACCTTCTGAGGTCCGCAACGGAATCCAGGCAAGACTGCCGGGCCTGTCGTCCCGGCTGCGGGCTCCCCACCGGCATCGGCCGGCCGGGGTGCCGCCGCGCCGGCTCAGATCTGGCTCTGGCCGAAGTTCTGGATGCCGATCCGCTCGATCAGCTCCAGTTCCGCCTTGTTGTGGTCCTGGTGCTCCTCCTCTTCCTCGAGGATGTGGATGAACAGGTCGCGGGTCACGTAGTCGCCATGCCGCTCGGCGATGGCGATGCCCTTGCGGTACTGCTCGATCCCCTCGAGTTCGAGGCGGTAGTCGCACTCGATGATCTCTTTGAGGTCCTGGCCGATATAGAGCTTGCCCAGGTCCTGCAGGTTGGGGAGGCCTTCCAGCAGCAGGATGCGCTTGATCAGCTTGTCCGCGTGCTGCATCTCCTCGATCGATTCCTTGTATTCCGCCTCGCCGCGCTTGAAGAAGCCCCAGTTCTCCAGGATCCGCGCATGCAGGAAATACTGGTTGATCGCGGTGAGCTCGCCCTTCAGGGAAAGATTGAGGGCGGCCAGCACCTCGGGATGCCCCTTCACGGGGGCTGCGGTCGACATCGGCATGAGCATCATTCCTGCAGGTTTGGCGCAGGGACGATGCCCCCTTTCCTTGAGCCGTTCAAGACAGCGGGATCGGGAAAGACGAACAGCGATTCGGGCGCGAACGCCAGGCCGATCTCGCCGCCCACCCGGTGCGCCACCTCGCCCGGCACATGGATGTCGCCCAGCCGGTTGCCCTTGGCGGCCAGCTCGACCCGGCAGCGGTCGCCCAGGTCGCGGCAGGCCAGCACCGTCGCCCGCCAGGGGCTCTTGCCCAGGGCCACCGGGGTGAGGTCGCGGGTGCGCAGGATCACCTCGACGTCGCTCTGGGTATCGCCCTCGATCGGGATCGGCCCGATCGGGGTAGCCAGGCAGCCCTGCTCCGGGCTGCCGCAAAAGCGCAGCACCGGGCCGAAGAAGCCGGCGACGAAGCGGGTCTCCGGCATCCGGTAGAGCTGGCCGACCGTGCCCGACTGGGTGATCCGGCCATCCTCGATCACGTGGATCCGGTCGGCCTCGGCGATCGCCTCGTCGGGATCGTGGGTGACCATCAGCACCGGGATGCCGGCATGGCGCAGGATCGTCAGCACGCTGGCGCGGACTTCCGCCCGAAGGCTCGGATCCAGCGCGGAGAAGGCTTCGTCCAGCAGCACGGCACGGGGCGAGGCGGCCAGCGCCCGGGCCAGGGCCGCGCGCTGCTGCTCGCCGCCGGACAGCTCGTGGGGAAATTTCGCCGCATGGCCGGCCAGGCCGACCAGGGCCAGGAGCTCGCCGACCCGGCGCTCGCGGACCCTGGCATCCGGGGTGCGCAGGCCGAAGCCGACATTGCGGGCGACGGTCATGTGCGGGAACAGCGCCACGTCCTGGAACATCAGCCCCATCGACCGGCGCTCGGGCGGCACGAACCGGTCCGGCCCGCTCAGCTCCTGGTCATCCAGGGCGACGATGCCGGCGCGCGCCCGCTCCAGGCCGGCGATCAGGCGCAGCACCGTGGACTTGCCCGAGCCGGACGGGCCCAGCAGGCAGTGCACCGCCCCGGGCGGCACCTGCAGCGACACGTCCTCCAGGGAGAAGCCGCGCCCGTCGCCCAGATCATAGCGATGATGGATATGCTCGACCCGGAGGCCGGCCCCGGACGCCGGCTGCGGCGCCCGGCAGCTGGCGGCTGAGATCACCCCGCCACCTCGTCCAGACAGGTCGCCGCCTGCTTCGCGGCCTCGCGCTCATGGCGCGCACGCACCTCGTCGATGATCGCCTCCATGGTCGGCAGGCAGCGCCCGCAGCACACGGTGGCGCCCATCACGGCATGCAGGTCCTCGCCGGCATCCACGGACCGGGCGGCGGCCGCCCGCTCGCAGTCGGCTTCACTCAGGCAGTTGCAGACGCAGACGATCATGATCGGCTCGGGTGGACCAGCACGGGTGAAAGGGACATGCCACATATCGGGACGCCATGCCTGATATGCCAGGACCATTGGAACCTCGGGGCATCCGGGTAAAGCCGAACCCGACCATTGTTTTATTTGGAACAATTCGAAACTGAGGCGGCCCGGCTTCTCTGGAGCCGCCTGCGGCGGAGTGCTATCGCGCTTCTCGGACAGCGGATGACGGGCGACGATGAAGCGGTTCTCGGCGGCACGGATCATGGACGAGGCGGCCGGCGGCCACCGGGGCTGGGGGCCGCACTGGACCGACCGCGCCGAGCCCTTGCCGCGCTACGACGTGGTGGTGATCGGCGGCGGCGGCCACGGCCTGTCAACCGCCTACCACCTGGCGAAGAACCACGGCATCCGCCGGGTCTGCGTGGTGGAGAAGGGCTGGCTCGGCGGCGGCAACACCGGGCGCAACACCATCACGATCCGCTCCAACTATTTCTATCCCGAGAGCGTCGCCCTCTACGACCTGGCGCTGCGCCTCTACGAGCGGCTCTCGGTCGAGCTGAACTTCAACATCATGGTCAGCCAGCGCGGCGTGGTCCGCCTGGCCCATTCCGATTCCGACATGGAGCTGTGCGCCCGCTTCGTGAACGCCATGCTGCTGAACGGGGTCGACGCCGAACTCCTGGACGAGGCGCAGCTGCGCCAGGAGATCCCGGGCTTGAACACGCGCGGCCGCTACCCCTTGTATGGCGGCTACGTCCAGCGCCGCGCCGGGGTCGCCCGCCACGACGCGGTCGCCTGGGGCTATGCCCGCGCCGCCACCGCGCTGGGCGTCGACATCGTGCAGAACTGCCAGGTGGAGGGCTTCGACATCCAGGGCGGCCGGGTGGAGGCGGTGCGCACCGCCAAGGGCCGGATCGAGTGCGGCCAGGTCGCCTTGTGCGTGGCCGGCCATTCCGGCCATCTGGCGGAGATGGCCGGCTTTCGCCTGCCGATCACGTCGATGTGCCTGCAGGCCCTGGTCAGCGAGCCGGTGAAGCCGTTCCTCGACCGGGTGATCATGGATCCGCCCACCGGCACCTATGTCAGCCAGTCCGACAAGGGCGAGCTGGTGGTGGGCGGCGGGCTGGACCTTTATCCCTCCTATGCGCAGCGCGGCAACTGGCCGGTCCTGGAGACGGTGGTGGCGGGCCTGGTCGACATCCTGCCGGCCGCGTCGAACCTGAAGATGATGCGCAAATGGGGCGGGGTCTGCGACATCGTCCACGACAGCTCGCCGATCATCGGCCCGGCCCCGGTGGACGGGATGGTGCTCAACTGCGGCTGGGGCACCGGCGGGTTCAAGGCGATCCCGGCGGGCGGCTGGCTGACCGCGCACCTGATCGCCCATGGCGCCCATCACCCCGTCAGCCGCCCGTTCGACCTGGAGCGGTTCGTGACCGGCAGGCTGATCGACGAGGCGGCCGCGTCCGGCATCGCCCACTGAATGGTGGCAACCTTGCGGGCGACGCCGCCGCTGCGCACCTCTTCCGCATGGCCACCGTTCGGGGCCAGGGAACGAGGAGCGCGCGGATGCAGCCGGTCAAGGTCACGGACAAGCTCTCGGTGGCGGGCCAGCCGGCCCTGGATGACGTCGCGGCCATCGCGAAGGCCGGCTATGGCACCCTCATCAACAACCGCCCGGACGGCGAGGAGGCCGGCCAGCCCGGCGCCGCCGCCGAGGCCGACGCCGCCGCCCGGGCGGGGCTGGACTATCTCGACCTGCCGGTGACCGGCGCCACCATCTCCAAGGAGGACGTGCGCCGCTTCCAGGAAGCGGTGGACCACGCCGACGGTCCCGTCCTGGCCCATTGCCGCACGGGCACCCGCTCCCTGACCCTGTGGGTGCTGGGCGAGGTCATGGACGGGCGGATGGCGCCCGAGGCGGTCCGCGGGTTTGGCGCAGCGCACGGCATCGACCTGAGCGGGGCCGTTGCCTGGCTGGAGCGCCACGCCCACGGATGACCGGCTGCCCGATCACGGCGCCGGCCGGCTTTCACGCCCCGCCGGCCCGGAACGAGAAGTCGGCGAAGATCTTCTGGACGGTGGCGTCGATCGCCGCCTCGGGCAGCGGGTCGGCGTCGGGCTGGGTCCGGTCGATGGCGACCCCTTCCCAGACCACCTCCCGCCGTGCCCGGTCGATCAGGTCGATGACCAGGGTGCCCTCGGTGTAGGCCTGGACATCGGTGAAGCCGCCATAGCCGGCCCAGGGCCGGTACATCCCGCCCCAGTACGGGCCATACGCATAGCTGCCATAGGCGTCGGGGTACGGCCCCCAGAGCGGCGGCGCGCTGATCACCCGCACCTTGTCCTCCAGCCGGCTGCGGAACTCGACCAGCAGGTCCGGCTCCTGCCCGGCCAGGACATAGCCGCGGCTTTCCATCTCCTGGGTGATCGCACGCTTGAGGCGCTGGGTGGTCAGGGTGGCGTAGCCGGCGGGATCGGTGCCCAGCCGCTCGGCAAAGCCGAAGCTGCGATAGACGGCGAAGTCCGCACCACGGTCATAGTCGCTGCGGATGATCGGCTCCGAGGCGCAGCCGGCCAGCGCCAGCACCACTACGCAAGCCAGGATCTGCCAGCACCGTCTCATCCCGTGTTCCTCCATGCCCAGGCTCTCCACATGGAGGAACCGCCCGGCTCCGGCAAGTCGGCGGCCCTTGCGCCCGTCGCCCGGCCGGCCGAAGCTCGCATCCTTGCGACCGGAGGCGACGGCGGATGGACAGGAGCGCATTGACCGCGCGGCAGCGCCAGGTCCTGGCCCTGGTCCGCCAGGGCCTGTCCAACAAGGCGATCGCCCATGCCCTGGGCATCGCCGAGGCCACGGTGAAAGAGCACCTGAGCGCGATCATGCAGCGCCTGGGGGTGGCGACCCGCACCGAAGCCGCCCTGCGCGCCCCGCCCCCGGATGCGTGATCCGGTCTTGCACTTCGCCGCCCGCTCGCCTACCTAGCCCCGCAAGGCCGGTCCCCATCGTCTAGAGGCCTAGGACTCCACCCTTTCAAGGTGGCGACACGGGTTCGAATCCCGTTGGGGATGCCAGCCTTCTCCAGGACCGAGGCCAGTCAGGCCATGGCGTCCTGCTCCCCCCCGATACCGGTCGACATGGCGGCATGGGCGATAATCCCGCCACCGGGACTTCTTGAAGTCGCGCAGGCGCCCGCCCAACTCTGTGGGCGAACCCGATCCGGGCCCCTCTGGCGCAAGTTTCCTGGCACTTGTGCGATGTCGGATCCTCCGCATCCGCCTGCCAGCAGGAAGCAGCCATGATCTGGGACTTCGTCGCGGCGCTCGTCCGCCTGTTCGTCATCGAGCCCTTCCAGGCCGACTTCGACCAGCAGCTGAGCCGCTTGGGTGCGCCGGCAGCCGTCGTGCAGGAGGTCGCGAGCTGCGCCTCGGCTGCGCAGCCGGTGCTGATCGAGCGGATCGGCAACGATCCCTGGTGGGGTGCTGCCACCATCGTCCGCCTCTGGATCGGCACCACCAGCTATGAAGCCGTGCTGGGCGACCAGGTCCCCGCCTGTGCGCCCGCCCTGAAGGCGGCACAGCCCTTTCTTCAGGATGCCGACGGGTAATAGGGGGGCTGGCAGCCGGCAGGTGCGCGACGCGCCCTGGCCACCGCTACGGCGTCCCGGCCGGACAAGGAACCGCGCCGATCCGGCGGCGGACGCCCCTTCCCTCGAACGGAACGGCCAGCCCGGTGCGCATCAGCCCGGCGGCGGTGACAGGATCGCGAGCCCGGCCTTTCGCAGGCCGTCGGCCATGTGCTCGATGTGCGGATCCGGAATCTTCCAGACGCGCGCCAGGGTCCAGAAGCGCTCGCGGATAGTGGGATTCAAGGCAAGCGCCACCTCGATATAGGGCTGCGCTTCCTCGTTCCGGTCGAGTTGTCCCAGGATCATCGCCCTGAACAGCGACAGCCACATCCTCGGCACCTCGGATCGGCGGACCTCGCGCAGCGCCTGATCGTAATCGCCCTTCTGGTAGGAATAATAGATCAGCGGATCCCGGTACCATCCCGGAGCGTCGGGATTGAGCATGATCGCCTTGCCGACCAGGCCGCGGCCATCCTCCCACTCGCCCATGTAGACGAGCCGCGTCCCGAAATGGGCGAGGACATCCGGATCATTGGGGTTGAGGGTCAGGGCCCGCTCGCCGGCCATCCTGAAGCCGGCGATGTCGTCGCGATCGAAGAGCGCGTTGGAAAGCATCAGCTGGGCGACCGGGCTTCTCGGCTCGATCTCGACGCCGCGCCGCGCCGCGGCGAGCGACCGTTCCCTGGCGTCGTAGAGTTCCGGCCGCGGGTTGATCTCCTGGCGATATTCCTGGGCATAGATGTTGGCGAGCACGGCCCAGGCGTCGGCATAGTCCGGCTCCAGTTCCACCGCCCGCTCCAGGCAGCCGCGGACCTCTGCATGCTCCTGCCGATCGAACGACTTCTGGTAGTGGTAGTAGCGCAGAAGACATTCATAAGCGGCCAGGGAGCCCGGGGGACGCCGCTGCGCTTCCGTCTGACCTTCCTCCGCGATGATGCCGTAGCTGCCGGCAAGGGTCGCCACGATCTTGTCCGAGATGTCTTCCTGGATGTCGAAGATGTTCGAGGGCGTGAGCTTGCTCCGGTAGGGTTCCGCCCAGACGATCCCGCCGCTTCGGGTGTCGATCAGGCGGGCCATCAGCCTGATCTCCTCGTTCTGGCGTTGAACGCTGCCGGTCAGCAGATAGTCGACCTCCAGGTCCGGGCTCACGTCCGCCGCGGAAAGCGGCAGGGCCGGGGCATCCGCCGAACGCTGCAACGGCAGCACGAACAGGGCGCGGAACCGCGCAAGGTCGGTCACGATCTCCTCGGTGATTCCCTGGGCGAGATAAGCCTGCTCGGGATCGTCCCCCAGGCCCAGGAACGGCGCCACGGCGATCCGCGGACCTCGGGGCAGGTCGATGGCGGCGGTGGCGTCCGCTTCAGGCAGCGACGACACCCTTCCTGGTCCCGCTGCGCTCCAGGCCAGGGCCAGAAGAACCACAACCACAAGGGGGGCGAGCATGAGCCAGCGCCGCTGCGGCCATGGCCGCTCGGGGGCCTTGGGCGGAAGGGCGACCTCAGCGGCCTTCTCGACCTCCCGATCTTCGAAGCTCGGGACGTAGCCGCCCTTCGGGATCGATAGGATGACCGGGTCCTGCTTGCCCGCCGTGTCATAGTAGCTGTGCAGGTCGCGGCGGAGACGGCGCGCTTCCACCCGGACAACCGGATCGGATTGGGGATCGAAATTCTGGTCGCGCGCGAACACCGCCACGGCGATCGTGAAGCCCTTCAGCTGGTCGCCGCGGCCGGCCAGCGTCTCCTCGACGATGAACTCCAGCAGGCGGCGGCGGGCCGCGCTGGCCTGGAAGCCCGGGTCCGCGAGGATGCGGCGCATCTGGGCGCGCACGGCATCATGCGACGGCTGCTCAACCGCAGGGGTGTCATCATGGGCTGAGGCAGCAACAGACAAGGGCAACCGTCCTTCCATCCTGTGGCGCCACATGAGTCGCCGTCACCTACCCATTGATCTGCTAGCTGAGAACCCCCGGGGGCAGGAAACATTCGTCGGCCGGCCCGGTGCGATGATCGGTCGGGAATCCTCAAGGTGCGAACATGTTCGCACCTACCGCTTCAGGCAGTACGAAAGCTATCGGGGTCTGGTTCAGAGAACATGCAGGACAGGTCAGGTGCAGGGCGTCGATCTGCTCGTGAGCCGGTTTCCGACACAGGAGTTCTCGATCCGGCGGCTCTATGCCTGCGATCCGGACTTCCGGATGGTGTGTGACGACTACGAGGACGTGCAGAATGCGCTGCAGCATTGGCAGGCCGATGATCGAGCGACACCAGGAATGGTCGGCCACTACCGCACTTTGCTGGAGGAGTTGGAGACTGAGGTGCTGAGCATTCTGACCAGGCGCAGGAAGGCGTGAGTGGGCCGAGATCTGGGCAAAAGTGCAGAGAAGGCAACGTGATGCGTCATCTCGCTGTGGGCGTGCTTGCTGCACTGGCGACCCCCGCCGCCGCCTGGGCCCAGTCCGACGAGGATCTGGCCAAGCAGCTTGCGAACCCGGTTGCCAGTCTGATCAGCGTGCCCTTCCAGTTCAACTACGACCGCGGCTATGGCCAGGACGACGGCGATAGGACCTACCTCAACATCCAGCCGGTGATCCCGGTCTCGCTGAGCGAAAACTGGAACCTGATCTCCCGCACCATCCTGCCGGTGGTCTGGCAGAATGACGTGGTCGGCGACACCGAGCAGTTCGGGCTCGGCGACACGGTGCAGAGCGTGTTCTTTTCGCCCAAGGAGCCGAGCAACGGGATCATCTGGGGTGTCGGGCCGGTCTTCCTGGTGCCGACGGGGACCGACGACGCGTTGGGCACCCAGAAGTGGGGAGCAGGACCGACCGGGGTGGCGCTCACCCAATCCGGCCCCTGGACCTATGGCGCCCTGGCCAACCATATCTGGTCGTTCGCCGGCGAGGGCAGCCGCAGCGACGTCAACACCACATTTCTGCAACCTTTCCTGAACTATACGACCGCCGACGCCACCACGTTCTTCCTCAACACCGAGACGACCTACGACTGGGAGGCAGACCAGGCTTCCGTCCCGATCAATTTCGGCGTCAACCAGCTCATCGACGTGTCCGGGCAGAAGATCCAGGTCGGCGCGGGGCTGCGCTACTGGGCCGCTTCTCCGGACGATGGTCCGGAAGGGTTCGGTGGGCGTATCAATCTCACCTTCCTCTTTCCGACCGGATAGGGCCAGGGCCGGCAGAATGAGCGACCTGCGATTGCCTCACCGAACAGAACCGGCCGTTGCACCGCCGCGCGCGGGCAGGCCAGGGGCGGCGGAGGGCCGTGCGACGGCGGCAGTCGTCCGGCCGGCCAGCGCGGATGCCGGCAACGGCATGGTCTACCTTCCCGGCGCTTCCTTCCGGATGGGTTCGGATCGGCACTACCCGGAAGAGGCGCCGGTGTGCACCGTGCAGGTCGAAAGCTTCTGGATCGACCGGACCGCGGTCACCAACCGGCAGTACGCCGCTTTCGTGGCGGCCACCGGCTATGTGACGGTGGCAGAGCGGCCGCTCGATCCGGCGCAGTATCCGGGGGCCTCGCTGGACATGCTGAAGCCGGGCGCGCTGGTGTTTACCAAGCCCAGGAAGCGTGTCGACCTGCGCGACATGCACAACTGGTGGCGCTACGTGCCAGGCACGTCGTGGCGCAGCCCGGAAGGTCCGGGCAGCACCATCAAGGGCCGCGAGGACTACCCCGTCGTCCAGGTCGCTTACGAGGACGCGCTCAGCTTTGCGCGCTGGGCCGACAAGGACCTGCCGAGCGAGGCGGAGTGGGAGTTCGCCGCCCGGGGCGGGCTGGATGGCGCCGAGTTCTGCTGGGGCGACGAGTTCCGTCCGGGTGGCCGTCACATGGCGAACACCTGGCAGGGCGAGTTCCCCCACCAGAACACCCGCGGCGACGGCTATGAGCGGCTGGCGCCGGTCGGCGTGTTTCCGCCGAACGGCTATGGCCTGTCCGACATGGCCGGCAATGTCTGGGAGTGGACCTCGGACTGGTACGCGCCGGTGCGGACAGCGGCGGGATGCTGCGGTTCCGGCAGCGAGGCCGAAAGCTACGACCCGCGCCAGCCACAGGTCCGCATCCCGCGCAAGGTCGTCAAGGGCGGCTCGTTCCTGTGCGCGCCCAACTATTGCTTGCGCTACCGGCCGGCAGCCCGCCAGCCGCAGATGATCGACAGCGCGATGTCCCATCTCGGGTTCCGCTGCATAAGAAGAGGAGAGAACGCCGGATGACCGCGAAGCCACACGATCAGGGAAGCCCACCGTCCGATCAGGTCCGGGTCGACCGCCGCTCGATGCTGCTGTCCGGCAGCAGCCTGGCCCTGGCCTCCACGGTGGGGGCGGCACTGACCGGCTCTGCCCAGGCGCAGGAGACCACTCCCGCGACGCCGGCGCCGGCTTCGGCCGGGGCCACCGAGATGCCCAACATCCTGGTGATCTGGGGCGACGACATCGGCCAGAGCAACATCAGCGCCTATACCAGGGGCCTGATGGGCTACCGGACACCCAACATCGACCGGATCGCGAACGAGGGCGCGCTGTTCACCGACGCCTATGGCGAGCAGAGCTGCACCGCCGGCCGGGCGGCGTTCATCCTGGGCCAGCATCCCTTCCGCACCGGCCTCCTCACCATCGGCATGCCCGGCTCGCCCCATGGCATCCCGGAATGGGCGCCGACGATCGCCGACGTGATGAAGGGCAAGGGCTACGCCACCGGGCAGTTCGGCAAGAACCATCTGGGCGACCAGGACGAGCACCTGCCGACCAACCACGGCTTCGACGAGTTCTTCGGCAATCTCTACCACCTGAACGCGGAAGAAGAGCCGGAAGGCTACTACTACCCGAAGGACCCGGCGTTCCGCGAGAAGTACGGTCCGCGGGGCGTCATCCATTCGCGGGCCGACGGCCAGATCGAGGA
The DNA here is from genome assembly GCF_000427665.1 of Geminicoccus roseus DSM 18922. Classification (NCBI taxonomy): domain Bacteria; kingdom Pseudomonadati; phylum Pseudomonadota; class Alphaproteobacteria; order Geminicoccales; family Geminicoccaceae; genus Geminicoccus; species Geminicoccus roseus. Next base: position 407,361 of record NZ_KE386572.1, read on the forward strand.
TACCGGCCCGCTGACCCGCAAGCGCATGGAGACGATCGACGAGGAGATCCTGCAGCACGCGACCGACTTCATCGATCGCAACGCTGCCGCGTCGAAGCCGTTCTTCGTCTGGTTCAACACCACCCGGATGCATGTCTGGACCCATCTGAAGCCGGAATCCGTCGGCACCACCGGGGTCGGGCTCTATCCGGACGGCATGGTCGAGCATGACGGCCATGTCGGGCAGTTGCTGAAGAAGCTCGACGACCTCGGCATCGCCGACAATACGATCGTTATGTACTCGACCGACAACGGCGCCGAAGAAGTCTCCTGGCCGGATGGCGGCACCACGCCGTTCAAGGGCGAGAAGGGCACGACCTGGGAAGGCGGGCACCGCGTGCCGATGCTGGTGCGCTGGCCCGGCGTCATCGAGCCCGGCACCGTCATCAACGAGCCGGTGGCCCACAACGACTGGATGCCCACCTTCGCGGCCGCGGCCGGCGAACCCGATCTGGTCCAGAAGATGGCGCAGGGCTACACCACCAACAACAAGACCTTCAAGGTGCACCTCGACGGCTACAACCTGGTGCCCCTCCTGAAGGGCGAGGTCGAGGAAGGGCCCCGCGACTTCTACCTGTACTTCTCGCAGGCGGGCGAGCTGAACGCGGCCCGGTGGGGCGACTGGAAGATCCATTTCGCGGTGATCCGCGGCAACATCGCCACCGGCACGCGCGAAACGCCCGGTTGGCCCCTCATCATCAACCTGCGGGCCGATCCCTACGAACGGGCACCGGACGAATCCGGCATGTACATCCGGTGGTACGGCGATCTCCTCTGGCTGTTCGTGCCGATCCAGGAACGTCTCAAGGAGTTCTTCGCAGACTTTGAGGACTATCCCTACCAGCTCGGCACGAGCCTGAATGCCGGCAACATCAACTACAACACGTTGCAGGCGCGTCAGGCGTTCGGGCGCCTGCAGCAGCTCGAGGAGTTCATGCCAGGGGCACGCAACTGAGCGAAGCCTCGGCCTCCCGGGCGCGCGACGCGGTCCTCACGCTGCGCGCCCGGATCCAGGAATCGATCATTGGCCAGGAGCAGGTGACCGAGCGCCTGCTCCTCTGCCTGCTCTGCAACGGCAACATGCTCCTGGAAGGCCTGCCGGGTCTGGCCAAGACCCGGGCGATCAAGACGCTCGCCAAGAACCTGGAAGGCAACTTCCAGCGCATCCAGTTCACGCCGGACCTCCTGCCGTCCGACGTGACCGGCACAGAGATCTACTACGAGCAGGGCGGCGCCGGCACGTTCAAGTTCCAGCCGGGACCTGTGTTCGGCAACCTCGTCCTGGCCGACGAGATCAACCGGGCCGGGGCCAAGGTGCAGGCGGCGCTCCTGGAGGCGATGGAGGAGCGGCAGGTCACCGTGGCCGGAACCACCCACCGGCTGCCGGACCTGTTCATGGTGCTGGCGACCCAGAACCCGATCGAGCAGGAGGGGACCTACCCGCTGCCCGAGGCGCAGATGGACCGGTTCCTGATGCACGTCACCATCAGCTATCCGAGCGATGCGGCGGAGCTGGAGGTGATGCGCCTGGTGCGCGGCGAGGAGAATGCCGCCTCCGGCCCTCATGGGCCCTCGGCCGACATGATCCCGCAGGCGATGATCTTCGAGGCCCGCGCGGCGATCCGCGCCCTGCCGATCACGGAGCCGGTCGAGCGCTACATCGTCGACCTGATCGCCGCGACGCGCCGGCCGGAGAGGTTCGGCGACCGGCTGAAGGGCTGGATCCAGATCGGCGCCAGCCCGCGCGGCACGATCGCCCTGGACAAGGCGGCCCGGGCGCATGCCTGGCTGCATGGGCGGGACTTCGTCTCGCCGGACGATGTCCGCTCGGTGCTGGGCGACTGCCTGCGCCACCGGCTGACGCTCAGCTACGATGCCGTGGCCGAGGGCATCACCAAGGATGCCGTGATCGCGGAACTGGCAAAACAGGTGGCGGTGGCCTGAACGGGAGAGGCAACAATGCGGTGGACGACGGTGCGGAAATGCCGAGGCATGCTGGCGGGGCTGGCCCTGTGGTCGCTCGCGGCCTGCGCCTCGGGCGGAACGGCCACGACCGAGGTCGACCCGCTGCCCTCGTGGAACCCGACCCCGGTCAAGTATGCGCTGGTCGACTTCGTCGAGCGCGTGATCACCGAGGGCGACCCCCGCTACCTGCCGCCCGGCGAACGCATCGCGACCTTCGACAATGACGGCACGCTGTGGGCGGAGCAGCCGATCTATTTCGAGGTCCTGTTCGCGCTCGACCGGGTGCGCGCCATGGAGGCCGACCATCCGGAATGGCGGACGGAGGAGCCTTATGCCTCGGTGATCGCCAACGACCCGGAACGGCTGGCACGGCTCAGCCAGGCCGACCTCGTCAAGATCATCGCCGTCACCCATACCGGCATGACCGAGCAGGCCTTCGAGGCGGACACGAAGGAGTGGTTCGCCACCGCGCGCCATCCCACGCTCCAAAAGCCGTTCCCTGCCCTCGTCTATCAGCCGCAGCTGGAGCTGCTGGACTACCTGCGCGCCCACGGCTTCGAAACCTTCATCGTGTCCGGCGGCGAGGTCGACTTCATCCGGGCGTTCGCGCCGGAAGCCTACGGCATCCCGCCGGAGCAGATCATGGGCACGACGCTCGGCTACCGCTTCCAGGAGGTCGACGGCCAGCCGGTGATCGACCGGCTGCCGGAGGTGATGATCAACGGCGACAATGTCGGCAAGCCGGTCAACATCCACCTGCACATCGGCAAGAAGCCGGTCCTGGCGTTCGGCAACTCCGACGGGGACCTGCAGATGCTGCAGTACGCCGACAGCGGCGACGGCCCGCGCATGATGCTGCTCCTGCACCACGACGATGCGGAGCGCGAGTTCGCCTATGACCGGCAGTCCCATGTGGGCCGGCTCGACAAGGCCTGGGACGAGGCGAAGAAGCGGGGCTGGACGGTGGTCAGCATGAAGAACGACTTCGCGACCATCTTTCCGGCCACGCCGGCCAACGACGACTGACGCGCCATGGCTGGCAGGGCAGACCAGGGCGTCCATGTCGAGCTGCAGGACCTGGTGCGCCTGCGCGCCCAGGCCAGCGGCTTCTCGTTCCTGCCCCGCCAGCCGGTCCACAGCCTGCTGGCCGGCCGCCATGCCTCCCGCCTGCGCGGCCGCGGCCTGAGCTTCGAGGAGCTGCGCCGCTATGTGCCGGGCGACGATGTCCGCGCCATCGACTGGAAGGTCACCGCGCGCACCCGCAAGCCGCATGTCCGGGTGTTCACCGAGGAACGCGACCGTCCGGTGCTGCTGGTGGTGGATCAGCGCCGCTCGATGTTCTTCGGCAGCAGGCGCGCGATGAAATCGGTGGCGGCGGCCGAGCTTGCGGCGCTGGCGGCCTGGCGGGCGCTGGCGGCGGGCGACCGTGTCGGCCTGCTCGTGTTCGACGACCACGACGTGGTGGCGATCCCGGCCCGGCGCAGCCAGCAGCAGGTGCTGCAGATCATCCACGCCATCGTCCGCAAGAACCGTGCATTGCGGGCGGACCTGCCGCTCCATCCCGATCCCGCCATCCTCGACCGCGTGCTCGACGCCGCGCTCAGGATCGCCACGCATGACCAGCTCGTCTGCCTGATCGGCGATGGCGCCGGCGTCGGGGCGCACACGATCGAGCAGGTCACCCGCCTGTCCCGGCACAACGACGTGCTGTTCGCCTTCGTGTTCGATCCCCTGGAAGCCAGCCTGCCCGAGGCCGGCACGCTGGTGATGGCTGCAGGCGAGCTGCAGCTGGAGGTGGACACGTCCAGCCGCCGGCTTGGCCAGAGCTTCGCCGACGACTTCGCCCAGCGCCTGCAGACCCTGCGCCGGCTGTCCCGCGAGCGCGCCATGCCGTTCCTGCCGATCTCGACCGAGGGCGAGGTGGCCGGCCAGGTCCGCAGCCTGCTGGGCAGGCATGCCGCCAGGCGGGCCGCCTGAGATGGACCAGACCGACCCCGGCAGCCTGGCAGGCCTGCACGACATCGTCGCTTCCCCGCCGGTCCCCTTCTGGCCGCCGGCGCCGGGCTGGTACGTCGTGGCGCTGGCCCTGGCGATGACCCTTGGCTGGGCCTGCTGGCGGACGGCCCGTCGATGGCGGGCCGATGCCTACCGGCGCGCGGCGCTTGCCGAGCTGCAGTCAGCCGGAGGGCGCCGCGACCAGCTGACCATCCTGCCGGAACTGCTCAAGCGCACGGCGCTGGCGGCCTATCCCCGGGAGCGGGTCGCCTCGCTCAGCGGCCAGGCCTGGCTGGCCTTCCTGGACGAGACAGCCGCCGCTCCGGCGTTCACCACCGGGCCGGGCCGGCCGCTCGGCGCGCTCGCCTATGATCCGGGCCTAGCCAGGCGCATGAGCGAAGCGGACGGGGACGCCCTCTTGGCCGCCGCCACCGCCTGGATCCGCCGCCACCGGGCAGCGCCCTGATGATCCAGCTCGCCTATCCCTGGCTCCTGGCGGTCCTGGTCCTGCCGCTCGCGGTTCTGCTGCTGCCGCCGTTCCGCCAGCCGCGTGCGGCGGTGGCGGTGCCCTTCCTGGACCGGCTGGCCCGGCTGACCGGACAGTCGCCGACGCCCGGGGCGGCGGTGGCCAGGCCCGGCCTCTTCCAGCGCATCGTCCTGGTCCTTGCCTGGACCTGCATGGTGCTGGCGCTGGCCCGGCCACAATGGGTCGAGCCGCCGGTCGTGCGGGAGCTGCCGACCCGCGACCTTCTGCTGGCGGTCGACCTGTCGGGCTCGATGGAGACCGAGGACTTCACCGACCAAAGCGGCCGGACGATCGACCGGCTCGCCGCCGCCAAGCAGGTGGTCGGCGACTTCCTGCTGCGGCGCGACGGCGACCGGGTCGGCCTGATCGTGTTCGGCACGGCACCGTTCGTGCAGGTCCCGTTCACCCAGGATCTCGCGGTCAGCCGGCGGCTGCTGGACGAGACCAGCGTGCGGATGGCGGGTCCCCAGACCATGCTGGGCGACGCGATCGGCCTGGCGATCAGCACGTTCGAGAACAGCCAGGTCCAGGAGCGCGTCCTGATCCTGATGACCGACGGCAACGACACCGGCAGCAAGGTGCCGCCGGTGGAGGCGGCGCGGATCGCCCGGGACCGCGGCATCACCATCCACACGATCGCGGTGGGCGACCCGGCCGCGGTGGGCGAGGACCGGCTCGACGAGGAAACCCTGCGCTCGATCGCCAGCACCACGGGCGGCGCCTACTTCCACGCGAACGACCGCGCCGAGCTGGAAGGCGTCTACCAGCGCCTGGACGAGCTGGAGACCCGCAAGGTCGAGACGATCAGCTACCGGCCCAGGCACGACCTGTTCTTCTGGCCGCTCGGCATCGCCCTGGCGCTGACCATGCTGGGCCAGCTGGCCCTGGTGCTGCGCGAGGTGGTGCGCCGGCGGCGCCCGGCCCCGGTGGCGACGACCGCCGCGTTCTGGCCGGTTCTAGGCATTGGCGAGTTCCACCTGCTGCGGCCCTGGTGGCTCCTGGCGCTGCTGCCGGCCCTCCTGCTCGCCTGGGAGATCGGGCGGCGGCAGGACAGCGCGCGGCCCTGGCGGGGCGTCATCGCCCCGCACCTCCTGCAGCACCTGATGGTGACGCAGGAGCAGCAGGGCATCCGTCCCTGGCAGGTGCTGCTGGCGGCATGGTGCATCGCCATCCTGGCCTTGAGCGGGCCGACCTGGCGCCGGGAACCGGCCCCGTTCGCCCAGGACCAGGCGGCGCTCATGATCGCCATGAAGGTGACGCCGTCGATGCTGGCGCAGGACATCCAGCCCACCCGGCTGGAGCGGGCCGCCCAGAAGATCAAGGACCTGCTGGCGCTGCGGCCGGATGCCGCCAGCGGGCTGGTCGCCTATGCCGGCAGCGCGCACCTGGTCATGCCGCTCACCCGCGACGCCGACATCGTGGCAGGCTTCGCCGCCGAGCTGGTGCCGGACGTCATGCCGCGAGAAGGCGACGCGCCGGCCGAGGCGGTGGCGCTGGCCGACCAGGAGCTGAAGTCGTCCGGGCAGCCGGGCTCGATCCTGCTGGTGACCGACGCGGTCACACCCGACCAGGCCGAGGCGCTGCGCAGGATCCGCGAGAATGGCGGCGCGCCGGTGCATGTGCTCGCGGTGGCGGCCGGCACGGAGGTGTCGGTCGTCGGCGGGCCGCCGGCTCCGGCGCTGGACCGGGCGGCGCTGCAGGCCGCCGCCGATGCGGGTGGCGGCGGGCTCACGGTGGTGACGCCCGATCCGGCGGATGTCACGGCGCTGGCGGGCGAGGTCGCGACCAGCCTCGCCGACGTGGCGGGCGGCGTCGATGGCGGCGAGCGCTGGCAGGATGCCGGCTACTGGCTGGTGCCGCTGGTGGTGCTGCTGAACCTGATGTGGTTCCGCCGCGGCTGGGTCGTGCGATGGTCATGACCCGCAGGCTGGTGGCGGGCGGGCTCGCCCTCCTCGTCCTCGCGGCGGCCGGCCTCTGGGCCGGCTCGGCTGCCCGCTGGTCGTTCAGCGGGCTCTGGCTGACGCCGGACCAGCGCGGGCAATGGCTGGAGGAGCGCGGCCGGCACGCCGAGGCGGCGAAAGCCTTCGCCGATCCGCTGCGCCAGGCCGAGGCTCTCTACCGGGCCAGGCAGTACAAGGAGGCTGCCGCTGCGTTCGGACGGGTGGATCGGCCGCAGGCCGCCTATGGCCGGGGCAACGCGCTGGTGATGAGCGGCGACTATCCCGGCGCCATCGCGAGCTACCGGCAGGCCCTGGCAGCCCGTCCGGACTGGGTGGAAGCGCAGGAGAACCTGGAGATCGCCCGGATCCGCCAGGAGCGTCTGGACCAGGCCGGCGCCGATGCGGCCGAGGAGAGCACCGGCGGGCAGCTCGCGGCCGATTCGATCGTCTTCGACGACCGCGCCCAGGATGCGCCGCCCGACCAGGTCGAGCAGACCGAGGGCGGTGCCGCGCTGGCCGACGACACGCTGCGCGCGATGTGGCTGCAGCGCGTGCAGACCAGGCCGGCCGACTTCCTGCGGGTGAAGTTCGCGTTCCAGGACGCGGTACCGCCTGCCCAGGACGCGGCGCCGCCGGGTGGCGCGCCATGATCCGCTGCCTGCTGCTCCTCGCGCTGATCCTGGCCGCACCGGCGCGGGCCCAAGCGCCGGATGCGCTGGTGGAAACCAGCCTGGGCGAACAGGCCGACGTGCTCGTCGGCCAGCGCGTCTCGATCTACGTCAAGCTGCTGACCACCACGACCTTTGCCGGCGCCGCGGCCTTCGACCTGCCGAGCCTGCCGGGGGCCGTCCTGATGACGGTGCAGGACCGGCCGCTGCTGGGCAGCGAGAGCGACCGTGGAACCAGCTATGTCAGCCAGACCCACGGGCTCGCTTTGTTCCCGCAGCGGCCCGGCCCGCTGACGCTTCCGGCCTTCACCGTCCGCTTCGCCAGCACGTCGGCCGATGGCGGCCCGGTCCGGGACCACCAGCTGCAGACCGAACCGGTCACCATCACGGCCGCGCTGCCCAGAGGCGCCGAGGGGCCCGGCCCGCTCGTGGTGAGCAGCGGCGTGGAACTGACCGAGCAATGGCAGCCGCAGCCGGACGGCCTCCGGCCGGGCGACGCGGTGACCCGGACGATCACGCTCCAGGCCCGGGACGTCCCGGCCATGATGCTGCCCTCGCTGACCGGGGACCCGATCGCCGGCCTTCGCGCCTATCCGCGCCCGCCCCGGCTGGACGACCAGCAGCAGCGCGGTGCGTTCACCGGCAAGCGGATCGAGCAGGTCACCTATGTCGCCGAAACGCCAGGGACGGTGACGGTGCCGCCGATCGAGCTGCGCTGGTGGCATGCGGACAGCGGCGAAGCGGCCACGGCCGAGCTTCCCGGCCGGACCTTCACGATCGCCGCGGCCGCGCCGGCCGCGGCGGCCGGCAACCGGCCGCTGGCGACGTCGGCCGGATCGGGTGCCTGGCCGGCCCTGGTCGTGCTGGCCATCCTGATCCTGGCAGCTCTTGGATGGCTGGTCGCGCGGCGGCGGCAACGGCGGCATGGCGACGAGGAACAGGACGCCTTTGCGAGGCTGGAGGATGCCCTGCGTTCCGGCAATGCCCCGAAAAGCGAAGCCGCGCTGTTCGGGTGGCTCGACCGGCTGCGGGGCCTGCCGGCACCCGCCACGGTCGCCGCCTTTGCCGCGCGCCTGCCTGATCCCGCCCTCGGCCGCGAGCTGGATGGATTGCTCCAGGCGGCGCAACTCCATCGCCCTTGGGACGGGGAAAGACTGAGGGAGCGGCTGGGCGAGGCACGCCTATGGCTTGGCCGCAATGCGCCGGAGGCCGGCAAGCCTGGGCTGGGGCCGCTCAACCCATGATCCTTTCCTGCCCTGCCGGCCGGTTTGCGGCCGCTTTCGAGCAATCTCAGCAGCGGGAGTATCAGTCATGACGAGATGGCGCTGGCGCTTCGGTGTCCTCCTGTCCTGCGTCGTGCTGCTGGGCACCGGCAAGCCGGGTCCCGCGGGCGCGCAGGATGACCCGGCGCAAGCTCCCCCGGCCACTGCCCCTGCGGCCGACGCCGACCCGGCGGACATGCAGCCCGAGGCAGCCCTTTGGGGCGAGGACGAGCTGGACGACCTGGTGGCGCCGGTGGCGCTCTATCCCGACGCGCTGCTGGCCCAGGTGCTGGTGGCGACGACCTTCCCGCTGGAGGTCGTGAAGGCGGGACGCTGGGTGGAAGCGAACCAGTCGCTTGCCGGCGATGCGCGCAGCGAGGCGGCGCAGGCCGAGGGGTGGGATGTGTCGGTGACCGTGCTCGCCGCGGGCTTCCCAACCCTGATCGAACGGATGGCCGACCAGATCGAGTGGACGGAATCGCTGGGCGACGCGCTGCTCGACCAGAGCGACGGCGTGATGGACGCGATCCAGCGCCAGCGCGCGCGGGCCTCGGCGGTCGGCAACCTGGAAAGCAACGAGGCGCAGACCGTCACGATCGAGAACGAGGCGATCAGCATCGCGCCGGCCGATCCGGAGGTGGTGTATGTCCCGACCTACGATCCGGCGGTCGCCTACACCCAGCCGCCCCCGGCGGCGCAGGCCCCGGCTGCGCCCGCGGTGGCCGCAGCACCGGTCGATCCCGGCTATTCCGGCACCGCCATGCTCGCCACGGGCGTGATCAGCTTTGGCGCCGGCATGCTCGTCAACGAGATCTTCGACGATGACGACGACTGGGACGACTACTGGCGCGGCCCGCCGCGCTTCGACTGGGACGACGGCGACTTCTATCCCCGTCCAGGTCGGCCCAACGTCGCCGTCGGCGGCGACGTCAACATCAATGTCGACCGCGACGGGGTCGATGTCGATCGCGGCGGCGCGTGGCGGTCGGACCGCGACCGCCGGACGGCGGCAGGCGATCGGCGTGCGGTGCGCAGCCAGGGAAGCGGCCCCGCAGCCGGCGGCGACCGCGAGGCCGTGAGGAACAAGATCGCCGCGCGCAGCGCGGGGGGATCCGCCGGACTGGCCAGGACCACCGACGGCGGAGCCCGGGCGGTGCGCCAGCAAGGAGCCAGGCCCGCCGCCTTCTCCAGGCAGAACGACGGCCTCAGCAGCGCCCGCAAGGCCGATCGGCGCGGTGCCGCCAGTCTGCACCCATCCCGCGGCGGCGATGGCGGCAGGCTGCAGCAGGCGCGGGAACGGGCGCCGACCAAGATCGCCAAGCCCAAGACCAGGACCAAGGCCGTCAGGTCCACCGGGCGCGCGCAGACGGTCTTCACGAAGCAGGAAGGCGGACGGCAGGCGGCGGCTGCCAAGGCCCGCGGCTCCAGGCATGCCGGCAAGCTCAAGAGGAGGTAACGTCGATGTCCAGGCTGCACTTGGCCTTCATGGCCGTGGCTGCTCTCGGGCCGGTGGCGGCCCAGGCCGAACCGACCACCTACGCCTCGCCCGACGAGGCGGTCGGCGCCGTGGTGGAGGCTTTGGAGGCCCGTGACCGCGAGGCGCTGGTCGCGGTGTTCGGGCCGGAATCGGAGGATGTCGTCTTCACCGGCGATGCCGGGCGCGACCGGGCCAACTGGTCCGGATTCCTGGAGGACTGGCGCGAGGCCAACCGCATCGTGACGTCGGAGAATGGCCAGACCGCCACGCTCTTTGTCGGGCGAGACCAGTGGCCGTTTCCAGCGCCTCTGGAAAAGGAAGCCGACGGCAGGTGGTCGTTCGACGCCGAGGCGGCGCGCACGGAGGTCCTGGAGCGACGGATCGGGCGCAACGAGCTCGACGTGATCGACCTCCTGCGCGCCTATGTGCGCGTCCAGTCCGACTACCGGAAGACCGACTGGGACGGCGATGGCGTGATGGAGTTCGCCAGCTCGATCCTGAGCGACTCCGGCACGCGCGACGGCCTCTACTGGCCGGCCGAGGCCGGAGCGCCCGAGAGCCCGATCGGCGACTTCGTCGCCCGGGCGTCTGCCGACGGCTACAGCCTGGACGGGCGGGACGTCGAGCCCGAGCCCTATCTCGGCTATTATTACCGCGTGCTGCAGAGCCAGGGCGACGCGGTGCCCGGCGGCGCCATGAGCTATCTGGTCAACGGCCACATGGTCGCCGGCCACGCCCTGCTTGCGTTCCCGTCCGCCTATGCCGAGACCGGGGTGATGAGCTTTCTCGTCGGCGAGAACGGGATCGTGTACGAGGCCGATCTGGGAGAAGGCACCCTCGATCGCGCCGACGCGATCGACCAGTTCGATCTGGACGAAGGCTGGATCCAGGTCGACCAGCCATGACCGCCGGATCGAGCTGTTCCGGGAGTGGTGCGGCGACGGTGCTGGGTGACGCCATCGAGCGGTTCGGGCTGAGCGACCGTGGCCGGTTCGAACGCCTGTGTGACCAGCTCGGCGCGATGGGCGAGGTCGCCCGCACCGCGAAGCGGCGGGCGCTGCTGCTTTGGGCCCTGGCCTGGGCCGTGCCCCTGCTGCTTTGCCTGGCAGCCGGCACCGCCTTGGGCGCAGGCGAGCACGATTCGTTCCTGAGGGACTGGGGAGCCTGGACCCGGTTCTGCATCGTCGTGCCCATGCTCGTGCTGATCGACCGGATGGTCGACGAGAAGCTGCGCCGCCACCTGCGGCAGTTCGCCGAGGCGCCCCTCATCGCGGCCGGCTCGATGGGGGCGGCCGCGGACGCGGTGGCGATCGCGATCAGGCGCGGCCGGAGCCTGCTGGGAGAAGCCGTCTGCCTCCTGCTCGCGATCGCCCTCAGTCTCGGCGGCGCCTTCACGATGCCGGCCCGCAATGCCGGTTCCTGGCTGATCGCCACCGGTCCGGACGGCGCCGCATTGACCGTCGCCGGCTGGTGGGCGGCGCTGGTGAGCAGCCCGATCTTCTGGTTCCTCCTCCTGCGCTGGCTCTGGCGTCACCTGGTCTGGGCGCTGCTGCTGCGCCGCCTGGCGCGGCTCAGGCTCCGCCTGGTGGTGACGCATCCCGACGGGGTCGGCGGGCTGGGCTTCCTTGGCAAGTATCCCAACGTGTTCGTGGCCCTGGTCTTGGCGATGAGCCTGGTCCTGGGAGCGGCGATCGCGCGGGCATTCGAGCAGGAATCGCTGTCGCTCCAGGCGTACAGCATGCTGATGGGCACATGGCTGGCCTTCGTCCTGGCCCTGTTCGCCTTCCCGCTCGCCTCGTTCGCCGCGCCGCTTTCGGCATTGAAGGAGGCCACCGAGCGGGCCGCCTCGGTCCAGGCGACCAATCACTTCCGCAACGCCGAGCGCAAGATGCTCGGGACCAACATCGCCGCACCCGAGGCGTCCGGACCGGAGGCGGAAGCCGACGATCCGACCAAGCTCCATGCAGCGGCCCAAAAGCTCAAGGTCCTGCCGTTCAACCGCGCAGCGATCCTGCCGATCGGCGCCGCGGCGCTCGTTCCGATGATCGCCGCCGGCCTCACGCAGCTGCCGTTCGGCGAGCTGTGGAAGGTGGCGAAGCGGCTGCTCCTGCTGTGACCAGCGAATCGGCGCTGTCCCGGCGGCGAGACAACGAAGCCGCGGGCCGGGCCGCGCTTGTTGCGGGCGCCGGATCATCCTGCGCAGGTGCAGCCAGCTTCCACCAGGCACGCGTTCGGCGTACAGTTCCCGGTCATGAGCGAAGCCGACAGCCTTTTCGCGATCCTGCGGCACGCCGCTGATGCGGGCGCGGTGGCCGCGATCGAGCGCCTGGTTCAGGAGGGCAGCGATCGGGATCTCTGCCGCATCAACGCGCTTGCCTTCGCGGCTTCAGAAGGGCTGGACGAGGAGCCGTTGATCGGGGCCTTCCTCCATGCGGCACGCCTGGGGGCCTTCGAGCTGTCCTGGAACCTGCTCTGCCCCGGCTGCGGGGGCGTGCTCGCGACCGGCGCCACGCTCAAGACCTTCGACCGGAGCGAGTACGACTGCAGGCTCTGCGCCTGCGGCTACGAGCCCACGCTCGACGAGATGGTCGAAGTGACGTTCACCGTCAGCCCGCGGGTGCGCCCGATCGCGGCCCACCATCCCGACACGCTGCCGCCCGCCGACTATCTGCGCCAGATCTTCTTCGGCTCGGGCGCCGATCTGCCCGACGACCTCGACCGGCTGCTGGACGAGGTGACCCTGGAGCTGGTCGAGCTGCCGCCAGGCGAGCGGGCGATCCTGTCGCTGCAGCTGCCGGCCGCGTTCCTGGTCGTGTCCGACCCGGTGACGCACTCCACGCAGTTCCTGGACGTCAAGGGCGAGCCCACCCGCGAGCGGCAGAGCCTCACCGTGGTGATCGACCCGATGAGCCCGCCCAGCGGCACGGTCGAGCTGCACCCGGGACCGCTCCGCCTGACGCTCGAGAACCGTGCCGGCCGGCGGACGCTGCCGGGGGTCTGGATCGCAGGCGACACGCTGCACGACCTGCTCGGCCGGCGCCGGCCGTTCCTGACGGCCAAGCGGCTGCTCTCCAACCAGACCTTCCGCGACATCTACCGGACCGACACGCTGGACGTCGACCAGCGGCTCAAGATCACCAGCCTGACTTTCCTGTTCACCGACCTGAAGGGCTCCACCGAACTGTACGAGCGCGTCGGCGACCTGGTGGCGTTCGACCTGGTCCGCTCCCATTTCCGCGTCCTGCACGAGACCATCGCCGCGGAGGGCGGTGCCGTCGTGAAGACGATCGGCGATGCGGTGATGGCGACCTTCCCGACGCCCAACCGGGCGGTGGCGGCGGCGCTGCGGATGCGCGAGGCCATGCGCCAGCTCAACGACCAGCGCGAGCGGGAGGACCTGGTGCTCAAGATCGGCATCCACGAGGGTCCGTGCCTCGCGGTGATGTTCAACGACCGGCAGGACTATTTCGGCCAGACCGTGAACATCGCCGCCCGCGTGCAGGGCCTCGCCACCTCGCGCTCGATCTTCGCCACCGCCCCGGTGGTGGAGCATCTGGAAGCCGTCCGGATCTTCGAGGGCAGCGGGATCCGGCCGGCGCGGCAGGACCGTTCGCTGCGCGGGATCGGCGACAAGCTGTCGGTCTACGAGATCCCCTGAACCGGCATAGGCTCCGGCCTCCGTCGTCGCGGCCCCGGCCGGCTGCCGCTGCTGCCTCTTGCTCTGGTGCATCTTGTGGATGCAAGTTTGCGCCGGCCTGTCGACAGACAGGAATCCGACGCCACGCGATGATCCCCCATGGCCCAGCCTTCCCCCCTCGTCACCCCGGTTCTTCTCGCAGGCAGCTTCGTGGTGCTGGTGGGATTCGCCATCCGCGCCTCGTTCGGCGTGTTCCAGCTGCCGATCGCCACCGAGTTCCACTGGCCGCGCGCCGAGTTCTCGCTGGCCATCGCCATCCAGAACCTCGCCTGGGGCTTCGGCCAGCCGCTGTTCGGGGCCGCCGCCGAGAAGATCGGCGACCGCAAGGCGATCATCCTGGGGGCCCTGGCCTATGCCCTGGGCCTGGTGCTGTCCGCCGGCGCCACTACGCCGATCGAGCACCAGCTCTACGAGGTGCTGGTGGGCATGGGCATCGCGGGAACCGGGTTCGGCGTGGTGCTGGCCGTGGTGGGCCGGGCCTCGTCGCCGGAGAACCGCTCCATGTCCCTGGCGATCGTGACCGCCGCCGGGTCCGCCGGGCAGGTGCTGGGCCCGCCGCTGGCCGAGGGCCTGCTGGCGCTGATGCCCTGGCAGAGCGTGTTCGTCACCTTCGCCGCCCTGATCCTCGGCTCGCTGCTGGTGCTGCCCTGGATCCGCTCGCCCGCGCCCGCCTCCAGGGCCGAGCTTCAGGAAAGCATGGGTGCGGTGGTGCTGGGCGCGCTACGCGACCCGAGCTTCGCGATGATCTTTATGGGGTTCTTCTCCTGCGGCTACCAGCTGGCCTTCATCACCGCCCATTTCCCGGCCTTCGTCGCCGAGAGCTGCGGGCCGATCATGCTGGGCAGCGTGCTCCACTCCATGGGGATCACCACCACCCAGGCGCTGGGCGCGGTGGCGATCTCGATCATCGGCCTTGGCAACATCGCCGGCACGATCCTGGCCGGATGGGCCGGCAAGCACTTCACCAAGAAATACCTGCTCGCCGGGATCTATACCGGCCGCACCCTGATCGCGGCCTGGTTCATCCTGACGCCGATGACCCCTTCCACGGTGCTCCTGTTCTCGGCGTTGATGGGCAGCCTGTGGCTTGCCACCGTGCCGCTCACCTCCGGCCTGGTCGCGCATCTCTACGGGCTGCGCTACATGGGCACCCTGTACGGCATCGTGTTCCTGAGCCACCAGCTGGGCAGCTTCGTGGGCGTGTGGCTGGGCGGGCGGCTCTACGACGCCTATGGCAACTACGAGGCGGTGTGGTGGATCGGCGTGGGCGTCGGCGCGTTCAGCGCGCTGATCCACCTGCCGATCCGGGAGAGCGCGCGGCCCCTGGCGGCGGTCCCGGCCGCCTGAGCCGGGCTGGGCAGAGAGGCCTTGCCCCTACTCAGGCCGCTGCTTTCCTGGCACGCTGATCGACACGGTGCCGCGGTGGAGGACCCTGGCCATGCCGTGCGGGAGCCGGATCGCCGTGGATGAAGCGGGAAAACGCGGCCGATGAGCACGGCCAAGGCGAGCGGCCGAGGGCCGCAGGAGCCCAGGAAGCCCGATCCCGCCGCCGGCGCCCCCCTTGTCCTTCCGCAGGACTTGAAGCTGCTGGCCAGGCTGCCCCTGTCGGCGGCCCTGGCCTGGGCAGTGCCTGAGCGCCACTGGCATGCCCTGGCGCTCAGGGCGGCCGGGCTGGAACCGGCCACCCTGGCCCGCACCGCCCGCAAGATCGCCGCGATGATCGGACCGGACCGTCTGCCGGAACCGGCCGCGGGACTGGCCCGGCGCCAGCTGGCGCTGATCCGCCTGGACCAGTTCTGCTTCCTGCGCAGCTACCGGCCAGGCGGATGGCGGCCGCTCCTGACCCTCCATGGGCAGGACCATCTCGACCAGGCCCTTGCCGCCGGTCGGGGCGCCATCCTCTGGGTCGCCCCCACGGTCTTCCAGTGGCTGCCGGCCAAGCGGACCCTGGCCGAGGCCGGCTATCGCCTCCACCACCTGAGCAGCCCGCAGCACGGCTTCTCCACCCCTTCCAGGTTCGGCCTTGCCTGGCTCAACCCGATCCGCACCAGGGTCGAGGACCGCTACCTCGCCGAGCGGGTGATGCTGGGCACCGACGGTCAGGCCAAGGCTGCCCTGCGGCGCCTCACCCTGCTGCTGCGCCAGAACCAGGTCGTGTCGATCACGCTTGGCTCCGCGGGCGCCCGGACGATCCGCGCGCCGCTGCTGAACGGCTGGCTGCGCGCCGCCAGCGGTGCGCCCCACCTGGCGGCGCGCACCGGCGCCGCCCTCCTGCCGGTCATCACCCTGCGCAACGGCGACGGCAGCTTCACGACCCGGATCGGCGCACCGCTGGGTCGGCCGGGCGCCGCTGCTTCCGACGACGATCTGTCCGACCTGGTCGCCCGGATGGCCCGTCATCTCGAACCGCAGGTCCTGGCCGACGCCGACCAGATCGTCTGGGGGCTCGGCTGCCTGGAGACCGGGACGGCCCCGCCGCCGGATATCGCCGCCATCCCCGGGCGCCCGCAGCCATGAAGCAGGCCTTGTGGTGGGCCTACGAGCGGAGCCCGGCCGGCCTGGACCGGCTCTTCCATGCCGGGCGGCGCCATGTCATGCCGCTGCTGCGCCACCGCCTGCCGGTGCGCCGGTTGATCGGGCCGGCCGGGCCGGAGCGGGCCATGGCGACGCTGATCACCACCGGCGAGGCGATGACGCTGGACGTCCTGGCCGGCGCATTCTTCGCCGAGCCGCCCCGTTGCGAGGATCTCGGCCGGGTCTCCCTCCTGCGCCTGCCCGCCGTGCTGGACGAACTGTCGCCAGATGCCGACCTGGTGCTCGCCTGCGTGCCCCGGATCCTGGTCGGGCGGTTCGACGACCGCTACCTGCGGGTGCCCTCGCTGGTCGAGGCCCGGCTGCCGCTGGCCGGCGACCTGACCGCCACCCTCGCCCATGCCAGCCACACCATCCGCTACGAGGCGCGCCGGGCCCTTGCCAGCGGCTACGACTGGTCGTTCTCCCGGGACCTCGCCGATTTCGAGCGATTCTACGACGACTTCTACCAGCCGTTCGTCCAGAGCCGGTTCGGTCCGCTGGGCGTGGTCCGGGAGCGGCAGGTGCTGCGCCGTCATTTCCGGCACCAGGGCGGGATCATCTGGCTGCGCCACGGCGGCCGCGTCGTCGCCGGCGAACTGGCGCGCCAGGAAGGCCGGCGCCTGCGGGCGATGGTCGAGGCGCTGAAGCCGGACTGGCCGGAGGACGCCCGGCCCACCCCGCAGTACATGCTCAAGTTCGCCGACTGCGTGATCGCCCTGGAGATGGGCCTGGACGAGGTGGATTTCGGGGCGTCGGTGCCATCGCTGCGCAATGGCCCGCTGCGCAGCAAGCGCGCCTGGGGCGTCCGGTTCGCGAACTATGGCGACAGCCATCGCGACATCCTCCTTCGCTGGCAGGCTCCCTGCGGCGCGGCGATGCATAGCTTCCTTGCGGAGAACCCGCTCCTGTTCGAATCCCCCCTCGGCCTGCAGGTCCTGACGGCGACCCCGCCCGGCGACGTGACCGATCACCGCTCGGTCCGGCGACTGCGCAACGGCCTGCTGCCGCACGGCATCACCCGCCTCCATGTGCTGAACGGCGGCGCACCGGCGGAAGGTCCGGCCGGGCTGCCGGACGACACAGCGGTCTGGGACCCGGCCAGCGACGCCCGGGCGATCAACCGGCTCGCGGCCGGGCCGCCGGCCAGGACGGGCAGCGGCCGGTGACCACCACGGCCCCGGCCCGGATCGTCTTCATCGGGATCAACAGCCACTTCTCGGCGGTGCATCTGCACGCCCTGGCCGGCTGCCGCGGCCAGGTCTCGGCAGTGCTGGAGACCGTCGGTCGGATCAGCCCGCTGAAGCGGCTGCAGCGGCGGCTCCAGCCTTCCCGGCTGGCGCGGATGGCGCGTGCAGCCGGGGTTCCTTTCCAGGAAATCCGCCATCGCGACATGTCCGGCCTGACCCTCGCTCTGCGCGACCGCGCCCCCGACCTGGTGGTGGTCGCCGGGATGGGCTGGCTGCTGGACAAGGCGGCGCTGGCGGTGCCGCGTCTGGGCACGCTCAACGTCCATCCGGCCCTGCTGCCCGCCTACCGGGGTGCCGAGCCGGTCTTCTGGCAGCTGTTCGACGGCGTCCCGCAGAGCGGCGTCACCGTGCATCTGGTGGATCGCCGCGAGGACCACGGCCCGATCGTTGCCCAGCGCTCGTTTCCGCTCCCCCCGGGCTCCAGCCTTTCCCACTTCCTGCGGCGCATCCACGAACTCGGCCCGCCGCTGCTTTCGCAAGCGGTCGACGCGGTCCTGGCCGGAACGGCGCGGCCGCAGGCGCAGCCCGAGGTCAGCCCGACCCGCCGGGCGCGCCGCCTGCAGCCGGCCGACCGCTTCCTGGTCGACCTCGAGGGGTGGAGCCTGGAGCGGACCTGCCAGGTGCTGAAAGGGGTGGGCCCGGTTCTCGGCTGGCCGCGCCCTCGCTGGCGGGACCTTGGCCGGGTGCCGGTAATCGAGGCGGCGGTCCCTGGCGAACCGGGCCTGCCGGCGGGCGCGGCCAGCGCCGATTCCGATGGCCCGTTCCTCGCTCACCCGCAGGGACGCATCCGCTTTCGCCGTTGCTGGGCGCCCGCTGCATGGCTGGAGGCGATGCGCCGCGGCGACCGGGTGGCCTCCGGCATCATCGCCACCGAAAAGACCGCATGGCCGCCCCTGCCCGGTCCTTGAGCCGGCCCGAGAGCCGATGGCGGCCGGCCGTGCCGGGCGGGACGATGGACAGGCGGGCGAGGCTCGACGATGATCGCCGGAGAATAGTCCGGGAGGCGAGCACAAGATGGCAGCAGGCCGCAGCCTGCGCCCTTGGCCTGTTTCCCGGTGAGCGTGCGCGACCACTCGGGACAGGAGCGATCGACCGATGCCGCTGCTGCGGATCCTGATGGTCGTCTACGAGTTTCCCCCGATCGGCGGCGGCACCGGCGTCGCCTGCGCGCAGCTCCTGGCCGAGCTGGCCGGCCGGCAGGACGTCGCGGTCGATTTGGTTACCAGCGGCATCGGCGAGCGCACCGAGGTTGTCCGGGTGGCGCCCAACATCGAGATCCACCGCCTGCCGGTGCGCAAGCGGGACCTGCATTACTGGCGCCCGTGGGAGCTGGCCGCCTGGACAGCGCGGGCGCTGGTCCATGCCGGGCGCCTGGCCCGCGCGCATCGCTACGATCTCTGCCATTGCTGGGCCGGCTGGCCGTCCGGGATCGTCGGCTACCGGCTGCGCCGGCAGATGCCCTACCTCGTCTCGCTGCGCGGCTCCGACGTGCCCGGCTACAACCGGCGGCTCCGCCACCTGGACCCGCTGTGCATGCGCCACCTGATGCGGCAGGTATGGAGCGGCGCCGCACGGGTGATCGCGGTCAGCCGCGGCCTGCGCGACCTGGCGCTGCGGACCAGGCCCGGCACCCCGATCGACGTGATCCCCAATGGCGTCGACGTGCAGCGCTTCGCCCCGGACCCTCGGGCCGACCGGTTCCATGTCCTGTTCGTGGGCCGGCTGATCGAGCGCAAGGGAGTGCATGTCCTGCTCCAGGCGTTCCGCCTGGTGGCGGCGGCGGTGCCCGGGGCGATGCTCACCGTGGTGGGCGACGGCCCCGAGCGCCCGGCCCTGGAGGCGATGGCGGACGAGTTCGGCCTGGCCCGACGGGTCGTGTTCCGCGGCCATCTGGAGGGCGACCAGATCCCCGCCGCCTACCGGGGCCACGCGATCCTGGCCCAGCCGGCCCTGGCCGATGCCATGCCGAACGTGGTGCTGGAGGCGATGGCGGCCGGGCTGGCCATCGTCACGACCTCGACCGGCGGCGGCGAGGTGCTGGACGGCAACGGCCAGGTGGTGCCCTGCGCCGATCCCGAGGCGCTGGCCGATGCCCTGATCGGCTACCTCACCGACCAGCACCGCCTGGACGAGCATCGCCGACGGTCGCGGCAGCTGGCCGAGGAAATGTCCTGGGCCGCCGTCGCCGGCTATGTCCTGCAGCTCTACCGCGAGGTGGCGGCGGCGCGGGCGCGGCCCTTGACGGCACCGCCGCGCGAGTTCCAGCTCAGGCCCTTCTGATCCGCAGCCGCCGGCGCAGATAGGCGGCAAGCGCCAGCAGCACCGGCGTGATCGCGACCAGGTAGCAGGCCAGGGCCAGCAGGCAGCTGACCAGGTCCACCGGCGGCAGCAGGTGCGCCACCAGGGTGGTGGCCGCCGCGCACCAGGCGATCGGCCAGAGGATGCTCATCGCCACCCGCAGCGGCGCCGCCTCGGCCTTGCCCGCCACCAGCACGATCACCCCGGCGGCATAGAGCAGGCGCGCCACCACCGCGCCGGCGGCCAGGCCGACCATGCCGAACCCCAGCGCCAGGGTGCCGGTGGCGAGCGCCGCGTTCACGGCCAGCGCCGCGGCGCTGAACAGCGGCAGGCTGCGCTGCCGCCCGGACGCGATCACCGCCACCATCGCCAGCCCCACCACGCCCTGGGCGATCCCGGTGAACACGAAGGCCGCGGCTGGCCGCATCGCCGCCTCGTACTGGGGCAGCAGCAGCGTGACCACCAGGCCCAGCGCCAGGACGCCGGCGCCCACGATCGGGGTCAGGAACAGCACGAACGGCCGGATCGTCTGGTCCAGATGCTCTCTGGTGATCCCGGCCGCACCCTCGCTGTCCAGCCGGCGGTAGAGGTCCGGGAACACCACGGTCTGCACCACCAGCGCCGCCGACACGCCGAGCGAGGCCACCGACACCGCGAACGCGTACTGGCCAAGCGCGGTGAAGCCCAGCCAGGCGCCGACCACCAGCCGGTCGACGGTGGCCAGCATCGCCGAGAGAAGCTGGCTGACGCTCAGGGGCACGCCCACCGCCAGCATCGCCTTCAGGCGGGTCCGGTTCAGCTCCGGCCAGAGCGGCGCCCGACCGCGCAGCAGGAGGAAGGTCGCGGCCATGGCGAGCACGAAGCCGATAAGCGCCCCGTCCAGGCCGAACAGGTAGCCAAGCGTCAGGGTCAGGACGAGCTGCGCCAGCGCCTGCGCCAGCTCCAGCAAGGCGAATTCGCGCAAGGAACCCGCCACCCGCAGAAAGCTCAGGCCGTAGAACCAGAACCGCTCGAGCAGCAGCCCGGCCGCCACCGCCCAGAGCAGGGTGCGCAGCCAGGGCTCGCCGACCACGCCCGAGGCGATCACCGTCGCCAGCGCCACGCCGCCGAAGATCGCGAGCGTGCAGCCGGCCGCCGTGCGTCCCCACGCCCATTGCCTGGCCGTGTCGCTGCTGGCGCGCTCCTTGGAGATCTCCAGCTCCATGCCGCGCAGCAGGCCGAGCCCCGCGAAATTGCCATAGGCCAGGATCAGCCGGAACAGCGCCCAGATCCCGAACGCCTTGGGCCCGAGCACGCCCGCCAGCAGGACGCCGCGAACCCCGATCACCCCTTCCACGAAGGCGCGCGACGAGCCGTACAGGGCGATCTTGCCGATCCGGCCGCCCTGGAGCCGGCGCCACCAGGCGCTCACGTCACCGGCCGATCCGGCGGCAGGCACGACTGCACGATCCGGTACTTGCCGCTCCGCTCGGGCGGGATCTCCTGCACGCGTTCGATGGCGACCTCGACCCCGGGCACGACCGGGGCCAGCGCCTGGCGCAGCGCCGCCTCGCTGTGCGCGCCGAAATCGTCGCGCGGCACGACCCGGAGCAGCAGGCGGGCGGGCTCGGTCTGCACGAACTGGTACTGCCGCATCCCCTCGATGTCCTCGATCGCGCAGGTCAGGCTGTAGGGGGCCAGCGTCGTGCCGCCGGGCAGGCGCAGATAGTCGACGCTGCGCCCGAGCGTCGGCCGGATCAGCGGCAGGCCGCGCCCGCAGGCGCAGCGCCCGGGCAGCAGCATGCCGGTGTCGCCGACCACGTAGCGCAGCAGCGGCATGGCCCGGTTGTAGAGCGGGGTCAAAAGGACCTTGCCGGCAGCGCCGGGCGGGTCGATCTCCAGCATGACCCAGTCGGCGTTGAGATGGTGGCCGGCATGGGCCGGGCATTCCCAGGCGACCTCCTTGACCTCGGTGCAGCCATAGACGTCGAACACCGGTGCCTGAAAGCCCTCCTCAATGGCGCGCCGGGTGAACGGGTCCAAGAGCTCGCCCGAGGTGAAGATCATGCGCGGCCGGAGCCGTCCCTGCGCCGCCTGGGCCAGCTGCACGAAATAGCCGGGGAAGCCGTAATAGGCATGGGCGGCGAACCGCTCGGCCGCCGGCAGGATCTCGGCGATCGGCCGGTGGATCGAGAAGGCATGGCTGCGCTTGTGCGAAGGCACCTGCGTGGCGGCGGAGCCGTCCTCCTGGAACAGCGCCACCCGGTGCCAGGGCTGCAGGCCGCAGGCCCGCCGCGCCCGCAGCTTCAGGAGATATTTGGACAGCACCCAGGCGCGCTCGTCGAAATAGCTGGTGGTGCGCCGCCCGGTCGAGCCGGAGGTGGTCGAGCGGCGCAGGCGGTCCTCCGGGAAGCCCTCGGCGAGCAGTTCGCCCGGTGCCCGCAGGTCGTCGCGCGTGGTCGGCGGCAGTTGGCGGAAATCCTCGGGGGTGCGGATGTCCTCGGGCCGGATCCCGGCCTGCGCGAAGCGGCGCCGGTAGAGCGGGGAATGGGTCGCGGCATGCTGGACGACGCGCCGCAGCCGCTGCCACTGCAGGTCCTGCAGCCGCTCGGGTGCCATCCACTGCGCGGCTTCCAGCCCGGGATAGCGGGCCATCCCGCGCCCCAGCTCCGCCATGCGCCTGGCCAGCGGCGGGCCACCCACTCCCGACATCCGTCGCCCTCCCGCCCTCGTGCCCCGGTGCGTCGGGGACAGCGCCGTAGTGCGTGGAAGTTGCCCGGCCGTAAAGGGCGGCTGTCGGGCTGATGGGACCCGGCACGCCATGCTCGCCTGTCCGTGATCGCTGGATCAAGGCAGCCGCGGCTCGGCCGGAACCAGGGGAACACAGGGCGATTTCCGATCGGATATCCACCCTCGGGGCTCCCGGCGGTGGCCTTTGCCTCGCCCGGAAGGCAGGCTACCAGCAGGATGATGAGCTGGAGCTTCGCTTGAACGATATCCCGCCCGAGGCCGCGCCGCCGCCCGCTTCCGCCATCAGCGTCGATCTGTGCGCGGTGGTGATCGGCGTCGAGGCGGGCTCGCCCCGGGTGCTCACCGTGCAGCGGCAGCCCCACGAGCCGCCTTCCCTGCCGGCCGGGCCGCTCCATCCCGAGCATCGCACCCTGGAGCGCGGCTTGCGCAGCTGGGTGGAGCAGCAGACCCGGCAGCCCCTGGGCTATGTCGAGCAGCTCTACACCTTCGGCGACCTGGACCGGTTCGGGCAGAGCGGCGACGCCCGGCGGCCGCTCTCGGTCGCCTATCTCGCGCTGGTGCGCGACGCCCAGCCGCCGGGCGTCACCGCCTCGGCCTGGCACGACTGGTACGACTACCTGCCCTGGGAGGACCAGCGCGCCGGCCGCGGCGCCCTGGAGCGGATGATCGTGCGGCTGCAGGCCTGGGCGGGTGCCGGCGGCTCCGCCCAGGAAGCGCGCCAGCGGCGCGAGCGGGTGCGGATGACCTTCGGCGACGGCGCCGACTGGGACAACGAGCGGGTGCTGGAACGCTACGAGCTGGCCTACGAGGCGGGCCTGGTCGCCGAGGCGCTGCGCGACCGCGGCGCGCCGCCGGACGGCCTGCCGCCCTCGTTCGGCATGGCGCTTGACCATCGCCGCATCCTGGCCACCGCGATCGGCCGGCTGCGCGCCAAGATCAAGTACCGCCCGGTGCTGTTCGAGCTGATGCCGCCGGAATTCACCCTCTCGGAACTGCAGCGCGCTGCGGAATCGATCTCCGGGACCCTGCTGCACAAGCAGAATTTCCGCCGTCTGGTCGAGAGTTCCGGGCTGGTCGAGGAAGCGCCGGGCATGGCCAAGGCCACCGGCGGCCGCCCGGCCCGGCTGATGCGCTTCCGGCCCGAGGTCGGCCTGGAGCGCCCGGCGCCTGGGGTGCGGATCGGCCCGCTCCGCCGTCCCGCCGCCTCCTGAGCAGCGCCGGCACGGTGCAGCCTTGTCGCGGAAACGTCATCGAGCGGCTTGACAGCCTTATGCTCAGTTCTAGCATAAGCCCCGACTTTCCCGCGGGCAGGGCCCGCAGCTCTGGCCCCAACATATGCTCAAAATGAGCATAAATCGCCCCTCGGGCGGCATGAAGGTGAAGCGATGCTGGCTTCGACGCAGGGTAAAGCAACCGGCCTGGACGCCGTGTACGAGCGGGTGCGCCATGTCATCCCGTCCTTCGAGTGGCCGGCCTTCGCGCCGGAGATCGAGGCGATCCTGCGCCTGAAGAAGGAGCGCGACGCCGTGATCCTGGCGCACAACTACCAGACGCCCGAGATCTTTCACGGCGTCGCCGACATCACCGGCGACAGCCTGGCGCTCGCCCGCGAGGCGATGCGGGTCGATGCCGGGGTGATCGTGCTGGCCGGGGTGCACTTCATGGCGGAGACCGCCAAGCTCCTGAACCCCACGCGCACCGTGCTGATCCCGGACCTGCGCGCCGGCTGCTCCCTGGCCGAATCGGTCACCGCCGCCGACGTGCGTGCGCTCAAGGCGAAGCACCCGGGTGTGCCGGTGGTCACCTACGTGAACACCTCGGCGGAGGTGAAGGCCGAATCCGACATCTGCTGCACCTCGGGCAATGCCAGGCGGGTGGTCGAGAGCCTGGGCGTGCCGCGGGTGATCTTCATCCCCGACGCCCATCTGGCCCGCAACGTCGCCGCCGAGACCGGCGTGGAGATGATCATCTGGGAGGGTGCCTGCGAGGTCCACGAGCGCTTCACCGCCCGCGACATCGAGCGGATCCGCTTCGGCCACGAGGGCGTCACCGTGGTGGCGCACCCCGAATGCCCGCGCGACGTGGTGCAGGCCGCCGACTTCGCCGGCTCCACCGCCGACATGGTGAACTTCGTGCGCGACCGCCGGCCGAAGAAGGTGGCGCTGATCACCGAATGCTCGATGAGCGACAACGTCGCCGTGGCCTTCCCCGAGGTGGAGTTCGTCCGGCCCTGCAATCTCTGCCCGCACATGAAGCGGATCACGCTTGGGAAGATCCGCCATGCGCTGGAGACCATGACCCACGAGGTGACGATCGACCCGGCCGTCTCGCAGCGCGCCCGCCGCGCCATCGAGCGCATGCTGGAGGTCCGCTGAGGCGATGGCCAGCCACGACCCGGTCCTGGTGGTGGGCGGCGGGATCGCCGGCCTGGCCACCGCCCTCCATCTGGCTCCCCTCCCGGTCCTGCTGCTGACCGCGGGAAGCCCCGGCCAGGGTGCTGCCACCGCGCTGGCCCAGGGCGGGATTGCTGCTGCGATCGGCGCCGACGACGAGCCGCGCCTGCACGCCGCCGACACGCTCGCGGCCGGCGCTGGGCTGGTCGACCCGCTGGTGGCGCACCGCGTCGCCGCGGCGGCCCCCGGCGCCATCGCCGACCTGGTCCGCTGGGGCGTCGCCTTCGACCAAGATGAACAGGGCCGCCCGGCCCTGGGCCTGGAGGCGGCGCACCAGCGGCGGCGGATCCTGCATGCCGGGGGCGACGCCACCGGCCGGGTGGTGCTGGCGGCAATGCTGGCGCAGGCGTCCCGCACCCCCTCGATCGAGATCCGCACCCACGCCCAGGCCACCGATCTGCTGCGCGACGCGCATGGCCGGGTCTGCGGAGTCCGGGTGGTCCAAGACGGCCAGGCCACCGACCTTGCCGGCCGGGCCGTGGTGCTGGCGACCGGCGGGATCGGCGGCCTGTTCGCCACCACCACCAATCCCTTGAGCGCCATCGGCGGCGGCCTGGCCATGGCCGCGCGGATCGGCGCGGTGATGCGCGACCTGGAGTTCGTGCAGTTCCATCCCACCGCCATGCTGCTGGGCCTGGACCCGGCCCCCTTGGCGTCCGAGGCGATCCGCGGCGAGGGCGCCTGGCTGGTGGACGAGGCTGGCCGGCGCTTCATGGCCGACCTGCCCGGTGCCGAGCTGGCGCCGCGCGACGTGGTGGCCCGCGCCATCGCGACGGAGATCGCGCGCGGCCACCGCACTTTCCTGGACGCCCGCTATGCCCTGGGCACCCGCTTCGCCCAGCGCTTCCCTGAAGCCGCCGCCGCCTGCCGCCGGGCCGGCATTGACCCCGCCACCGACCCGATCCCGGTGATGCCCGCCGCGCATTACCACATGGGCGGCATCGCCGTGGATGCCGCCGGCCGCTCCTCCGTGCCCGGCCTGTGGGCGGTGGGCGAGGTGGCGGCGACCGGCCTGCACGGCGCCAACCGGCTGGCCAGCAACTCGCTGCTGGAGGGCCTGGCCTGCGGACGCTGGGCGGCACGGGACATTGCCGGCCTGGAGGCCGTACTGGCGAGGCCGGAGCCTCCCAAAGACCCGACACCGCTGTCCCCGCCCTCCCCCGCCCTGGTGGCGGAGCTGCGCTGGCTGATGACCCGGCAGGTCGGCGTGGTGCGCGACGCGGCCGGGCTTGCCGACGCCGTCGCCCGCCTGGGGGCCTGCGGCGACCGTTCCGGCCGGGCGCTGGTCTGCCGGATGATCGCCGAGGCAGCCCTGGCCCGTGCGCAAAGCGTCGGCAGCCATCATCGCCAGGACCTGGCCGGGGCGGAGCGCCTGCCTGCGGCCGCCTGACCCTCCCTCGCCTCCCAAAGGCCTTCGTCTCCCAGAGGAGAGACCGCATGCTCGACACCCTGCCGGCCATCCTGGTCGAGCCCATCATCCGCGCCGCCCTGCTGGAGGATCTCGGCCGGGCCGGCGACATCACCACCATGGCGGTGGTGCCGGCCGAGGCGCCGATGCGCTGCCGCCTGGCCGCCCGCCAGCCCGGGCGCCTGGCCGGAATCGAGGTGGCCGCCCAGACCTTCCGGCTGCTCGATCCGTCGATCCGGATCGAGACCCTGCGCAGCGATGGCGATGCGGTCGCCGCCGGCGACGCGGTCCTGGAGCTGTCGGGCCGGGCGCGCTCGATCCTGACCGGCGAGCGCACCGCCCTGAACCTGGCCTCGCGCCTGTCCGGGATCGCCACCGCCACCGCCGCCATGGTCGAGGCGGCTAGGCCGCACCCGGCCAGGATCACCTGCACCCGCAAGACCACGCCCGGCCTGCGCGCCCTGGAGAAGCAGGCGGTCCGCGCCGGCGGCGGCGTCAACCACCGCTTCGGCCTGGATGACGCGATCCTGATCAAGGACAACCACATCGCGATCGCCGGCGGGATCATGACCGCCATTGAGAGGGCCAAAGCGGCCGCGGGCCACCTGGTCAAGATCGAGGTCGAGGTCGACACGCTGGACCAGCTCCGCGAGGCGATGCAGGTCGGAGTCGATGCCGTCCTCCTGGACAACATGGACCCGGCCACGCTTGCCGAGGCGGTCCGCATCGTCGCCGGCCGGGCGGTGACCGAGGCGTCCGGCCGGGTCAACGCGCAGACCGTGGGCGCGATCGCCGCGTCTGGCGTGGACCTGATCTCGGTCGGCTGGCTGACCCACAGCGCGCCGATCCTGGACCTGGGCCTCGACGTCTAGGGCCGGGCCCACCGGCTCTCCGTCACCGCCCTGTTTCAATTCTGTTGAAAATCTGCCGCATTCCACCCAGGTTGGCCCGGTCCGGACGGGGGGACATGTGGACGCTGCGGTGAAGAACGAGGCGACGCCGGAACCGGTGCTGAAGGTCGGCCCGCGCCTGCGCGCCCTGCGCAAGGGCCAGGGCATGTCGCTGGCGGCGCTCTCCGGCCGGGCCGACCTGTCGATCGGGATGCTGTCCCAGATCGAGCGCGGCCTGTCCAATCCCTCGCTCGCCTCGTTGTCGCGGATCGCCCGGGCGCTGGGCGTGCCGGCGGTCGAGCTGTTCGATGCCCGCCAGGACGAGGCCGCCGGCGATCCGGCGCCGGTGGTCCAGCGCGGCCGCAGGCGCCCGCCTTTGGTGTTCGAGCGGTTCGGGCTCACCAAGGAGATCGTCTCGCCGGTACGCTCGCCGCGCCTGCGGATGATCCTGGTCACCCTCGCGGCCGGCGGCCGTTCCAGCGATGGCCCCTATGTCCATGAGGGCGAGGAAGGTGGCCTGGTGCTGGAGGGCGCCCTGGAGCTCCAGGTGGCCGGCCGGATCCACCGGCTGGCAGCCGGCGATTCGTTCCAGTTCGACAGCTCGCAGCCGCACTGCTTCCGCAACATCCATGACGGGATCACCCGGGCGCTCTGGGCGATCTCGGCGGCGCCGGCGCAGGCGGCCGCATCCGCAACAACCGCAAGAACCAGGGCCCGGCCGTCGCCCGGGCACCGCTGAAGGGGGGACAACAGATGTCGATGCAAACAAGGAGCCTGATCGCCGGGCTGGGCCTTCTGGCGACCGCGGCGCTGCCGGGCCAGGCGGATGCCCGCGACTTCACCGTCGCGTCCTGGGGCGGCAACTACCAGGACGCCCAGCGCGACGTGTACTTCACCCCGTTCGCCGAGCAGCAGGGCGGCATCCGGGTGCTGGAGGAGACCTATCTGGGCGGCCTCGCCCAGATCAAGGCGATGGTCGAGACCGGCAACGTCACCTGGGACGTGCTGATGATCGAGCGCAGCGACCTGATCGTCGGCTGCGACGAGGGCCTGCTGGAGGAGCTGGACTGGGACGCCGTCGGCGGCGAGGACAAGCTGGTGGAGCAGGCGGTCCATCCCTGCGGCGCCGGCAACGTCGTGGTCTCGACCGGCTTCGCCTACGACCCGGCGCGGGTGACCGACGCGCCCAAGGACTATGCCGACTTCTGGAACGTCGAGAAATGGCCGGGCAAGCGCGGCCTGCGCGGGATCCCGAAGAGCACGCTGGAGCTGGCCCTGATCGCCGACGGCGTGCCGCTCGACCAGGTCTACGAGGTGCTGGGCACGCCCGAGGGCCTGGACCGGGCGTTCGCCAAGATGGACGAGCTGAAGCCGCACATCCAGTTCTGGGAGGCCGGCGCCCAGCCGGTGGAATGGCTGGCGGCGGGCGACGTGGTGATGAGCACCGCCTATAACGGCCGGATCGCGCTCGCCCGCGAGGAGGGCCGCGACCTGGCCTTCGTCTGGAACGACCACACCTACAGCATGGATTCCTGGGCGATCGTGGCCGACACGCCGAACAAGGAACTCGCCATGGAGTTCATCAAGTTCGCCAACACCGCGGAGCCGCAGACGGAGTTCCCGACCCGCATCCCCTATGGGCCGACCAACAAGGAAGCGATCGAGCGGCTGGATCCGGCCAAGAGCGAGATGCTGCCGGCCGGCGACAACATGGAGAGCGCGCTGTTCATCGACGAGCAGTTCTGGGCCGACAATGTCGACCGGATCACCGAGCGCTGGAACGCCTGGATCGCGCAGTGATCCGGCCGGGGCGGGGCTTCGGCCCCGCCCCGATCATCGTACAAGTGGACTGAGACGGAGCCCGGATGTCCCGCGCGTCGCACCTCGTCGTCACCCTGCTCCTGGTGGTGCTGCCGGTCGCCTACCTGGCGTTCCTCTATCTGGTGCCGCTGGGCAGCGTGGCGGTGCTGAGCGTCGACAACTCGGCGATCCATGACAGCCTGCCGGCCACGGCGGCGGCGATGGACGAGGCGGGCCCCGCCAGCGACGCCGCCGCCGCGGCGCTGGCGCAGGACCTCAAGGCCGCCGACCGGCGCAGCCTGGGCGAGCTGGCGCGGCTGCTCAACCTGGACGCCCCTGGCCTGCGCAGCCTGCTGATCAAGACCAGCCGCGCCCTGGACGACATCGAGGTCACGGGCCTGGCCGACCTGCGCGCCATCGACCCGAAATGGGACGAGCCGGTCTTCTGGCAGGCCCTGGCCGAGAACGCCGCCCCCCTCACCCTGCGCCACTACGCCACCGCGATCGGCCTGGACCGCGATCCGGCCGGCGGCTGGCAGTTCGACCCGAACGGTGCGGTCTACCTGCACATCCTCCTGCGCACCTTCTGGATCAGCCTGCAGGTCGCGGTGATCGCCTGCCTGGTGGCATATCCCCTGGCCTATGCCATCGCCAACGGCCAGCCCTGGCTGCGGGCGGCGCTTTTGGGTGCCGTGCTGCTCAGCTTCTGGATGTCGATCCTGGTGCGCAGCACCGCCTGGGTGGTGCTGCTGCAGCGCGAGGGGCTGATCAACGAGGCGCTGATGGCGCTGGGCCTGGTACGGGAGCCGGTACAGCTGATCTTCAACCGCCTGGGCACCCTTTTGGCCATGGTCCATGTCCTGCTGCCGTTCGCGGTGCTGCCCCTGCTCAACAACATGCGGCAGATTCCCGCCCAGCAGCGCGACGCCGCCCGCTCGCTGGGGGCCGGGCCGGTCGAGACGTTCCTGCGGGTCTACCTGCCGCAGACCACCCGCGGCATCCTGGTGGGAGCGGGCACCGTGTTCATCCTGTCGCTGGGCTTCTACATCACCCCGGCCCTGGTCGGCAGCCCGGGCGACCAGCTCCTGTCCTACTACATCGCCGACTTCATGCTGAAGCAGCTCAACTGGGGCATGGCCTCGACCCTGAGCGTGGTGCTGCTGGCGTCCGTGCTGCTGGGCCTGGCCGTGGCTGGCCTGGCGCGCCTGGCCTGGGGTGGCCGGGGGAAGCCGGCATGATCGGGCGGATCCTGCACGCCGTCCTGGTCACCGGCGCGGTGCTGTTCCTGCTGGCGCCGATCCTGGCGGTGATCCCGCTGGCCTTCAACAGCGGCTCGTTCCTGAGCTATCCGCTGGACGGGCTGTCGCTGCGCTGGTTCGCGGTGCTGCTGGAGACGCCGCCCTGGATGATGGCGCTGGGCAACAGCGTGAAGATCGCGCTCGGCGCCATGGCGATCTCGCTGCTGCTGGGCGGGCTCGCCGCGGTGGGCCTCCATGCCGTGCCCGCCGCATGGCGGATCGTGGTGGGCGCCCTGTTCGTGTCGCCGCTGGTGGTGCCCTCGGTGGTGCTGGCCGTCGGCCTGTTCTTCCTGTTCGCCCGGGCGGGCCTGGCCGGCCACCCGCTCTCGATCATGCTGGCCCATGCCCTGCTGGGCTTCCCCCTGGTGTTCGTCTCGGTGGCCTCCACCCTGCGCGGCATCGACCCGAACCTGGAGATGGCCGCCCAGTCCATGGGCGCCTCGCGCTGGTACCGGTTCTGGGCGGTCACCTTCCCCCTGGCGCTGCCGGGCTTCTGGACCGGGGCGATCTTCGCGTTCATGACCTCGTTCGACGAGGTCATCATCGCGCTGTTCCTTTCCAGCCCGGAAAGCACCACCCTGCCGGTCGTCCTGTTCGGCAGCCTGCGCGACAAGCTGCAGCCGACCATCGTCGCCGTGGCGGTCGTGCTGACCTTCACCTCCGCCCTGTTCCTGGCCGCCCTTGGCTGGCTGGGACGGCCGCGCCGGGCGGCCCCCTTGAATGCAACGGAAACGCGATGAGCCTGTTCGCCGACGGTTTCACCGAGACCCCCTACTGGTGGGCGGACGCGCCGCCGCGCGCCGGGCTGCCGTCATCCGCGCTTGGCGACACCGACTGCCTGATCGTGGGCTCCGGCCTGGCCGGTTTGAACGCGGCGATCACCCTGGCGCAGGCCGGGGTCGCGGTGACCGTGATCGACCGCGGCCTGATCGGCGAGGGTGCGAGCACCCGCAACGGCGGCCAGCTGAGCGGCGGCTCCAAGCAGTCGCGGCAGGCCCTGGTCCGCCGCTTCGGCGAGACGCGCGCCGCCGAGATCGCCGCCGACTTCCAGGCGGTGGTCCCGTTCATCACCGACCGGATCAGGCGCTTGGGGATCGCCTGCCACCTGGAGGAGCGCGGCATCTTCGTGGGCGCGCATACCAGCGCCGATTATCGCGCCTTCGAGGCCGAGCACGCCGCCGCCCCGCCGGAGGAGCAGGCCCGCAACCGGCTGGTGCCGCGCGACCAGGTCCGCACCGAGCTCGCCACCTCCATCTATGCCGGCGGCTATGTCTATGGCGCCGCCGGCCAACTCCACCCCGGGCTCTACCATGCCGGGCTGCGCGCAGCAGCGGAGCGTCTCGGCGTGAAGCTGGTCTCCCAGGCCGAGTTCCACGGCGTGGAGCGCAAGGGCGACCGCTTCACCGCCAGGGTCAACGACGGCGCCATCGACTGCCGGCGAATCATGGTGATGACCAACGGCTACAGCGGTGCCGCCACGCCCTGGATCCAGCACCGGCTGATCCCGGTCCGCAGCTACATCATCGCCACCGAGGAACTGCCGAACGTCGCCGAATTGATCCCGGGCGGGCGGCCCTTGGCCGACACCAAGCGGATCCTCTACTACTACCGCAACTCCCCCGACCGCCGCCGCATCCTGTTCGGCGGCCGCGCCAGCTTCCAGGACGTCGACGCGCGCACCAGCGCCGTCACGCTCCACCAGTTCCTGACCGGGGTGTTCCCGCAGCTGGCCAAGGTCCGGCTGACCCATGCCTGGTACGGCAACGTCGCCTTCGCCTTCGACTGGCTGCCCCATTTCGGCCAGCATGACGGCGTCTATTTCGCCTGCGGCTGCAACGGCAGCGGCGTGCCGATGCTGAGCTATCTGGGCGACCGCGCCGCCCGCTCGATGCTGGCGGACGGCAAGGAGATGGGCGGGCTCGGCAGCGTGCCGTTCCCGACCATGCCGGGCTATCGCGGCCGGCCCTGGTTCCTGCCGCTGGTCGGCACCGCCTATCGCTGGACCGACCGCCTGCGCCGCCGCCTCGACCGCCATCCGGAGGCAAGGCCATGACCAGCCACGACCGGCTGCTGCTGCAGGGCTTGAGCAAGCATTACGGCCGCCACCAGGTCCTGCGCGACGTTTCGCTGGAGATCGAGCGCGGCTGCTTTCTGACCCTTCTGGGCCCCTCCGGCTCCGGCAAGACCACCCTGCTCAAGGTGCTGGCCGGCTTCGAGCGCTGCTCTGCCGGCCGACTCCTCTTGGGCGCCACCGACATCACCCGGCTGCCGGCCGAGCGGCGCACCTTCGGGCTGGTGTTCCAGGGCTACGCCCTGTTCCCGCACATGACCGTGGCCGGCAACGTCGCCTTCCCGCTCAAGGTCCGCCGCTGGTCGCGCCAGCGGATCAAGGACCGGGTCCAGGAGATGCTGGACATGGTGCAGCTGGGGCACCTGGCGCAGCGCCGCCCGGCCGAACTGTCCGGCGGCCAGCAGCAGCGGGTGGCGCTGGCCCGGGCGCTCGCGTTCGAGCCGGACCTTTTGCTGCTGGACGAGCCGATGAGCGCGCTGGACCGCAAGCTGCGCGGCGACCTGCAGACCGAACTGCGCCGCATCCACCGCCAGCTCGGCACGACCTTCATCTACGTGACCCACGACCAGGACGAGGCGATGACCATGTCCGACCGGGTCGCCGTGATGGACCACGGCCAGCTGATGCAGGTGGGTGCCCCGGACGATCTGTACGAGCGGCCGGACAACCGCTTCGTCGCCTCGTTCCTGGGCCGCAGCAACTTCCTGCCGGTGGAGCGGATGCGGCGCGCCGAGGGTGGCGCGGAACTGGAGATCGGCGGTGCGGCCTGCCGCTTTGCCGGGCCGCTGCCGGACCGGCAGGACGGCCTGGCGCTGATGCTTCGCCCGGAAAACTTGGTCCTGGCCGCCGAGCCCCCGGCTCCCGGCTGGAACGAGCTGCCCGGCCGCGTCCTGGTGCGCACCTATTTCGGCGACCGCACCTTGTGCGAGGTGGAGGTGCCAGGCGTGGGGCCGGTGTCCGCCTATGCCCCGCCGCGTGCCCTGGCCGGCCTGGCCGAGGGCGATCCGGTGCGCCTGCACTGGCGGGCGGAGGACGGGGCGCTGCTCCCCGCCACCTAGAGCGATCGGGGCCTTGCCGCCAGGAAAGGCTCAGGCAGCTGGCGGAAGCCGCCTGAGCGCGCGCTTGCTCCCCTCAGAAGCCCGCGGCCATCCCGTCCTTGCGCGGGTCGGAGCCACCCCACAGGGTGCCGGTCGACCGGTCGATCCAGATCGCCTGGGCGCCGCCGATCGGCGAGCTGGCGACCTCGACCCGGTGACCCATCGCGGAAAGCCGCTCCCGGGTCGCCCCGTCCACCGTCGGCTCCACCTCCAGCACGCCGTCGAACGAGAAGCTGCGCGGCGCGTCGATCGCCGCCTGCACGTCCATGCCGCGGTCGAGCATGCCGGAGAGCAGCGCCGCTTGGCCGGCCGCCTGGTAGTGGCCGCCCATCACCCCGAACGGCATCACCGTCTGGCCGTCCTTGCGCAGCATGCCCGGAATGATCGTGTGCATCGGCCGCTTCATCGGCCCGATCGCATTGGGATGCCCCTCGGTCAGCCGGAACGACGCGCCGCGGCTGTGCAGGAGCACGCCGGTGCCCGGGTCGTGCCGGGTCGAGCCGAAGCTGTGGAAGATCGAGTTGATGAACGAGATCGCGTTGCCGTCCTGGTCGACCACGCAGAGATAGATGGTGTCCTGGTGCTCGGGCTCCGTCCAGAGCGTCGCCGGCTTCGCCTGCTCGCGGGAGAGCCGCTTTTGCAGGCTGGCGGTAGTCTCCGCCGACAGGAGCGTCTCCACCGGATGCGGCAGGTGCGCCGGGTCGGCGATCAGGTGGTCGCGATGGTGGTAGGCGAGCTTGGCCGCCTCGGCATGCAGGTGGATGCGCTCGGCCAGGCTGAGCCCTTCCGGCAGCTCGAAGCCGGCCAGGATGTTCAGGATCATCAGGGCCGCCACGCCCTGGCCGTTCGGCGGGCACTCGAGCACCTCGTAGCCGCGATACCCGGTCGAGATCGGGGTCACGTAGATAGCGCTGTCCTGCCCGGCGGCGAAGTCGTCCAGCGTGTGCAGCCCACCAAGCGCCTGGAGCCGCGCCACCAGCGATTCGGCGACCGCCCCGGTATAGAAGGCACTGGCACCGTGTTGCGCGATCTCGCGCAGCCGCGCCCCCAGCTTGGGCTGGGCGTGCATCGCCCCCATCGCCGGCGCCTCGCCGTCGACCAGATACGCTTTCGCCGAGCCCTCGTCCTGCGCCAGGAGGGGGGCTGCGGCCTGCCAGTCGTGGAACACGCGCGGGCTGATCGGATAGCCGTTCTCGGCATAACCGATCGCGTCCTGGAACAGCCGGTCGAGCGGCAGGCTGCCATGGTCGCCGTGCAGCTTCATCCAGGCCGAGACCGCACCCGGCACCGTCACCGCATGCGGGCTGGTCTGGCCGATCTCACTCAAGCCCAGGTCGCGCAGCCGCGCGGCGCTGGCCGCCGCCGGGGCCCGGCCGCTGCCGTTGATCGCGACCACCTCGCCGCCGGCCGGCGCATAGAGCGCGAAGCAGTCGCCGCCGATCCCGGTCATGTGCGGTTCCACCACGCACTGCACCGCGACCGCCGCCAGCGCCGCGTCCACCGCGTTGCCGCCGTCGTGCAGCACGGCCAGGCCCGCCGCGGTCGCCAGTGGATGCGAGGTCGCGATGGCGGCGTTGGGCGCGAGCACCGGGCTGCGGCCGGGGCGGAACAGGTCTCTCATGCAGCTCATCCTTTGGCAGCGCAGCGAAGCGGGCCGGTGCTGGCCCGGTCTTGGGAAATGCCGTGCAACGGGCGCTCGATCAATGCGGCGCACCGGCCGGCAGGCGCTCGATCAGCGGGTGGAGGCAGGCGAACGCCCGGCTCGGGCTCCAGTTCGCCAGGACGGGATCCTGCACCCGGCAATCCGCCTTTGCCAGCGCGCAGCGTCCGGCGAACCGGCAGCCGGGCGGCAGGTCGATCGGGCTTGGCACCTCGCCCGGCAACGGCTCGGCGATCGGCTGGAAGAACTGCGGCGAGGCGTTGAGGAGCGCACGGGTATAGGGATGGGCCGGGGCTTTGAGCACCTCGCGGGTGGCCCCCGTCTCCACGATCCGGCCGAGATACATCACCGCGATCCGGTCGCACAGATAGGACGCCACGCCCAGGTCGTGGGTGATGAACATCAGGCTGAGGCCCATCTCCCGCTGCAGGCCGCGCAGCAGTTCCAGGAGCTGGGCCTGGGTGGACACGTCCAGGCCGGAGACCGCCTCATCCGCCACCAGCACCGCCGGCTGCGAGGCCAGGGCGCGGGCGATCGCCACCCGGCGCACCTGCCCGCCGGACAGCGCGCTGGTGTAGCGGTCCATCATCTCCGGCGGCAGCCCGACCCGCTCCAGGAGCGCCGCCACCCGAGCCGAGCGCTCGTGCGGCGCGCACAGGCCATGATGGTCCAGTGGCTCGGCCACCAGATTCAGGATGTTCATGCGCGGGTTCAAGGAAGCGCGGGCATCCTGGTAGATCATCGCCACCTCGCGGTGGAAGCGCACCTTGTCGGCACCCTCCAGCGCGCCGATCTCCTTGTTGCGGAACAGCGCGCGCCCGTCGGTCGGGCGGGTCAGCCCGAGCAGCACGCGCAGGAGCGTGGTCTTGCCGGAACCGCTCTCCCCCACCAGCGCCAGGCTCTCGCCGGCATGCAGCGCCAGCCGCACCCCGTCCAGGGCCGCCAGGCGCCGGTGCGCGCCGGCCCGGAACAGCGTGCCGGGACCGCGCCCGACATCGTAGGCCTTCTCCACGTCGAGAAGGCGGAACAGCTCGGGACGTTCGGTCATGCGGGGTTCCAGCAGGCGAGCCGCCGTCCGTCCACCACCTTCAAAGGCGGCTTCTCGGCGGCGCAGCGGTCCAGGGCGCGGGCGCAGCGGGGCGCGAACCGGCAGCCGGGCCGTCCGGCGGCGAACGACGGCGCGCCGCCGGGCAGCGGGCGCAGCTCCTCGCTGTCGAGTTCCAGCACGCAGGCCTTGAGCCCCTGGGTGTAGGGATGCATCGGCCGGCGCAGCACCACCTCGCTGGGCCCCGCCTCCACCACCTGGCCGCCATAGAGCACCACGATCTCGTCGCAAGCCTGGCTGGCCAGCGCCAGGTCGTGCAGCACGAAGATGCAGCTGGCCTTGCGCCTGCGGGTCTCGTCCAGGATCAGCCGGATGATCTGGGCCTGGATGGTGACGTCCAGGGCGCTGGTCGGCTCGTCGGCCAGGAGCAGGTCGGGGTTGGACGAGAGGGCGATCGCGATCATCACCCGCTGCTGCATCCCGCCCGAGAGCTGGTGCGGGTAGGCGTCCAGCCGCCGCTCCGCGTCGTTCAGCCCGACGCTTAGCAGCAGCTCGACCGCCCGGGCGTGCGCCGCCGCCTTGTCCATGCCGAGCAGGCGCCGGAGCGGCGTGGTGAGCTGGCTGCCGATCGTGAAGCAGGGGTTGAGCGCCGAGGAGGCGTCCTGGAAGATCATCGCGATCCGCTGGCCGCGCAGCCGGCGCCAGTCCTTCTCCGACAGGGAAACCAGGTCCTCCGACCCGTCCAGCAGGACCCGCCCCTCCAGCCCGACCTCCGGCCGGCGCAAAAGCCCGATCAGGGCAAGAGCGATGGTGGACTTGCCCGCCCCGGATTCGCCGACCAGGCCCAGGGTCGCGCCGGAGCGCAGGGTGAAGGCGACCTCGTCCAGGATCAGCCGGTCGCCCCGGCTGAGCGAGAGCTGGTCCACGCAAAGCAGCGGCGGCTGCTCCACGGCCGGCGCTGGAGCGGGGGCCGGGGGCGCCAGTACGGTGGCCATGGCACTCATCCCTGCTTGCGGAGTTTCGGGTCGAACTGCTCGCGCACCCCGTCGCCGACCACGCTCAGCGCGATCAGCAGGATCGCCAGGGCCGAGCCGGGCACGCCAGCGATCCAGGGGGCGAAGCTCACGAAGCTGCGCCCCTCGGCGATCATCAGCCCCCAGTCGGGCGTGGGCGGCGCCACGCCGATGCCCAGGAAGGACAGCCCCGACGACACCAGGATCGCGTAGCTGATCCGGATGGTCGCCTGGACCGCCAGCGGGAACACCACGTTCGGCAGGATGTGCCGCCAGATCACCGCCATCCGCCGCACGCCCATCAGCCCGGCCGCCTCGACGAAGGCCTGGGCCTTCACCTGGAGCACGTCGGCGCGGACCGTGCGCGCGAACGGCCCGATCAGGGCCACGCCCACCGCCAGGATCACCTTGTCGACCCCCTGGCCCAGGATCGCGATGAACGCGATCGCCATGATCAGGGAGGGCAGCGCCAGGACCGCATCGATCAGCCGCATCAGCAGCCATTCGACCGCACCCCCGGAAAGGCCGGCGGCAAGCCCCACCACCAGCCCGCCCCCCGCCCCGATCAGCACCGAGAAGAAGCCGATCATCAGCGCGTAGCGGGCGCCGTGGATCGTGCGCGACAGGAGGTCCTGGCCGAAGGAATCGGTGCCCAGCCAATGCGCCGTGTTGGGCGGCGCCATGAAGTGCATCGGGTCCTGCGCGGTGGGCGGATAGGGCGCCACCCACGGAGCGAACAGGGCGGCCAGCAGGTAGGCGGCCACCACCAGCGCTGCCAGGAGGAAGAACGGGTTGTGCCAGGCATGGGCGGCAAGCCCCGCCAGGCGCGAGCGCCTGCCCGGCAGCGGCATTGCGGAAGGAGCCTTGCCCCGCGGGCCGGCGGCCGGGGAG
Source organism: Geminicoccus roseus DSM 18922 (assembly GCF_000427665.1). Taxonomy (NCBI): domain Bacteria; kingdom Pseudomonadati; phylum Pseudomonadota; class Alphaproteobacteria; order Geminicoccales; family Geminicoccaceae; genus Geminicoccus; species Geminicoccus roseus. Next base: position 445,405 of record NZ_KE386572.1, read on the forward strand.
GCGGAGGTCAGGTTCAGCGCCATCAGCGGGGCCTCAGCCTCGGATCGAGATAGGGATAGGCCAGGTCCACCAGCAGGTTGGTCACCACGAACAGGCAGGCGGTCATCATCACGCCTGCCTGCACCACGCCGTACTCGCGGTTCAGCACGGCGCTGGTCAGCATCTGGCCGATGCCCGGCAGGGAGTACACCGTCTCGGTCAGGACCGCGCCCTGCAGGAGGGCTCCCAGCTGCAGGCCCAGGATGGTGACCAGCGGCATCAGCACGTTGCGCAGGCCATGGACCCAGACCACCCGCCAGGAGGGCTCGCCGCGGGCGCGCGCCGCGGCGATGTAGGGCTGCTCCAGCACCTCGATCAGGTTGGCGCGCACCAGCCGCACGATCATCGCCATGAAATAGACGCTGAGCGTGACCGCCGGCAGGGTCATGTGGACGATGCCCTGCCAGAGGTCCTCCCAGGGGGCGACGAACCCCATGGTCGGGAACAGGCCGAGCGTCACCCCGAAGAACCAGATCAGCAGGATGCCCAGGTAAAAGCTGGGGAACGAGGTGGCGGTCAGGGAGAACACCGCGGACAGCGCGTCCCACACGCCGTCCTTGCGGGTCGCCGAAAGGACGCCCAGCGGCACCCCCACCAGGATCGCCAGCACCAGGGCGGAGGCCGCCAGCGTCAGCGTGACCGGCAGCGCCTCCAGGAAGGCGTACTGGAAGATCGGGACCCGCCCGATATAGGAGATCCCCCAGTCGCCCTGCACGAAGTCGCCGAGCCAGCGGCCGTACTGCTCCAGGACCGGCCGGTCGAGGCCGAGCTCGCGGCTGAGCGAGACATGCGCCTCCGGGGAGTACTCGCTGCCCAGCATGATCTCCACCGGGTCGCCCGGCGCCAGCTTCAGAAGACCGAAGCTGGCGGCCGAGACGATCAGGAGCACCATCAGGGTCTGGCCGACCCTGGCGATGGCGGCCCAGGCCATCAGGCCAGGCTCACCGTGTGCAGGTCGAGGCTGTCCGCCGGCGCGTATTGGAAGCCCTGGACCTTCTGGTTGAAGATCTTGAACACCGGCATGTGCGAGACGAGGCCGATCGGCGCCTCGTCCATCAGGATGTCGCAGGCCTCGTCATAGAGCGCCTTGCGCTGGACCGGGTCCAGCACGACCTGCGCCTGCTCGACCAGCTCGTCGAAGCGCGGGTTCGACCATTTGTTGAAGTTCCAGGCGCCCTGGCTGTGCCACTCGGGGAAGATCGTCTCGTCGGGGTCGAGGTCGGCCCACCAGTTGGCCTCGAACAGCTCGAAGTCCCCGGCATTGCGCCGCGACACCCAGGCGGCGCGCTCGATCAGCTCGATCTTGGCGTTGATGCCGATCTCGGCCAGCATCGGCAGCACGGTCTGCGCCAGGCGGGTGCCGTAGGTGCCGTCCTCGGTCACCATGAAGGTCGGCTCGATCACGTCCTGGACCTTGGCCTTGGCCCGGAACTCCTTGGCCTTGGCGAGATCGAAGCGCTGGCCCCGGCCGGAACTCGCGATGTCCTTGTCGTAGAAGTCCGACATCGGCGGGGAGATCGGGGTGTAGGCGGGAATGCCCTGGCCGAAGAACGCCTGGCGGATGATCGCCTCGCGGTCCAGGCAGTAGGCCACCGCCTTGCGCAGGTTGATGTCGTCGAACGGCGGCTTGGCGCAGTTCATCGCCACGAAGACGTAGTTGCCCTCGATCTCGCCATGCACCTTCAGGTTCGGTGCTGCCTTGAGCTGCTCCACGAACTGCACCGGCGAATCGCTCAGGCCGTCGACCTGGCCGGACATGATCGCCGCGATCGCCGAGGACGCCTCGCCCATCAGGTAGATCGTTGCGCCGTCGAGCTTGGGCAGGCCCGCCTCGAAATAGTCCGGGTTCTTTTCCAGCACGATCGAATCGTTCTCGCGCCAGCTCACGAACCGGAACGGGCCGGTGCCGACCGGATTACGCCCGAAATCCTTGCCGTATTTGTCGACCGCGGCCGGCGACACCATGGTGCCGGCGCGCCCGGTGCTGCCGGTGAACGCCACCGGCAGGAAGGCGTAAGGCTTTTTGAAGACCAGCCGGATCTCGTAGGGGCCGACCACCTCGATCCGGTCCAGCTCCTTGTACTTCCAGGCATGGGGCGAGGCCGGCTCGCCATAGGCTACCCGCTCGACGTTCCACTTCACCACTTCCGCGTCGAACGGGGTGCCGTCGTGGAACACCACGCCCTCGCGCAGCTTGAAGACGTGGATCTTGTCGTCGACGATCTCCCAGCTTTCCGCCAGGTCCGGCACGAAGCTGACCCGCTCGCCGTCATAGTCGATCTTGAGCAGGCCGTTATAGATGTTGTTGTGGACCCGGACCGCACCCAGGAAGGCGGTGAAGTGCGGGTCGAGCGTGTCGACATGGTCGACCCAGGCGAGCTTGATGTGCCCGCCTTCCTGTGCCTGCGCCGGCGCCGGCTTGATCAGGCCGCCCGCGACGGCCATGGCGGCGCCGGCGCCGATCCCCTTGAGGAGGTCGCGACGCCTGAAATCCCGCAGCAGCCTGTTCGCGAGAACCGCCTTGCAATCCACCATGTCGCCACCTTCCGCTGGGTGCCTTGGGAGGGCCGGATCCGAAAACAGCGCAGCGCCGCTTGAGGGCATGAGAAGCATTGGGAAAGTGCGGCGGCTGCCCGGTCCGGCGGGTCGGCCCTGGTGCAGCAAGCCCCGTGCCAGCCGTGAAGCGCGCCGCTGGCGCGCCAGGAAGGCCGCCCAGGCTCCGCCCTGGCCATGGGGGAGGCAGTCGGCGGGCAGGATGCCCATGCACGCTGCATCGGCCGCGACCGTTCGCATCAAGATCAGACAATAACCCGTATCGGAGTTGGGCCACGCTCCGGCGACAAGCCATGAGGCGAGCAAGCCGAAAAGGGAGGCGTTGCCGATATCGAGCCGGCCAACGGCGCCCGCGATGAAGCTCCTGGCCCTGTTGCCTTCCTGCCCGCCAGTCCCTCCCGCCCCAGCTCCGGAACCGATCCATGCCCCTGACCCGCCGCCAGGCCGGCGCGCTCGCGCTGGCGACGATCCCGCTGGGTGGCCGCAGCACCGCCGCCACCGACCGCCAGCCCGAGGCTCTTGCCATGACCGCCGACCTGATCCTCGTGAACGGCCGCTTCACCACCCTGGACCCGGAACATCCGGCACCCGAAGCGGTGGCGATCGCCGAAGGCAGGTTCCAGGCGGTGGGCAGCACCGCCGAGATCCGGGCGCTGGCCGGCCAGGACACCCAGGTCGTCGACCTGGGCGCGCGCCGGGTGATCCCCGGCCTGATCGACAGCCACATGCACATCATCCGCGGCGGGCTGAACTACAACATGGAGCTGCGCTGGGACGGCGTCCGCTCCCTGGCCGACGCCATGGACATGCTCCGGCAGCAGGCCGCGGTGACCCCGCCGCCGCAATGGGTGCGGGTGGTGGGCGGCTTCACCGAGCACCAGTTCGCGGAAAAGCGCCTGCCGACCCTGGAAGAGATCAACGCCGCCGCGCCCGAGACGCCGGTGTTCATCCTGCACCTCTACGACCGCGCGCTCCTGAACCAGGCGGCGCTGCGCGCGGCCGGCTACACCCGCGACACGCAGGATCCGCCAGGCGGCGAGATCCAGCGGGACGCGTCGGGCGAGCCCACCGGCCTGCTGCTGGCCAGCCCCAACGCCACCATCCTCTACGCCACGCTCGCCAAGGGCCCGAAGCTCCCGCCGGAATACCAGCTCAACTCCACCCGCCACTTCATGCGCGAGATGAACCGGCTGGGCGTCACCGGGGTGATCGACGCCGGCGGCGGCTACCAGAACTATCCCGACGACTATGCGGTGATCGAGAAGCTGCACGCGGACGGCCAGCTCACCCTGCGGATCGCCTACAACCTGTTCACCCAGAAGCCCAAGGAGGAGCTGGCCGACTTCCAGAGCTGGTCGACGCAGGTGACGCCCGGCCAGGGCGACGATCTCTACCGTCACAACGGGGCCGGCGAGATGCTGGTCTACAGCGCCGCCGACTTCGAGGACTTCCGGGTCGAGCGCCCGGACCTGCCGGCCTCGATGGAGGCCGAGCTGGAGCCGGTCGTCCGCCTCCTGGCCGAGAACCGCTGGCCCTGGCGGCTGCACGCCACCTATGACCAGACCATCGAGCGGGCGCTCGACGTGTTCGAGAAGGTCGACCGCGACATCCCGCTGCAGGGGTTGAACTGGTTCTTCGACCACGCCGAGACGATCTCGGATCGCAACATCGACCGGATCGCGGCCCTGGGCGGCGGCATCGCCGTGCAGCACCGGATGGCCTTCCAGGGCGAGTATTTCGTGGAGCGCTACGGCGCCGAGGCGGCCAAGGCGACGCCGCCGGTCGCGAAGATGCTGGCCGCCGGCCTGAAGGTCGGCGCCGGCACCGATGCCACCCGGGTCGCCAGCTACAATCCCTGGGTGTCGCTGTCCTGGCTGACCACCGGCAAGACCGTGGGCGGCCTGGCGCTCTATCCCGAGGAGAACCTGCTGGACCGCGAGGCGGCCCTGGCCCTTTGGACCCATGGCAACACCTGGTTCTCCGGCGAGGTCGGCAAGAAGGGCCAGATCGCCCCCGGCCAGCTGGCCGACCTGGCGGTCCTGGACCGCGACTATCTGGCGGTGCCGGACAGCGAGATCGCCGAGATCGAGAGCGTCCTGACCATGCTGGGCGGCGCGATCGTCCACGGCAGCGGCGACTTCACCGGCATGGCGCCGCCCCTGCCCCCGGCCATGCCGGACTGGTCGCCGGTGCGCCGCTTCGGCGGCTACCAGCGCGCCGACGGCCAGCAGGCCACGACCAGGTTCGCCTGCGCCTGCGACAGCGCCTGCGGCGTGCACGGCCACGAGCATGCCAGGGCCTGGCGGGCCTCCGTGCCGACGGGCGACGAGGCCGGCTTCTGGGGCGCGCTCGGCTGCTCCTGCTGGGCGTTCTGAGCGATGGCAACCGTCGCTCCACCGGCACGGTCCCGGGCCCTGGCGGTCCGCCCTGCAATCCACTGGCTGGCCCTGCTGGCGCTGTGCGGCGCCTACCTGCAGGGCGCGCTCGTCAAGCTGGTCGACTTCCCGGGCGCCATGGCCGAGATGGCGCATTTCGGACTGGCGCCCGCCGGCCCGATCGCCGTGCTGGTGATCCTTCTGGAACTGGGCGCCTCGGCGATGATCCTTTCGGGCGTCCTGCGCTGGCTGGGGGCGCTGGCCCTGGCCGTGTTCACCCTGCTGGCGACCTTCCTGGCGTTCCGCTTCTGGGAGTTCGTGCCGCCCGAGCGGATGATGGTGGCCAACGGCTTCTTCGAGCATCTGGGCCTGGTCGGCGGCTTCGTGCTGGTCGCCTGGCACGACCTGCGCGAGCCGCCCGGCCATGGGGACCGCCTGTGATGACCCGCAACGGCGGCAGCGCTCCGGCCACGTCCGGCTTCGCGCCTTTGCGCCACGCCACCTTTGCGGTGCTGTGGATGGCGACCGTGCTGGGCAACACCGGCAGCTTCATGCGCGACGTCGCCAGCTCCTGGCTGGTCACCGACCTGTCCGGCTCGCCGGCGGCGGTGGCGCTGGTCCAGGCGGCCGGCACCCTGCCGGTGTTCCTGCTGGCCATCCCGGCCGGGGTCCTGTCCGACATCCTCGACCGCCGCCGGTTCCTGATCGCGCTCCAGCTGGTCCTGGCCTCGGTCAGCGCCACGCTGATGGTGTTGTCGCACAATGACCTGCTGAGCGTCGGCTCGCTGGTCGGCCTGACCTTCCTGGGCGGCATCGGCGCTGCCCTGGTGGGGCCGACCTGGCAGTCGATCGTCCCGGAACTGGTGCCGAAATCCGAGCTGAAGAGCGCCGTGGCGCTGAACTCGCTGGGCATCAACATCGCCCGCTCGATCGGCCCGGCGGCGGGCGGCCTGCTGCTGGCAGCCTTCGGCGCAGCGCTCACCTATGGCGCCGACGTGCTGAGCTACCTGGTCGTGATCGGCGCCCTGCTCTGGTGGAAGCGGCCGCCCCATGCCGACGACGCTCTGTCCGAGCAGTTCCTGGGCGCGTTCCGGGCCGGCCTGCGCTATGCCCGCGCCAGCCGGCCGCTGCATGTCGTGCTCTGGCGCGCGGCGATGTTCTTCGCCTTTTCCAGCGCGGTCTGGGCCCTCCTGCCGCTGGTCGCCCGCAACGTGCTGGGGGGCGATGCCGGCTTCTACGGCATCCTGCTGGGTGCGGTGGGTGCCGGCGCCATCCTGGGTGCGCTGCTGCTGCCGCGCCTGCGCGCCCTGGCCGGCCAGGACGGGCTGCTGCTGGGCGCCGCCGGCGTGACCGCCCTGGTCATGGTCGCCCTGGCGCTGGGCCCGCCGCAATGGGCGGCGGTGGTGATCCTGCTGCTGCTGGGGGCTGCCTGGATCGTGGCGCTGACCACGCTGAACGGCGCTGCCCAGGCGATCCTGCCGAACTGGGTGCGCGGCCGGGGCCTGGCCGTCTACCTGACCGTGTTCAACGGCGCGATGACCGCCGGCAGCCTGGGCTGGGGGGCGGTCGCCGAGGTCCTGGGCGTGCAGCCGACCCTGGCGGTGGGCGCCGCCTGCCTGGTGGCGGCGGCCCTGGTCGCGCACCGCACCCCGATCCCCGCCGGCGACAGCGACCTCACCCCCTCCAGCCACTGGCCGGAGCCGATCCTGGCGGAACCGGTGCCGCACGACCGCGGCCCGGTGATGGTCCTGATCGAGTACCGGGTCGACCCGGCAAGCCGGCCGGCCTTCCTGCGCGCCATCCATCGCCTGGCCGAGGAGCGCCGCCGCGACGGCGCCTATGGCTGGGGGATCACCGAGGACACCGCCGATCCCGCCCGGCTGGTGGAATGGTTCATGGTGGAATCCTGGGCCGAGCACCTGCGCCAGCACCGGCGCGTTTCCCGCGCCGACGCCGACATCCAGCAGGAGATGCTGGCCCTGCACCAGGGCCCGGAGCCGCCGGTCGTCCGCCATTTCCTGGCGATCCGGCCGGTCCGCGGGTGAGCATCCCCCTTGCCCATGCCAGCCGCCATGCCTCCCTGGTTCTCGGCCTGGCGCTTCTGCTGGCGGGTTCGGCGGCCGCCCAGGAACGACCGGCCCAGAAGCCCATGCGCTACGACGAGAACTGGTCGCCGATGCTCGACCCGGCGCGCCGTTCCGCCCCGCTCGACGCGCTCAAGGCGATCCCGCTGAACGCGGACGGCTCGTGGTACCTGACCCTGGGGGGCGAGCTGCGCGAGCGCTACGAATCCTCGCGCCACCCGGTATTCGGCCTGCGCTCGCCGCCGAAGAACGACTACCTGCTGCACCGCGCCCTCCTGTTCGGCGACCTCCGGCTCGGGCCGCACGGGCGCGCCTTCGTCGAGCTGGTGAACGGGCTGGTGGGCGGCTGGGACGGTACCCCGCCCCCCACCCAGAAGGACCAGCTCGACCTGCTCCAGGGCTTTGGCGAACTGACCCTGCCGGCGGCGGGCGGCGAGGCGATGCTGCGCGCGGGCCGCCAGGAAATCAGCTTCGGCTCGTCACGGCTGGTCTCGGTCCGCGAAGGCCCCAATGTCCGCCGCGCCTTCGACGGCATCCGGACCGCCTGGACCGGCGAGCCGGGACGGGTCGATGTGTTCCTGGTGCGCCCGGTGTCGCCGGAAACCGGCAGCTTCAACGACGGCAGCGACCAGGACCAGGCGTTCTGGGGCAGCTACGCCACCGGCCCGGTGCCGGGCGTGCCGGACCTGAAGGCCGACCTCTATTATCTCGGCCTGGAGCGCGACGGTGCCCGCTATGCCCAGGGTACGGGCACCGAGCACCGCCACACCGTCGGCGCCCGGCTGTTCGGCGAGCGCGCCGGCTTCGACTGGAACGTCGAGGGCGCCTTCCAGTTCGGCTCGTTCGGCCAGGGCTCGATCCGCGCCTGGACCTTGTCGTCCAATGCCGGGTTCACCTTCACGGGCCTGCCCTTCTCACCGCGCCTGGGCCTCAACGCCGATGCGATCAGCGGCGACGGCGACCTTGGCGACGACCGGCTGGAAACCTTCAACCCGCTGTTCCCCAAGCTGCCCTATTTCTCCGAGGCCAACCTGGTGGCCCCGGCCAACCTGCTGGACATCCAGCCCAACCTGACCCTGGCGCTCACCCCGGCGGTCAGCATGAACCTGGGCTGGAACGCCTTGTGGAAGCAGGCCAAGGCCGATGCGTTCTATGCCCCGCCTTTGTCGCCGGTGGCCGGGACCGCCGGCGGCGACAGCCGCTTCATCGGCCAGCAGGCCAGCGTCTCGCTGGAATGGCAGGCGACCGAGCAGCTGGTGTTCGGCGGCAGCTATGTCCAGTTCACCCCGGGCAGCGCTACCAGGGAGGCCGGCGGCCGCTCGGGGAATTTCCTCACTGCCTGGATGCAGTTCCGGTTCTAGCCGCGCCGGCCGGCCCGCGGGCCGGTCGCACGAAGGGTCGCCGGACCGGGGTCAGAAGCTCACGCCGACATTCTCGCCGGCATGCTGCGGGCGCTCGCCGGTGGTCAGCGCCTTCACGTAGCCATAGGCGTGCAGCATGGTGCTGGACGGCGCGTCCCAGTACTCGGCGCGGTGCACGTTGATCTTGAGCAGGGCGATCCGCGGGTCGTCCGGCCCCTTGGGGAACCAGGTGCGCAGGATCTCCGACCAGAGCTGCTTGACCTTGTCGCGGTCGTGCAGGATCTCGGCCTGGCCGGTCACCGAGACGTAGTTCTGCTTGTGCTCGTCGGCATAGGTCACCGCCACGTCCGGGATCTTCTGCAGGTCCTCGACCATCTCCGCATCGTTGTCGGTGAAGAACCAGAGATGGCCGTCGAACTCCGCCTCCACCGTGCCCATCGGCCGGCTGTGCATGGCGCCGTTGGCATGGCGGGTGGTCAGCATCGCGATCTTGGTGTCCTTGATCAGGCTGACCAGCTTCTCCTTGGCGGCCTGGTCGTTGCGGATTTCCATGGGATCCTGCTCCAAAGCTGTCTGCCCGCATGAACGGTGCAGCCGGCGGGCCAGTTCCATCCGCCAGCCTACCATCCAGGCCGCGCCTCCCCTTGTGACCCTCATCACCGCCGCCAGGTGATCGGCAGCACTCGCCCTTGCGGCCGAAGCGGCGATCCTGCCTCGCGCCGGGATGGTTCTCCCGGCATCGAGTCGGGAGCAAGACCATGACCAACCGTACGAGCCTCGTGGCAGGCATCGCCGCCGTGCAACTGCCCAAGGGAGGCGTTCTGGCCGGGATCGCCCGGGGGATCGCTGGCTACTGGGCAGAGCGCAAGCTCCGTCGGGCAGTGATCGACCTGCACAACCAGGACGATTTCGTGCTGCTCGACATGGGGATCCGCCGCGTCGACATCGACGCCGTGGTCCGTCATGGCCGCAGCGCGGTCGAGGCCGTCGAGCGCTATCGCCACCACCGATGAATCGCGTTCCGGGCTTGCTCCGGCGCGCCCGGGCGCCGATCCTGTCCGTTCGCGGCGGGAGGACAAGACGATGTCGGGCGAGGTGGCGATCCTGGATGGCGGCATGGGCCGCGAGCTCCTGCGGATGGGCGCGCCGTTCCGGCAGCCGGAATGGTCCGCCCTGGCCCTGATCGAGGCGCCCGAGTTTGTCGGCCGCGCCCATCGGGCGTTCGTGGAGGCGGGGGCCGGCATCGTCACCACCAACAGCTATGCGCTGGTCCCCTTCCATATCGGCCAGGACCGTTTTGACGCGCAGGCCGAGGAACTGGCCGACCTGGCCGGGCGGATCGCCCGGCGCGAGGCCGACGCCGCCGGCCGCGAGGTGCGGGTGGCGGGCTCGCTGCCGCCGGTGTTCGGCTCCTACCGGCCGGACCTGTTCGACCCCAAGGGCGCGGTCGAACTGCTGCGCCCGCTGGTCCGGGGCCTTTCGCCCCATGTCGATTTCTGGCTGGCCGAGACCCTCGGCTCCGCCGCCGAGGCGGCCGCCGTCCGCCAGGCGCTGGGCGACGACCCGCGCCCGCTCTGGGTCTCCTACACCCTGGCCGACCAGCCGGCCGCCGGTCGCGCCACGCTGCGCTCGGGCGAGAGCGTCGCCAGCGCCGCGGCGGAGGCCCGGGCACTGGGGGCCCAGACCCTCCTGTTCAACTGCAGCCCGCCCGAGGTCATGGACCTGGCGATCGGGGAGGCGGCCGACACGCTGCGCGCCGTCCTGCCGCTCGGCGTGTACGCCAATGCCTTCGAGCCCAAGCCCGAGCGCGACGCCGCCAATGCCGCGCTCAGCCGGCTGCGCGAGGACACCGACCCGGACGGCTATTTGCGCCATGCCCGCCGCTGGGTGGCGGCGGGCGCCTCGGTGGTGGGCGGCTGCTGCGGGATCGGCCCGGAGCACATCGCCAGGCTGTCCCAGGCCTTCGCCCAAGCCCAGGGTCAGGCGTAGCGCGACAGCGCCAGGTCGGCGGTGTCGATGTCCGGGCGGCGCCCGGAGATCTGGTCGGCGACCACCCGGGCCGAGCCGCACGCCATGGTCCAGCCGAGCGTGCCGTGGCCGGTGTTCAGCCACAGATTGTCGTAGCGCGCCCGGCCGATCACCGGCGGCCCGTCCGGGGTCATCGGGCGCAGGCCGCACCAGAACTTGGCGTGGTGGTAGTCGCCGCCGTCCGGGAACATGTCGCCCACCGACTTCACCAGGGTCGCCTGGCGGGCGGGGCGGAGTTCCAGGTCGAAGCCGGCCACCTCGGCGGTGCCGCCCACCCGGATCCGCTCGCCCAGCCGGGTGATCGCCACCTTGTAGGTCTCGTCCATCACCGTGGATTCCGGCGCGCCGCCGGGATCGGCGATCGGCACGGTGATCGAGTAGCCCTTCACCGGGAACACCGGCAGGTCGACGCCGTGGCGGCGCAGGAGCAGGGGCGAGTAGCTGCCCAGCGCCACCAGGTAGGCATCGCCGGACACCCGCTCCGCCGGGGTGCGCACCCCCACTACCCGGCCGTTCTCGGCCTCGATGCCCTCGATCCTGGTGTTGTAGCGGAACTCCACGCCCTTCTCGGCCGCCATGGCGGCGAGCCTGGTGGTGAAGATGTGGCAGTCGCCGGTCTCGTCGCCGGGCAGGCGCAGCCCCCCCACATACCTGCCCTGGACGCGGGCCAGCGCCGGCTCGGCGCCGATGCAGCCCTTGGCGTCCAGCACCTCGAACGGCACGCCGCCCTGGCGCAGCACCTCGACGTCATCGCCGATATCGTCCAGCTGCGCTTGGGTGCGGAACAGCTGCAGCGTGCCCTGGGAACGCTCGTCATAGCTGATGCCGGTATCGACGCGCAGCTGGACCAGCACGTCGCGGCTGTACTCGGCCAGCCGCACCATCCGGCTCTTGTTCAGGACGTAGCGGCGCTCGGTGCAGTTGCGCAGCATCGCCGCGATCCAGCGCCACATCGCCAGGTCGAGCTTCGGGCGCACCACCAGCGGACCGTGCTTCATCATCAGCCACTTGATCGCCTTGAGCGGCACGTGCGGCCCGGCCCAGGGGGTCGAGTAGCCGGGCGAGACCTCGCCGGCATTGGCGAAGCTGGTCTCCAGGGCCGCCCCCTGCTGGCGGTCGAGCACCACGACCTCGTGGCCCGCCTGGGCCAGCCACCAGGCGCTGGTCACCCCGATCACGCCGCCGCCAAGGACAATCACCCGCACTGCCACTGCTCCTCGCACCCATCTGCACCGGCGCAATGTCGGGGTGGCCGGATGGCTCCGCAAGCGGGATCGCGTCGCAGGCGCGCCGTTCCCGCCCAGCCGGGCGCGGCGGCGCGCCACGGGCCATTTGACCCGTCCATGCCCTCGCCCCTAAGGGAATCGCGCCGACGACGGCTCTGCCGGATCGCCGCGACCTCTTCCAGGATGCCCCGCCCTTGACCCAGCGTCCGCTCCGCCTGCTCGTCGTCGAAGGCAACACGCCCGAGACCTGCGACCGCGTCCGCGATCTCACCGGCAAGACCATGTCGGACAACTATGCCGAGGTCCTGCTGCGCGCGGCACCCGAGGCCACCGTCGACATCTGCTACCCGGCCTTCCCCGGCGCCAACCTGCCCGATCCCGCCGGGCTGGAAAGCTATGACGGCGTGGCGATCACCGGCTCGGCGCTCAACATCTACGATCGCGGCCCGGCGATCGACCCGCAGATCGAGCTGGCCCGGGCGGTCTACCGCTCGCGCGTGCCGTTCTTCGGCTCGTGCTGGGGCCTGCAGGTGGCGACCGTCGCCGCCGGCGGCGAGGTGCGCAAGAACCCCAAGGGCCGCGAGCTCGGCATCGCCCGCAAGATCACGCTCACCGAGCTCGGCCAGAACCACAAGATGCATGCCGGCCGCCCGCCGGTGTTCGACGCGCCCTGCGTCCATATGGACGAGGTCGGGCTCAATCCGGAAGGGCTGCGGGTCACCGCCTTCAACCAGGTCTCCGACGTGCAGGCCGGCGAGATCGCCCATGACGGCGGGCTGTTCTGGGGCGTGCAGTACCATCCCGAGTTCAGCCTGCTGGACCTGGCCGCGATCATGGTCCGCTACGGGCGGGTGCTCTGGACCGAAGGCTTCTTTCCGGACGAGCAGGCGACAAAGGCGCACATCGCCGACCTGGAGGCGCTGCACGCCGACCCTGCGGGCCGCTGGGATCTTGCCTGGCGCTACGGCATCGGCCCGGAGATCATCGAGCCGATGCTGCGCCAGAACGAGATCAGCAACTGGATCGAGCATCACGTCCGGCCGACCCGCTCGGCCCGCGGCCGGGTCTGACGCTCAGTCCCTGCTGGCGCCGCGGCCGGCCAGTTCCAGCAGCGCCCGGGCGGCAGGTTCCGAGGAGGCCGGGTTCTGCCCGGTCACCAGCTGCCCGTCCACCTCCACATGGGGCTCGAAGTCGCCCTTCTTGCGGAACACGCCGCCACGCTCCTGCAGCCGGTCCTCGAGCAGGAAGGGCACGACCTTCTCCAGCCCGACCGCCGCCTCCTCGCCATTGGTGAAGCCGGTGACCTTGCGGCCCTGGACCAGCCAGGCGCCGTCGGACCGGCGCGCCTCGGTAAGCGCGGCCGGCCCGTGGCAGATTGCGGCCAGCGGCTTGGACGCGGCCACGAAGTTCTCGATCAGCTTGATCGAGGTGGCGTCGCCGGCCAGGTCCCACATCGGGCCGTGCCCGCCCGGGATGAACAGCGCATCGAACCGGTCCGCCTGCACCTCGGACAGCTTCTCGGTGCTGGCGAGCTGGGCGGAGGCGGTGTCGTCGGCCTCGAAGCGCCGGGTCGCCTCGGTCTGGCTGTCCGGCGCGCTGCTCTTGGGATCCAGCGGCGGCTGCCCGCCCTTGGGCGAGGCCAGGGTGATCTCGGCGCCGGCATCCTTGAACACGTAGTAGGGTGCGGCGAGCTCCTCCAGCCAGAACCCGGTCTTGTGGCCGGTGTCGCCCAGCTGGTCGTGGGAAGTCAGGATCATCAGCACCTTCATGGGGCGTCTCCTTGCCGGGGATGGGCGGAGGATCGGGCCCGTCGCGGCCGGCGACCTTCCAGCACGGCAGATAGATCGCCGCCGCCCAAAACACATGCCGTGCTCTTAAGGGCAGGCCATCGCTGCTCGACAGGAAGCGCCGCCTGCCGTGTAGTGCGATGGAAACGGCCGGCCGCCTTGGTGGGCACGCGCCGGTCCATCAGGGAGGCTTCGATCCATGGCCGCAGGCACGACGGAGACAGCGACGTCCGGACAGTCGCTCCCCGCCATCCCGTTCGACCACGCCCGGCTGGACGCGCTGATGGAGGAAGCCGGGCTGGACGCCCTGCTGGTCACCTCCAAGCACAACATCCAGTATCTCCTGGGCGGCTACCGGTTCTTCTTCTTCGACTACATGGATGCGATCGGCACCAGCCGCTACCTGCCGGTGCTGGTCTATGTCCGCGGCCGCCCGGACCAGGGCGCCTATGTCGGCAACCCGATGGAATCCTGGGAACAGGAGCTCGGCCGGTTCTGGATGTCCGAGGTGCTGCCGGTGAGCTGGGGCACCCTGGACGCGGTCGAGGCCGCCGCCCGCCATGTCGAGCACCTGGGCTCTAGCGTCCGCCGGATTGGGATCGAGCCGCCCTTCCTGCCGGCCGACGCCTATCTGGCCCTGGCCAGGGCGCTGCCGTCCCACGAGCTGGCGGATGCCCATTTCCCGCTGGAGCGGCTGCGCGCGCAGAAGACCCCGGCCGAGCTGGACCTCCTGCGCCAGGCGTCCGAGCGGGTGGTGGACGCGATGCAGGCGGTGTTCGCCAGCCATGGGCCCGGCAGCACCAAGCAGGAGCTGGCCAGCGCGCTGCGCCGCGAGGAGCAGGCCCGCGACCTGACCTTCGAATACTGCCTGATCGCCACCGGCCGGAGCTTCAACCGCGCCCCGGAATCCGGGCAGCGCTGGGAGAAGGGCCAGGTGCTCTCGCTGGATTCCGGCGGCAACTACCAGGGCTATATCGGCGACCTGTGCCGGATGGCGGTGGCGGGCGAGCCGGACCAGGAGCTGCAGGACCTGCTAAGCGAGATCGACGCCATCCAGCAGGCCGCCCGCCGCCCGATCCGCGCGGGCGCCCTCGGCCAGGAACTCTACACCGAGGCCGAGGCCCTGCTCGGCCGCTCGGCGCACCGCGCCTACACCGACTTCGTGGCGCACGGCATGGGCATCGTCTCCCACGAGGCGCCGCGCCTGATCGGCCGCCGGGCCGCCCCCTACCGGGCGGACGAACGCGACCGTCCCCTCGCCCCGGGCATGGTCCTGTCGATCGAGACCACCATGAAGCACCCGACCCGCGGCTTCATCAAGCTGGAGGACACGGTGGCGGTCACCCGGGACGGCTGGGAGGCGTTCGGCGACACGGCCCGCGGCTGGAACCGGGCCGGCGGCAGGTCCTGATCCTTTCGCCATAAAGCTCGCCTTCCTGGGCCTGTCTCAAGTATTCGAGCAAATCGCGGACTATCGCCCACAGCACCGCGATGATCTCGGCAGAACTGCGGGCGGGCGGATCTGGTCCGCATGGCCGGGACAACTTCCCGTGAGTACATGGTAGTGCCGATTCGGCCAGAGCGCTGTGATCTGCCCTATCGCCACCCGGCCCGGCCGCGATATCATGGCGGCCATCCCGAGCCCGGCCGGCGCCGAAGCGGTGCGCCGTCGTCCGGATGCGCGGTCCGACGGCACATGGGAGGGGCGATGGCGGAAGGGCGGCTGGAGCGGCGGCTCGCGGCCATCCTGGCGGTCGACGTGGCGGGCTACAGCCGGCTCATGGAGCAGGACGAGGCCGGCACCTTCGCCCGGATGAAGGAGCTGCGCCTCCATGTGGTCGAGCCGGTGCTGGCCCGGCACCGCGGGCGGTTCGTCGACCTGAAAGGCGACGGCGCGATCATCGAGTTCAGCAGCGCCGTCGAGGCGGTCGAGGCCGCCATCGAGATCCAGCGCCTGATGCAGGCGCGCGACCCCGACCTGCCGGACAGCCAGCGCATTCGGCTGCGGATCGGGATCAATCTCGGCGACGTGATCGTGGAGGGACGCACCATCCATGGCGAGGGCGTCAACGTCGCCGCCCGCATCGAGACCTTATGCGAGCCGGGCGGCGTCTGGCTGTCGCGCAACGTCCACAACGAGGTCCGCGGCAAGCTGGCGCTGACCGCCGAGCCGGCCGGGCTGCACCAGGTCAAGAACATCAAGGAGCCGGTCGAGGCCTGGCGGGTGGTGCTGGGCGTCGGCACCCCGGCCGTGCTCGCCCTGCCCGACAAGCCGTCCATCGCGGTGCTGCCGTTCGACAATCTGAGCGGCGATCCGGCGCAGGACTATTTCGCCGACGGCCTGGTGGAGGACATCACCACGGCGCTCAGCCGGGTGCGCTCGTTCTTCGTGATCGCGCGCAATTCCAGCTTCACCTACAAGAACCGCGCGGTGGACGTGCGCCAGGTCGCCCGCGAACTCGGCGTCCGCTACGTTCTGGAGGGCAGCATCCGCAAGGTCGGCGCGCGGGTGCGCATCGTCGGCCAGCTGGTCGACGCGCCCACCGGCCGCCATGTCTGGGCCGACCGCTTCGACGGCGACATGAGCGACATCTTCGACCTGCAGGACCAGATCACCGAGAGCGTGGTCGGCGCGGTCGAGCCCAGCATCCGGCTGGAGGAGATCCGCCAGGCCCGCTCCAAGCCCACCGAGTACATCACCGCCTACGACCTCTACCTGCGGGCATTGCCCGGCTTCTACAGCATGACCGCCGCAGGGTTCGCCGAGGTCCGCCGGCTGACCAACGAGGCGCTCAGCATCGACCCGGGCTTCACCCTGGCCAAGGCGCTGGGCGCCTATATCCGCAGCGTCTCGGTCAGCCAGTGCTGGCACGGGCCGGACGACGTCCGCGTCGCCGTGCGCATGGCGCGCGAGGTGTTGGCCGAGGCGCGCGACGACCCCACCAGCCTGCGCTTCGCCGCCCAGGTCCTGGCCTACAGCGCCAGGGACTACGACACGGCGCTGGCCGTCATCGAGCGTTCCCTCTACCTCAACGCCAATTCCGCGCAGAGCTACACGGGCGGCGGCTGGGTCAACGCCCATGCCAGCCGGCCGCTGGTCGCCATCGACCATTTCCAGCGCGCCATGCGCCTGAGCCCGATCGATCCGGAAAAGGGCATCGCCATGTCCGGGATCGGCATGAGCTACCTGATGCTGGAGCGCTTCGAGGACGCGCTGCTCTGGGGCGGCAACGCCCTGCGTGAGATGCCCAATTACGGCTCGACCTACCGGGTGCTGATCGGCGCGCTGGTCGGGCTCGGCCGGATGGACGAGGCGCGCGCCGCGGCCGAGCGCCTGATGCAGGAGTTCCCGACCTACTCGCTGGGCCTGCAACGGCAGATCAATCCCTGGCGCGACCCGGTCTTCGCGCAACGCTACCTGGACGCGCTGCGCGTCGCCGGCATCCCGGAATAGCCGGCACCCCTTCCCCACATCCTGGAAGCCGCGAACAGCCTGTCCTGCGGGGCAGCGCCGCTGACGGCCGGCGCGATGTCACACGAACATACCATGAATCACGTTACATATCTCAGGATCGATGTTATGCGCTTGCCGCCCGGCCGGACGAAGCCGTGGACCGGGATCTGGGAGGCAAGACATGCGCATGGCGAAGACGAGCCTGCTCGCAGGGGCGGCGTTGGCGGTGGGGCTGACCTCGTTCGCGGCGGCGGCCAAGGACTACCGGGTGGCGGTGATCCGCTGGGACCCGAACGACATCTATTTCAACGGCGTCCAGCTCGGTCAGGAGATGGAGCGCCAGCGCATCGAGCAGGAAACCGGCGACACCATCGAGTTCTCGGTGTTCGGCGCCAACGACGTCACCAAGCAGCGCAACGCCCTGGACGCTCAGATCGCCCGCGGCGTCGACGGGGTGCTGCTGGTGCCGTGGCGCGGCGAGGCGATGGTCAAGACCGTGGACCAGCTCCACGAGCAGGGCATCCCGGTGGTGGTCAGCAACGCCTTCGTGCCCAAGGCGAAGCAGACCTTTGTCGCGTTCGACAACGAGACCGCCGGGCGCAAGGGCGGCGAGGCGATCGTCGGCTGGCTGGACCAGAACCGCGAGGGCTGGCGCGAAAAGGACGGGGTGATCGTCGAGCTGCGCTGCATCATCACCGCGTCCTTCGACATCGCCCGGCACAATGGCTACCAGTCGGTGTTCGCGCCGCTGGTGGAACAGCACCCGAACCTGCAGGTCGAGGTGCGCGAGGCCGGCTGCGACGGCTCCAAGGCGCGCAAGGCGGTGGACGACCTGATCGCCCGCTACGGCAAGGAGCAGATCCTGGCGGTGGCGTCGATCGACGGCACCATGGGCATCGGCGGCGCCATCCCGGCCTTCGCCGCCCAGGGCATGCTGGCGAAGTCCGACGATCCCAAGCACATCCCGGTCGCCACCATCGACGGCACCAGGCCCGAGCTGGACGCGGTGCTGAAGGGCGACCTCACCCATGTCTCGGTGCAGCCGGCGACCGGCGAGGGCGTGGTCTCGATGCGCCTGCTCTACGAGATGATGTCGTCCGGCGAGCTCAAGGGGAAGTCGGCGGAGAACGGCACCTACGACGTCGGCGCCGAGGAGCTGTGGACTCCCGTCGAGATCATCCCGTCCGAGGAGTTCGACGGCGACTGGTACAAGACCCAGGCCTACTCGATTCCCGAGGACGTGCCGGCCGACGATCCGCGCAACTGGGCGATCCAGATGGAGCAGACCCCGGAGGGCAAGGCGCTCTCCGGCGGCAACTGAACCTCTCCCACCAGCCCCCCGGCCGGCCATCCCGCCGGCCGGGGCCCGTCCCTTGCCCCGCGAGGTGCCCCTTGCCTGCCGACGCCGCCCCGACCTCCTACCGCCTGGAAGGAATCACCAAGACCTTTCCGGGCGTCGTGGCGGCCTCCGACGTGAACATGCATGTGCGCCAGGGCGAGATCCACGGGATCATCGGGCGCAACGGTGCGGGCAAGTCGGTGCTGGTCAGCATGATCGCCGGCATCCTGCAGCCCTCCTCCGGCCGCATCACGGTCGGCGCCGAGACCGTGGACGGCGCCCAGTACGACCCGGTCCGCGCCCATTCCCTGGGCGTCTCGCTGATCCCGCAGGAGCCGCGCTTCGCCAAGCGGATGAGCGTCACCGAGAACCTGTTCATGGGCCGCCCGCTGATGGGGCCATTCGGCTTCCTGAAGCCCAAGGCCATGCGCGACACCGTGCGCCGGGTCGCCGACGAACTGTCCCTGGACGTCGATCCCGAGCAGCCGATCGGCAGCCTGCCGATCGAGACCCAGCAATTGCTGGCGTTCGGCAAGGCCCAGCTGGTCGACCGAGCCCGGGTGATCCTCCTGGACGAGATCACCGCGTCCTTGTCCCGGCAGCGCAAGACCATGCTGCTGGAGCGCCTGCGCGACCTGGTCGGCCGCGAGCCCTCGCGCTCCTACACCCTGATCTCCCACCACGTGAACGAGATCCTGGAGTTCTGCGACCGGGTCACCGTGATGCGCGACGGCCAGGCGGTGGCGACCCTGGATGTCCGGCGCACCTCCAGCCGCGAACTGGCCGACTGGATCGTGGGCGACATCCCCAAGGCCAAGGTGGTGCGCGCCGAAGGGCTGGCCGAAGGCGGGCTGGTCTATGCCGTGCGCAAGCTCGGCAGGCAGGGCGCCTACCAGGATGTCGACCTGGAGCTGCGCGCCGGCCGGGTCACCGGCCTGGCGGGCCTGGACGGCTCCGGCAAGGACGAGCTGGCCGAGACCCTGTTCGGCCTGGTTCATGCCGACCAGGGCGAGATCCAGGGCGAGCATGGTCCCGCCCGGCTCACCGACCCAGCCGCAGCGCTGGCCGACGGCGTCGCCTATCTGGCCAAGCACCGCGAGCAGCACGGCGTCATCCAGAACCGCTCGATCCAGGAGAACATCCTGATCTCCAGCTACCCGGTGGTCACCAACGCGTTTGGGTTCATCCGCGCCGGCCAGGCCCGCGCCCTCTCGGCCGACAAGGTCCGCAGCATGAAGGTCAAGGCCGCGGGGCCGGAGGTCGGCATGAGCACGCTGTCCGGCGGCAACAAGCAGAAGGTGCTGATCAGCCGCCTCAGCCTGACCAGCCCGCGCCTGTTCGTCCTGAACGAGCCGACCCGCGGCGTCGACCTCGCCACCAAGCCCGAGATCCTCAACGCCATCCGCAACGAACTGTCGAGGAACAGCGCGGTGGTGATGCTGTCGGAGAACGAGGACGAGCTGATCGACGTCTGCGACGAGATCCACGTCTTCTTCCGCGGCAGGGTCGTGGAGATCCTGCGCCGGGGCGAGCCCGGCTTCGACATCGGCCACCTTTATCGGGCCATCCAGGGAGTTTGATCATGCCGGGGAGTGTGACGAGGAAGGGCGGCTTCCTGCTCTACGTGTTCGAGCGCCACCTGATCTGGGTGCTGCTGGCGTTCCTGGCGCTGTTCGGCCTGACCATCCCGGGCTTCACCAACCCGCAGAACCTGCTGAACGTCCTGTGGGCCGCGGCCCCGCTCGGCTGCATGGTGCTGGGCCTGTTCCTGGTGCTGCTGATCAAGGAGGTCGACCTTTCCCTGGAATCGACCTTCGCCTTCGGCCCGACCGTGGCGATCGTGGCGATGCAGAGCTGGCTGCCAAGCGTGATCGGCCCGGTCACCGCCGCGATCCTCACCCCGCTGATCGGCATGGCGGTGGGCGCTGCCGCCGGCCTGTTCGCCGTGCAGCTTCGGGTCAACGCCTTTTTGGTGACGCTCGGCACCCTGCTGCTGATGCGCGGCGTGGTGATCTACCTGATCCCGGAAGGCGTCTACTACCTGCCCGACGAATACGTGTTCCTGGGCGAGCAGCGCCTCTGGGGCATCCCGATCGCGATCCTGGTCTGGATCCTGCTCTACCTCGTCGCCTACGCGATGATCGAGCGGCACCGGATCGGCAAGGAGATCTACGCGATCGGCAACAACGAGGAAGCCGCCTTCGTGGCCGGCGTGCGGGTCAGGCGCACCAAGGTCCTGTGCTTCGCGGCGGCCGGCTTTGCCGCGGCGCTGGGCGGGATGCTGGAGGTCGGCCGGCTGTCCTCGGTGGTGGCCGATCTGGGCCAGGGCTCGATCCTGATGGTGTTCGCCGGCACCATCCTGGGCGGCACTTCGCTCTCCGGCGGCGTCGGCCGGCTGTCCGGCGTGTTTGGTGCTGTCATCGTGATCGCGGTGATCGAGAACCTGATGAACCTGATCGGCATCGAGCCGTCGATCCGGCAGATGGTGTTCGGCCTGGTGCTCCTGGTTGCCATCTGGCTGGCCAGCCTGCAGGACCGCATCGCCCTGCGCAGCGCCCGCTGACCCGAACCGGAATCCCGCACCCATGACCAAGTACCTGCTCGGCATCGACAGCGGCCTGACCGTCACCAAGGCGGCGCTGTTCGACCAGGCCGGCCATCTGGCGGGCGTCGGCCGCGCCGAGATCACCCGCCACGAGCCGCACCCCCGCCATGTCGAGCGCGACATGGACGAGCACTGGCAGGCGACCTGCCGGGCGATCACGCTGGCGCTGGAGGATGCCGGCGCCAGCGGCGGCGACGTGGCCGCGATCGGCGTCTCCGGCCATGGCGACGGGCTCTACCCGCTGGACCGGGACGCCCGCCCGCTCGGGCGCGCCATCCTGTCCCTGGACGGCCGCGCCCATGCCATCGTGGCACGCTGGCAGGCCGAGGGCCGCTTCCCGAAGATGCTGGCCGCGATGGGCCAGGAGGTCGCCCCCTCCTCGCCGGCCGCCCTGCTGGCCTGGATCAAGCAACACGAGCCGCAGCGCTACGCGGCCCTGGCCCACCTGCTCTACTGCAAGGACTGGCTGCGCCTGAAGCTGACCGGGGTGATCGCCACCGACCGCACCGAGGCCAGCACCGCCTTTACCGAGGTCCGAAGCCAGGTCTGGGACCAGGACGTGGCCGCCCTGTTCGACCTGCCCGAGATCATGGACCGCCTGCCGCCCGTCCTGGAGCCCACCGCGATTGCCGGCAAGGTCACGCCGGAGGCCGCCGCCGCCACCGGCCTCAGCGCCGGCACCCCGGTCGCCACCGGCCTGCACGACGTCACCGCCACCGCGGTCGGCATGGGCGTGGTCGAGGCCGGGCGCCTGGCGGTGGTGGCCGGCACCTACTGCATCAACGAGGTGATCTCGCCTGAGCCCGCCACCGACCCCGCCTGGTTCTGCCGCAACGGGTTTGCGCCCGGCACCTGGATGAACATGTCGATCTCGCCGGCCTCCTCGGCCAACATCGACTGGTTCGTAAGCCAGTTCTGCCGGGACGCGACCCGCCAGGCCCGGGAGGAAGGCGTCTCGGTGTTCCAGGTCCTGGAGCCGGAACTGGCCCGGGCGTTCGACGAGGCCGACGCCCCGGTCTACCACCCGTTCCTGTACGGCTCCCCGCACGGTCCCATCGCCAGCGCTGCGTTCCTGGGCGTGCTCGGCCGCCACGGGCGCGGCGACCTGATGCGCGCCCTGATCGAGGGCGTGGTGTTCAACCACCGCACCCATGTGGACGCGCTGCGCCGCCGCTTCGCCCTGGATTCGGTGTCGCTGGCCGGCGGCGGCGCCCGCAGCCCCCGGATCGCCCAGCTGTTCGCCGACGCGCTGGCCCTGCCGGTGAGCGTGCCGGAGGCCGAGGAGGTCGGCGCGCTGGGAGCCGCCATGTGCGCCGGCGTGGCCGCCGGCTGGTACCCGGACCTGCCGGCCGCCGCTGGCGCCTGCTGCCGGGTGTCGCGCTCCTACCGGCCCGACGCCGATCGGAATGCGCGGCTGGAGCGTAGCTATCGGCACTATCTCCGCTCGGTCGAGGCGGTGAAGGACCTCTGGCACAGCGGGAGTGACGCTGCGTGAACGATCGTCGCCAGCATCTGGATCGTCTGCGGGCCAGGACAGACTGGCCGGTGGTGATCGTCGGCGCCGGGATCAACGGCATCGCGACCTTCCGCGACCTGTCCCTGCAGGGCGTCGACTGCCTGCTGATCGACACGGGCGACTTCTGCTCCGGCGCCAGCTCCGCACCCTCGCGGATGATCCATGGCGGCCTGAAATACCTGGAGACCGGCGAGTTCCGCCTGGTCGGCGAGGCCACCCACGAGCGCAACCGCCTGCTCAAGAACGCCCCGCATCTGGTCCGCCCGCTGGAGACGGTGGTCCCGCTGCACTCGCGTCTGGGCGGTCTCACCGATGCGGTCGGCCGCTTCTTCGGCAGGAAGGGCGGCGGCGAGGACCGGGGTGCCTGGATCGTCAAGCTGGGCTTCGCCCTCTACGACTTCCTGGGCCGCAAGGAGCGGACCATGCCGACCCACCGGATGATGGACCGCGCACAGGCGCTGGAATCGGTGCCGGGCCTGGACCCGTCGATCGTGGGGGCCGGCATCTACTACGACGCCTGGATCACCCAGCCCGAGCGCTTAGGGGTCGAGCTGGTCCTGGACGGCGAGGCCGCCAATCCCGCCTCGCTCGGCCTGAACCACGTCGCCCTGGACTCCCACGAGGCCGACCGGCTGGTCCTGGTCGACCGGATCGGGGGCGAGCGCTTCGAGGTCCGCCCGACCATCCTGGTCAACGCCGCGGGCGCCTGGATCGACGGCGCCAATCGCGCGGCCGGGATCAGCTCCCGCCATATCGGCGGCACCAAGGGCTCCCATTTGCTGCTCGACCATCCCGGGATGCACCGGGCGCTGGCCGGCCGGATGATCTATTTCGGCCGCAAGGACGGCCGGATCTGCCTGGCCTACCCGTTCCTGGACAAGGTGCTGACCGGCTCCACCGATTTGCGCACCACCAGCCCGGACAGCGTGGTCTGCGAGGATTCCGAGATCGACTACATGCTGGGCGCCCTGCGCGAGGTGTTCCCCAAGCTGCGCATCGAGCGCGACCAGATCGTCTACACCTATTGCGGCGTCCGCCCGCTGCCGGCCAGCGACGCCGCCAACCCCGGCGCGGTCAGCCGCGACCACTCGATGCCGGTCCACGAGCCGCGCGACGGCCGGCCCTTCCCGGTGCTGTGCCTGGTCGGCGGCAAGTGGACGACCTTCCGCGCGTTCGGCGCCGAGGTGGCCGACGCGGTGCTGGCCCGTCTCGGGCGGCCGCGCCGGACCGGCACCGAGAACCTGCCGATCGGCGGCGGCCGCCCGAACGGCAGAGCGGGCGACGATCCCCGCCTGGCGCAGCTGCACGCCCGCTACGGCAGCCGCGCCCACGACTTCCTGGCGACGCTGGAAGGCGTGAACGACCCGGACCGCCCGCTGGCCTACCTGCCGGAATTCGGCACCCGCGAGATCGCCTGGCTGTGCCTGGCCGAGCGCGCGCCGACCCTGGCCGACCTCGTGCTGCGCCGCACCACCATCGCGATCACCGGGCGGGCCTCCCTGCCCGCCATCGAGGAGATGGCCGGGATCGCCGCGCGCACGCTTGGCTGGGATGAGGCCCGCAGCACTCGGGAGATCCAGGACCTGCTGGACGAGCTGGCAAGCCGCCACCGCACCGAGGCCACCGCCACAGGGCAGCGCCTTTGCCCATGAGCGACCCGCACGGCCAGGGCGGCGAGCGCCGCCGCCAGAAGATCCTGGACCTCCTGATGGAGCGGGGCTCGGTCACGGTCGACGATCTGGCCGCGAGCTTTCGGATCAGCCGGATGACGGTGCATCGCGACCTGGACCAGCTGGCCCTGGACCAGCTGGTGCGCAAGGTGCGCGGCGGCGCCACCATCGAATCCTCGACCCTGATGGAAAGCGACTTTCGCTGGCGCACCAAGGTGGCATTGGACGAGAAGGCCGCGATCGCCAGGGCTGCCCTGGAGTTCGTCGAGCCCGGCCAGTCGGTGATCATCGACGCCGGCACCACGGTGGGGGGCTTGGCCGAGCTGTTGGTCGAGCGCCGCCCGCTCACCGTGATCACCAACAACCTGGCGGTGATCCAGGCCCTGGCGCTGGTCGACCGGATCACCCTGATCACGCTGGGCGGCCAGTACAGCCGCCGCTTCCACGGCTTCTTCGGCATGGCCACCGAGGAGATGCTGGCTGGCCTGCGCGCCGACGTGGCGTTTCTCGGCACCTCCTCGGTCTCGGGCACGCTGGCCTTCCACCAGGACCAGGACATCGTGAAGACCAAGCGCGGCATGATCGCGTCCGCCACCCGCTCCTATCTCCTGGTCGACCGCTCCAAGTTCGGCCGCACCGCCCTGCACGTGCTGACCGACCTCGCCAAGTTCGCCGCGATCGTCACCGGGCCGGGCGGCCTGCCCGAGACCACCACCCGGCCGCTGCAAGAAGCGGAGATCCGCCTGGTCGAGGCGCCGGGCTGAGGCGCCATCCGCCTGGTTGAAAATTCCCGACAGAACGGCCAGATTATGGTTCATCGTTCCGGCATGCCACGACATGGTCTCTTCTGGTGGGGAATGTGCTTCCCTGCCCGATCACTGCGCGCAGCCGGCAATCCTCTGGTCCATAATCTCGGCGATCCGGTGCTCGGGACCAGGACGACTTTGGTGGGAGGTAAGCCGTCATGATCCGCACCGGCCTGATCCTGGCCGCCTGTCTCGCCTGCGTCGCCTGCGAAGGCCGCGCCGATGGCCCGTCCATGCCCGGCCAGCCGGCCGCCTATGTCGGCGACGTGGTCGGCAACGGCCATTGCGTGCCGTTCGTGCAGGAGGTGGCGGGCGTGCCGCGCACCGCGGAATGGTCGCCCGGCGCTGTGGTGCGCGGCAACCACGACCTGCCCCCCGGCACCCCCATCGCCACCTTCGAGGCGGACGGCACCTACGCGTCGCGCACCGGCAGCCACGCCGCCATCTATATCGGCCAGGACCAGAACGGCCTGTGGGTCTACGACCAGTGGAAGGGCCAGCCGGTCCACAAGCGCCTGATCCGCTTCAAGGGCGGCCTCGGCGCGAAAAGCGGCAGCAAGAGCAACGACGGCACCCGCTACCGGGTGATCGAGTTCCGCGGCGCCTGATCCAGGCGCTCCGGCCAGATTGCCGTCCCCGGTTCTACCTGGGCCGCGAACGCTCTAGGAACGACGCAACGACGTCGGCAGGGAGCGGACCATGACGGAACCAGCGCAGGGTATCTTGGGGGCGGGCACCGCCAGCTACGACCTGTCAGGACGGGTCGCCGTGGTGACCGGCGGCTCCCGCGGGATCGGCGCCGCCATCGCGGCGGCCCTGCGCACCGCCGGCGCCGTCGTCACCGTCTGGGACCGCGACCCGCTGCCGGAGCAGGCGGACCACGCCATCGCGGTCGACGTCACCGACAGGGCCTCCCTGGACGCCGCGATGCAGGCGACGCTCGGCCGCCACGGTCGCCTGGACATCCTGGTCAACAATGCCGGCTTCGCCGGCCCGGCCATGCCGCTGGTCGACTACCCGCACGAGCAGTGGCGCCGGATCGTCGACGTCAACCTGATCGGCACCTACCTCGCCTGCCAGGTGGCGGTGCCGGCCCTGGTCGCGAACGGCTGGGGCCGGGTCGTGAACATCGCCTCGCTCGCCGGCAAGGAAGGCACGCCCAACGCCAGCGCCTACAGCGCCGCCAAGGCCGGGGTCCTGGCGCTCACCAAGTCGCTGGGCAAGGAACTGGCCGGCAGCGGCGTGCTGGTCAACGCCATCGCCCCGGCGGCGGTGCGCACCACGCTGCTGGAGCAGATGAGCCCGCAGCACGTCCAGATCATGATCGACAAGAGCCCGCTCAAGCGCCTGGGCGAGCCGGAGGAGGTGGCGGAGCTGGCCATGTGGCTGTGCTCGGCCAGCTGCAGCTTCAACACCGGCGCGGTGTTCGACCTGTCCGGCGGACGCGCCACCTACTGAGCCGGCCCATTGCCAGGGCGGCCCTTGCCTGGGATACTGAACTTTGTGGTTATGTATCCCAGGAAGGCTTCCCGATGAGCAGCACGCCCGCCGCCGACCGCCGCCTGATCGCCGGAACCCCGTCGGACCGGGAGATCCTGATCCGCCGGGTGTTCGCCGCACCGCCCGAGCGGGTCTATGATGCCCTGCTCACGCCCGAGCTCGTGCGGCGCTGGCTCCTGGGCCCGCCCGGCGGCTCGATGCCGGTCTGCGAGATCGACCCGCGCGAGGGCGGCAGCTACCGCTATGTCTGGCGCAACCAGGACGGCAGCGAGATGAGCGTGGCCGGCACCTTCCGCGAGCTGGACCGGCCCAGGCGGGTGGTCCACACCGAGCGGTTCGACCCGCCCTGGTATCCAGGCGATGCGCTGGTGACCACGGAGCTGACCGCAACGGACGGCGGCACCCTGATGACCGTCACCGTGCGCTACGACACGCAGGAAGCCCGCGACCAGGTCCTGGCCTCGCCCATGGAGCAGGGCCTGGGCGCCAGCTACGACCGGCTGGACGCCCTGCTGGCCTGACCGGGCCGGCTCTGCCGCTTACTGACCAGTAGGGCCTGCTACTGGAACGCCCAGCGCAGCGTGCGCGCCACGCCCAGCGTGCCGGCGCGCACGAAGGCGCGGCTGAACGAGCGGGCATGCATCCGGTGCATCGCCACCGCCCAGGCCGGCAGGAGGTCGACGCCCGCCTCCATGGTCAGCGCCTGGATCGGCTCGGCCATGGCGTTGTGCGCCGGCTGGGTCAGGATCAGGCGCGCCACCTCGCGGGTGCGCCGGTCGCAGCGCAATTGCGGCCGCATCGCCTGGATGATCGCCTCCGCTTCCGCCCGCGTGCGCGGCACCGGGCTGGCGCCCAGCGCCTCGCCGACCACCGCCATCTCGGCGAAGTAGCGGTCCTGGTCGGCGGTCGACATGCGCGGCTCGGCATAGCGGATCCAGCCGGCCAGAAAGCTGGTGGTCTCGGTGACATGCACCCAGGCCAGCAGGGCCGGGTCGTTGGCGAGATAGGGCGTGCCGTCCGGCAGGGTGCCGCGCACCTGGTCGTGGATGCGGCGCACCCGCTCGATCGCCGCCAGCGCCTCGCTGCGCTCGCCATAGGTGGTCTGGGCGATGAACCGGGCGGTGCGCCGCAGCCGGCCGTGCATGTCGGCGCGGAAGTTGGAATGGTCCCACACCCCGGCCAGCACCGCCGGATGCAGCATCTGCAGAAGCAGCCCGGCCACGCCGCCCACCATCATCGAGGCGACGTCGCCATGGACCCGCCAGGCCACCGAATCCTTGCCGAACAGCCCGTCGGGATGGCGCGGCACCGGCTTCTCGCCGCGGCCGCGGTCGTTGAACAGGGCCACCACCTGGGCGGCGATCGCCGCCTTCACCGGCCGCGCCAGGCTGGAGGACAGGCGCGGGGCCGGCTTGCGGGCGGCATCCTTGGAGGTCGGCGGCGGAACTCGTCTCATGATCATGACATAGCGCCAGGGCGCCTCGCCTCAAGATCTTGAAAAACGCCGCTCAAGCCCCCTGCCGCCCAGGATTTCAGCCGGCCTCGTCCACCACGGCGACCAGCTTGGACAGCATCGCGTCCCAGCCTTCCTGGCGCATCTCCGGCGTGTCGGAGCCATCCAGGAACGTCCCCTGCTCGGTGAAGATCAGCCTGGTCCCGCTGCCGCTTTGGAGCAGTTCGACGCTGGCCAGCGACACCGAGCCCAGCCCGCCGCCTTCGGCAAGGCCGTGCATCTCGTAGGAGAACAGGATGCGCCGCTCCGGCCGGATCTCGTGGTAGCGGGTGCGCGCCTCGAACATGGGCCCGCCCTTCGGCCCGAACCGGGCGACCTCCTCGCCGCCGACCCGGAAGTCGCGCGGCAGGTCCTCCATGGTCCAGTCCTCGCCCGGCGATTCCCACCGGGCGCGCGCCGCCGGATCGGCCCAGGCATGGAACACCCGAGCCGGCGAGGCCTTGAAGCGCCGCTCGATCACGAAGGTGGCATGCTGCACGGAACGCTCATCCATCATCCGCTCTCCTTGTCCGGCGATCCCTCGCCCAGATGCTCGGCCAGCCGGTCGAAACGGCGCTCCCAGAGCGCCCGTCGCTGCGCGAACCAGGCCTCGGCGGCCTGCAGGGCCGCCGGCTCGATCCGGCAGGTCCGCACCCGCCCGGCCTTCTCCGACCGCACCAGCCCGCTCGCCTCCAGCACCTGCAGGTGCTGGACCACCGCCGAGAGCGACATCGCCAGCGGCCGGGCCAGTTCCTTGACCGGCACCGGCCCCTGGCACAGACGCTCCACCATGGCCCGCCGGGTCGGATCGGCCAGGGCCTGGAACATGCGGTCGAGCGTGGGCTGTTGCTGAAGCATCTACTTAACTATTCTTCTCCGGATCGGGTGGCAAGCGTCCGGCGCGCGAAATCGTTTCGGCCGGGCCTGTGTCCTGGGGTAGTGTTTCCATGTTCCGGGACGGTGAAGCCCGGCGGTCGACCACAGGCAGGAAGGCCAGGGCGCCACCGGCACAGAACAGCAGCGTCCAGGCCAAGTGCCGGCTCGCCCTGTTCCTGGCGTTTCCGCGAAGCGTTGCTGACGAGGCCGATGGCGAACCGACAGACCTTGCTCGACATGGCGGCCGGCGCGGCGCTGGGGGTCTTTGTCGGCTGCCTGGCCGGCCTGTCCGCCTCTCCGGTGGTGGGCAGCGTGCTGACCGCGCTCCTGGCCCTGCTCGGCGCCTATTTCGGCTTGGCCGGCGGCAGGCGTCCGGCCGAGGCAGCACCGCAAGCCCACCCCCGCAGCATCCGGATGATCGCGTTCAGCATGGGCGCGGTGCTGGCGACCCTGGGGGGCCTCTATTTGCGCACCGGCGACCGGCTCTCCCCGTCCCTGAAGGAGCGCCAGGCGGCCTGGCGGGAGCTGGCGTTCAGCGAGCGCGAGGCCGCCCAGCTGGTCGCCCTGGAAACGGTCGGCCTGAACCTGTTCCAGGACGCGACCGTCGCCGCCGTGCCGAACCCCGCCCGCCAGAGCAGCC
Organism: Geminicoccus roseus DSM 18922; assembly: GCF_000427665.1. Taxonomy (NCBI): domain Bacteria; kingdom Pseudomonadati; phylum Pseudomonadota; class Alphaproteobacteria; order Geminicoccales; family Geminicoccaceae; genus Geminicoccus; species Geminicoccus roseus. Next base: position 474,756 of record NZ_KE386572.1, read on the forward strand.
TGTTCGGCGACCGGCTGGAGGCCTGCACCTCTCTGCCGCCCAGGCGGTTTGCCGACGAGCAGGCCTGGGTCGCGGCGCTCAGCGCCAGTTCCGCCGCCTGGCGCCAGGTGGCCCAGGCGCTGGCCCCGCTCGATCCGGCAAGGCAGGCAGCCGCCATGCAGGCGGTCTGGCGGCTGCAATGTCCCGATACCTGAGCGCCTGCCTGGTCCTGGCGCTGCTGGCCCTGCCAGGCGCCGCCCGCGCGCAGGCCGACGCCCTGGAGAAGCTGTCCGCCGCGGTGCTGCAGATCCAGGCGCGCGACTGCGATGGCGGCCAGGACAAGGTGGCCAGCGGCTTTCTCTGGCAGTCTCCCGGCCAGGCGGTCAGTGCCCTTCATGCGGTAGCCGGCTGCGCCGCCCTCACCGCCTATTCCGAGCGCGCCCGGGAGATCCGCCCGGCCCGGGTGGCGAAGGTGCTGCGCGCGGCCGACCTGGTCCTGCTGAAGCTCGACCAGCCGTTCGACCTGGAGCCGGCGACACCCTCGGCGCGGCCGCCCGGGGTCGGCGACGCGCTCAAGGCCGTTGGCTACAGCTACGACGCGCCGACCCTGACCGACCGCGACCTGAAGATCGCGGCCGGTACCTCGCAGCTGCGCGACATGCTGCCGAGCCGGGTCGCCGACGAGATCCGCGCCGCCGGCGCCCCCGACCTGGACCTGGTGATCCTGCGCCTGAACGGCACGCTGGTGCCGGGCTTTTCCGGCGCGCCGATCGTCGACGCGCAGAACCTGGTGGTCGGCGTCGGCAGCGGCGGGATCGAGGGCGGGGCGGCGGCGATCAGCTGGGGCATCCCGATCGCCCAGGTCGCCGTCCTGGAGCGTTCCGACGAGCCCGTCGACGCCGGCTTCCAGCAGGCCGCCAGCCTGTTCGGCGCCGACCTGCCGACCGGCTCCGGGCGCAGCGTCCGCTGCGGCGAGCTGACCTTCCGGCTGATGCGGACCCGCCCGTTCGAGCGGCTGGCCGCCACCGCCGACGACCCGGTCGCCCTGCAGCAGGTGGCGGCCCACCTGCAGGTCCCGCCCGGCCAGCTGGCCGCCTGGAGCTTCGACATCTGGGTCCACGCGGACAGCGGTGCCGCCATCGCCCTGCCCGAGGGCGCCAGCCCGGAGGAGGAGGACGGGTACTGCAGCGTCGAGAACCTGGCCGGCCTGGTGGTCGGCTTTGCCGGCAGCGAGGTGGACGGCCCGCTCGATGCCCAGGCCAGTTCGGTCGCCTTCGAGACCGGGATCGCCGAGGCCTTCCCGCAGTTCTTCTGGCAGGTCGACCCGGCCTGGACCTATCCGTTCCCCCACGTCAACGGCAAGGACGGCATGGTGGTCCACCGCAAGAGCTTCTACGGGATCTCGCAGTTCACCGGCCAGCCCGCCGCCTACGCCACCGAGGCCCTGGCCAGCCGCGGCCAGGCCTTCATCGGCATCGCCGTGATCGCGCCGGAGGTCGACTACCAGCTGTTGGCCGCCTGCCAGTTCGACCCGGTCCAGCCCGCCTGCCAGGAGCTGCGCGCCCAGGCGCTGGCCAGGGCGCCGTTCGTGCTGGGCGCCCTGCTCACCACCTTCCCGCCCCAGTAGGGGCGGGGGATGGCGCTTCCCGTCAGCGCCTGGGCTTGAGCAGGACCTTGATGGAATCCAGCCCGTACGCCATCCCGATCGCCTCGTCCCAGGCTTCCAGCGGGTACTCGTGGGTGACGATCCCCTTCGACGTCACCAGCCCGCGCATGAGCAGGTCGATCGCGATCGGGTAGCAGTAGGGACCCAGGTGCGCGCCGCGGATGTCCAGTTCCTTGCGGTCGCCGATGATCGACCAGTCCGCCGTGGTGGGGGCGCCGAACACCGAGAACTCCACGAACCGGCCGAGCTTGCGGATCAGCTCCAGCCCCTGGGTCACCCCGGCCGGCGCGCCGGTCGCCTCGATATAGACGTCGCAGCCATAGCCGCCGGTCAGCCCCTTCACGATCGCCGCCGCGTCCTCGTTGGCGGGGTCGATCGCCACGTCCGCGCCGAACTTGAGCGCCAGCTCGCGCCGCTCGGCCACCATGTCGATCACCACCAGCTTCCTGGGCGTCTTCAGCTTCGCGACCTGGACCATCATCAGCCCGATCGGCCCCGCCCCGGCGATCACCACCACGTCGTCCAGCTGCACGTCGCCGCGCTGCACGGTGTGGATCGCGCAGGCGAGCGGCTCGATGATCCCGGCATCGTCCGCCGGCATCTCCGCCGGGATCTTGTGCAGCCGGGCGGTCTCGCCGATCCGCATGTACTCGGCCATCCCGCCATCGGCGACCTCGCGCTGGAAGCCGTAGATGTTGTGGACCTCGCACATCCAGTACTGGCCGGAGCGGCAGTAGCGGCACTTGTCGCAGGGCACGATCTGCTCGGCGATCACCATGTCGCCGACGCCCACCCCGAAATGCGCGTCCGCCCCCTCGCCCAGCTCGTCGACATAGCCGAAGAACTCGTGGCCGGGGATCACCGGCGGCTTCACGTAAGGCTGCTTGCCCTCCCAGAACATCGGCGCGCCCGACCAGCACTTGCAGTCGCTGGCGCAGATCCCGCAGGCCCCGATCCGGATCACGATCTCCCGTGGCCCCGGCACCGGCCGGGCCACCTGCTCGACCCGGTAGTCCTTGGGCGCATGACAGACGATCGCGGTCATGCGGGAGTTCGGGTTCTTCATGGCTCGGGCTTCCCTGCTGTTCGGCATCGCGCGGCCCCGCCAACGGCCGGGCCGGCCCCTGGTTAGGCCAGGACGTCCGCCCGGGCCAGCGCACACGGCGCCCTCCCGGATGCTCCAGCCGCGCCAGCGGCAGCCGGGGCCAAGGAAGGGCTGACGCGCGCCAAAGCGTCATGATAGGACCGGACAGGCTTTGGGGAATGCGGCGCGTCGTGGCTGGGCGATCGGGCAGAATGGGTTCGTGGGTCGCGCTGGTCGCGATCTACCTGCTCGTTGCCCAGGCCCTGCTCGGCGCCACCGCCTTTGGCGAGCGCGCGTCGGCCAGCGCCGCCGGCGTCCTGCCCAGCATCCTGTGCGGCTCCGGCCAGCAGCAGCACGGCCCCCTCCCCGCCGAGCAGGCGCCCGGCAAGGCGCATCTGCCGGACTGTTGCACCACCGCCTGCCCGATGCTGGGCCCGCTGCCGCCGCCGGTCACGACCGCCCTCGACCTTCCGCCGCGCTCCGCCAGCGGGCTGGTCGCCCCGTTCGCCGCCGACAGCCCGCCTGGCCGGTCGACCGCTTACAGCCCCGGCAACCCCCGGGCCCCTCCCCGCATGGCGTGATCCTTCTCCGTCTCCCGTAAGCAGCCGCTCTGGAGATCGGAGCCCCCTGCCCGGCTCCCGCCGCCGGAGATGCCTCGACCTGAGGCAGCCGGCCGGTCAGGCCGTGGCGTTCCACGACCCGGTTCCGGTGGAACGCGCGGTCGAGGCCGTCGGCGCCGGAGGAACCGGCCCAGCCGACCATGGAACGCCGCCCTGACCGGGTAGCCATCCGACACTTTTCTAGGGCCGCGCATCCCGGCGCCCTGCGCCCGGCCGGCCCTGCTGAATGGATCGACCCATGCTGAAGCATTTTCTTGCCGCCGCCGCCCTCGTCGCCGGCGCCGCGCCCGCCCTCGCCCACGTCACCCTGGAGACCCAGGAAGCGCAGGTGCCCTCCACCTACAAGGCGGTGTTCCGGGTGGGACATGGCTGCGAGGGCAAGCCGACGATCCGGCTGCGCGTGCAGGTGCCGGAGGGCGTGATCTCGGTGCGGCCGCAGCCCAAGCCCGGCTGGACCATCGAGCTGGTCAAAGGCCCCTACGAGCAGACCTACGACTATTACGGCACCCCCCTCGCCGAGGGCGTGAAGGAGGTGGTCTGGTCCGGCGGCAGCCTGCCCGACGAATATTACGACGAGTTCGTGATGCGCACCTACCTGACGCCCGGCCTGCCGGTGGGCTCGGTGCTCTACTTCCCGGTGGTCCAGGAATGCCCGGACGGTGCCGCCGAGCGCTGGATCGAGATCCCCGAATCCGGCAAGTCGCTGGACGACTACGAGACCCCGGCAGCCGCGCTGAAGCTCCTGCCCAAGGAGTGAACCTGGGCGGACGCGCTCGTTGCGGCGCGTCCGCATCCTCCCGTCCTTCAACTCCCCCCAAGCTGTGGCGACCGCCTCGTGACCAACCGACCGGCCCTGCTCTGGCCCGGCCTGCGAATGGCATGGCTGGTCCTGGCTATGTTGACGACGATGTCCGGTGCGGCGTTCGCCCATGCCGGCCTGGTGCGGAGCGAACCGGCTGACGGCGCTGTCCTGGAGCAGGCGCCGGCCGAGCTGGCGCTGACCTTCAGCGAGACGGTGGTCCCGCTGGCCCTGCGCCTGATCCGACCGGACGGCAGCGGGATCGAGCTGCCCGACCCCGCGATCGCCGGCAACCGGCTGCGCATCGCCCTGCCCGGCGGCCTCGGCGCCGGCAGCCACGTGCTGAGCTGGCGCGTGGTCTCGCAGGACGGCCATCCGGTCGCCGGCTCGGTGCTGTTCTCGATCGGCGCCGCCAGCGCGCCGCCCGCTGCCGCCGAGGCCGCCGACCGGCCGGTGCAGGCCGCCATCTGGCTCTCGCGCGTGCTGGTCTATCTCGGCCTGTTCTTTGGCGTGGGCGGCAGCTTCGCTTTGGCCTGGCTGGCGGCCGATCCGGCCGGGGGCCGCGGCTTCGTCGGCTGGCTTCTGGCGCTCGGCCTCTGCCTGGTCCCCTTGGCCGTGGGCCTGCAGGGGCTGGACGCGCTGGGCCTGCCGCTGGCCGGCCTGCTGGTCGCAACGCCCTGGCAGGCGGGCTTTGCGACCAGCTACGGCGCCAGCGCCCTCCTGGCCGCTGCGGCGCTGCTCCTGGCAGCCGGCGCGCTGCGGGCCGGACCCCGACCGGCCCGGCTCCTGTCGGTCATGGCCCTGGCCGGGCTTGGCCTGGCGCTGGCCTGCACCGGCCATGCCAGCGCCGCCGGGCCCGGCTGGCTGACCCGCTCCGTGGTGTTCCTGCACGGCGTCGGCATCGCCTTCTGGCTGGGGGCCCTGGTGCCGCTCGGGGCGGCGCTGCGCCAGGGCGGGAATGCCGGCGCCGTCCTGCTGCGGCGCTTCTCGCGCTTTGCTCCCGTGGCGGTCCTGCCGCTGGTGGCGGCCGGCCTCTTCCTGGCGGTGGTGCAGCTGGACAGCCCGGCCGACCTGCTCGCCACCGCCTACGGGCAGGTGCTCACCGTCAAGCTCGGGCTCCTTGTCCTGCTGTTCGGCCTTGCCTGCCTGAACCGCTGGCGGCTGACACCTGCCCTGCTGGGCCCCGGCAGATCCGAAACCCGGCCCATGCTGCGCTCGATCCGCGCCGAGCTGGTGCTGGCGGTCCTGGTCCTGGCCACGGTGGCGATCTGGCGCTTCACCCCGCCGCCCAGGATGCTAGCCAGCCTCGCCGCCGAGCCCGCGCAGGTGCATGTCCACGGCGAGAAGGCCATGGCCGAGCTGGTGGTCACGCCCGGGCGCGCCGGCACGGTCTCCGCCGCCATGACGATCATGACCGGCGATTTCGGGCCGCTCGACCCCAAGGGCGTGACGCTGGTGCTGGCCCAGCCCGAGGCCGGGATCGAGCCGTTCCGGCGGGAGGCCACCCGCTCGGCCGACGGCATCTGGCGGATCGACCGGTTCACCCTGCCGGTGCCCGGCCGCTGGTCCGCCCGGATCGACATCCTGGTGTCCGACTTCGAGCTGGTGAAGATCGAAGACACCATCGGGATCCGGCCATGACCGGCAGCCTGGCCAAGGCACGGCTTTCCTCACCTCGGACTGGAGCAGACATGCGCAGCCACGTCGTGGAGTTTTTGGACGGCTATCTGAACGCGCGCGGCAACGCAGGCTCGGAGCTGGTCCTGCAGGACGATTTCGCCTTGGTCCGCTACCGGGTGCCGATGGGCCGCCGGGCGGAGCTGTTCTACTGGGGCAGCGGTCGCCGGGCGCTGCCGCTGGAGCCCGGCATGTGGCTGACCGTGCTGGGGGAGAAGGCGGCAGCCAGCCTGCCGCCGCTGCCCGCCACCATGAGTCTCCTCGTCGAGGAAACGCTGATGGAAGCCGACCTGCCGCTCCAGGCCCGCACCGCCGGCGATGCCGGCGTCACCGAGATCCAGGGCCCGGATGCCGCGGCTTCATTCAACGAGGCCGGCCTGTTCGCCCTGATCCCGGCCGAGGAGGCCGACCGGAACCAGGCCCGCTTCTTCCAGGCCGACTGGCAGGGCGAGCCCGCGGCGGCCTCCCGCTACGGCCGCTCCGGAACGGATCTGGTCGTGGTCGACCAGGTGCTGACCCTGCCGGCCCACCGGCGGCGCGGCCTGGCCGAGACGCTGATGGCGGCCATGGCCGACCGGGCGGCCCGGAACGGGGCCAGCCGGATGATGCTGATCTCCTCGCAGCAGGGCCGCCGCCTCTACGAGCGGGTGGGCTTCCGGGTGCTGGCGCCGGTGCTGGTGTACCAGGACGACGGGACACCCGGAGGTGGCTGACGCGAGTGTGCCCGCCGCCCCGTTCGCGTCACCGCACCGCGAAGCCCATGGCGGACCTGGTGCCGCGATCCTTCAGGACCTCGCGGGCGGCGTTGTAGCCGTTGATGCCGGACACGCCGCCGCCCGGATGGGTCGAGGCGCCGCACAGATAGAGGCCGTGGATGGGGGTGCGGTAGTCGGCGTAGTGCGGGATCGGCCGCTTGAAGAACAGCTGGTCGGCGCTGAGCTCGCCCTGGAAGATGTGGCCCTGGGGCAGGTGCACGATGTTCTCGATGTCCTGGGCGACCAGGAACTGCCCGCCGATGATGTCGCTGGAAAAGCCCGGCGCGAACCGGTCCATCGTGTCCAGGACGTTCTTCTGGAACTTGTCCTTCTCCACCGCCCAGTCGCCGCCCTTCAGCTCGTAGGGCGCGTGCCCGCCGAACAGGTTCACGACATGCTTGCCCTTCGGCGCCAGCGTGTCGTCGACGATGGTGGGCACCACGGGCGTGATGAACGGCGCCGACGAGTACCAGCCATGCTTGGCGTCGTCATAGGCGCGCTCCAGGTAGTCGATGTCCGGCGCGATGTGCACGTAGGTCGGGTAGGTCCAGTCGCCCAGGGCCCCGTCCTTCAGCGCCCGGTCCATGCAGCTGTACTGCGGCGGCCGCTCCACCGCGAGGTTGGCCTTGAACGCGGTGGAGAAGCTCCGGTAGCCCTTGATCTCGCGCACCACCTCCTCGGGCAGGTGCTTCTCGCCCACCAGGTTCAGGTAGAGCAGCTTGGCATGGGCATTGGAGATCACCAGCGGCGCCTCGTACTCGCGCCCGTCGCTGGTCACCACGCCGCGGACCCGCCCGTCCACCACCCGGACCTCGCGCACCGCGCTGTCGGTGAGGATCTTCGCCCCGCTCTCGACCGCCGCAGACGCGATCGCGTCCGAGATGGCGCCCTGCCCGCCGCGGATGAAGCCCCAGCCTCCCGCCCCGGCATTCTCGCCCATCACGTGGTGCATGATGACGTAGGCGCTGCCCGGCGTCTTCGGCCCGGCAAACGTGCCGATCGAGGCGTAATAGGCCAGGATCGCCTTGATCCGGTCGTCCTCGAACCATTCCGACAGGAAGTCGTAGGCGCTCATGGTGAGCATGTCGTAGACGCGGAAGAACTTGTCCGCGTACTTCCGGTTGCGGCGCGCGAAGCCGAACATTTGCTTGACGGTCTTCCAGTCGCGCCTGGTCGGGTCGAACGGCGTCTCCCAGAGCAGCTTGCGGAAGACCTCGGCGTTCTCGGTGAGGAACCGGTCGAACTCGGGATAGACCGCCGCGTCCTTCGGGCTGAACCGCGCGAAGCTCTCCTGGGTGCGCTTCACCTGGTCGGAAAAGACGATGTAGTCGCCATCGTCCAGGGGAGCCAGCATGTCGCTGCACGGCATGATCTCCAGCCCGTGCCGCTTGAGCTCCAAATCGGCCTGGATGCGCGGATGCAGGATGCTCATCAGGTAGGAGAAGATCGACGCCCGGAACCCGGGTGCGATTTCCTCGGTCACCGCGGCCCCGCCATGGACCGGCCGGCGCTCCAGCACCAGCGGCTTCAGCCCGGCCTTGGCCAGGTAGGCGGCGCAGACCAGTCCATTATGTCCACCGCCGATGATGATGGCGTCGTAGCGTTCGGCCAAGGTCGAATTCCTCGGAGGATGGGGAGCGCGACGCCAGGCCGGGCAGTCCCGCCCGGCCTGGCTCGGGGGCTTCTAGCCGCGCAGGCGTTCGGTCGCCGCCTGGTCGACGGTCATGGCCACCGGGTCGATCGCGACCCCGTAGACGTCGCGGGCGGCCTCGATCGACACATAGTCGTCGAGCACGTCCTCCAGGACCTTGGCCGCCGGCCGCTGCTTCGGGTCGCCCCAGCCGCCGCCGCCGGTGCTCTCGAACTTGAACTGCTCGTCATAGCCGAAATGATGCCCGGCGAGCAGCGGGTTGGTCCAGTCGCCGTTCCGGGAAAGGCCGCCGATCACGACCTCGCGCCCGTCCGGGTAGATGTGGCTGGAGCGCTGCACGGCGCTGCGGCCGCCGCCGTTCACGCCGGGGCTGCCTTCGCGGGTCCGCGCGGTCTCCATGCCGAGCTCGCCGTCGCACAGGTAGCGGACCTTGAAGATGCTGCCGAGCCCGCCGCGGAACTTGCCCGCACCGGCCGAATCCCGGCGCAGCTCGAACGCCTCGTACTCGATCGGGAAGAACAGCTCGGCCGTCTCGGCCGCCATGTTCATGCAGTTGCCGAGCGGGTCCATGGTGACGTTCATGCCGTCGTTAAACGGCGTGCCGCCCCAGCCGCCCGCGGGCAGATCGGAGAACACGTCGCTGCGGCCGTCCTTGTCCATGGTCGAGGACACGAACCAGTTGCACTCCGAGCAGGTCGAGCCGGTGACCCGTTCCGGGATCGCCTGGGCCAGGGCCTGCCAGATGGCGCTGGTGATCTTGGAGGAGGTCAGCGTGGTGCAGCCGATGGTCGGCGACGGCCACTTGGCGTTCAGCCAGCAATTGTCCGGCAGCACGATCTTGATCGGCGCGAACATCCCGGCATTGGAGGGCGCGTTCGGCGCCAGGAAGAACTGCAGGGAGTAGTAGGCGGCCGAGACGGTGTTGGCGTAGGGCGAGTTGATGGCGCCCTTGCAGACCGGGTCGGAGCCGGTGAAGTCGACGGTGATGTCGGAGCCGCGGACCTGCAGCGTCACCTTGACCTTGACCGGCTCGGGGGAGAACCCGTCCGTGTCGGCGAAGTCCTCGGCGGTGTAGTCGCCGTCCGGGATCTCCTCGACGCTCTTGCGGACGATGCGCTCGGTATAGCCGATCAGGTCCGACATCGCGGCCTTGATCGTCTCGGTGCCGTAGCGGGTGGCCGCGCGCTGCAGCTCGGTCTCGGCACTCTTCAGGGCGCCCAGATGGGCCTGCAGGTCGCCCTTCACGAAATGCGGCGTGCGGGTGTTGTTCATGATGATCGCGAGATAGTCGCGATGGATCTCGTAGTTCTCGTACAGCTTGATCGGCGGCAGGCGTAGGCCCTCGGCGGCCACGTGGGTGCCGAACGACTGCCCGCCGGCAGCGCCGCCGCCCAGGTCCATCCAGTGGCCGCGGCTGACCGCGAAGCCCAGGATCTCGCCGTCGTGGAAGATCGGCATGGTGAAGGTGATGTCGTTGATGTGCGTGCCGCCCTGGTAGGGGTCGTTCAGCGCGATCACGTCGCCGGGCTTCAGCGTGTCGATCGGGAAGCGCGCCATCGCCGCGTCGGCGCTGAACTGCATGGCCGCCAGATGCACCGGGCAGTTGGCGGCCTGGGACAGCAGGCGCAGCTGCGGATCGTAGATGGCGTTGGAGTAGTCCAGGATGTCCGCCAGGATCGGCGAGAACGAGGTGCGTTGCATGATCGTCGACATGCGGTCGCAGGCATACTGGAAGGTGTTGCGAAGAACTTCGAAAGTGATCGGGTCGATCTTGGAATCGACCTTGGTCGTGCCGTTCGTCATCGGATCTTCTCCCCGGATCAGTTCGCGATCTCGACCATCAGGTTGCCGCTCTCGTCGACCTCGCCCCGGCAGCGCGGCGGGATCACGGCGATCGAATCCGGGTATTCCACGATCCCGGGTCCGGACAGGACGAAGCCCGGCGTGAGCTGGCCGCTGTCGTAGACTGCAGTCTCCAGCCACTCGCCGTTGAAATAGACCTTGCGCGCGGCAGGTGCGCTAGTGCCGCCGCTAGCGGCGAACGCGAAGCTCGGCGCCTCGACCAGCTTGCCGATCGCGGTGATGCCCAGCGCCACGAAGGCGATCGGGAAGTCGTCGGAGCTGACCCCGTACTCGCGTTTGTGCGCCTCGTGGAAGGTTTGGGCGATGCCGGGCAGATGCTCCTGGGTGATCGTGCCGGCCGGGATCTCGGCGTCGACCTCGTAGGTCTGCCCGACATAACGCATCTGGGCGGTGCGCTGCAGGATCATCCGGTCGTAGGGGATGCCGTCGGCAGCCAGCCGGCGGCGGCCCTCCGCCTCCAGCTCGTCGAACAGCCCGTTGAGCTGGCCAAGATCGACCTCCTCCAGGGAGGCGTAGAGGAACGCCTCCACGTCGTGGCGGATGTCCATGGTGGTGGCGCCGAACGCGGAGGCGACGCCGGCCTGGACCGGGATGATCACCCTGGGCACGTTCATCGCCTGGGCGACGAAGCAGGCATGCATCGGCCCCGCCCCGCCGAAGCTGGCCAGGACGAAGTCGCGCGGGTCGCGAGCGCGCGCCAAGAGCACACCCTTGACCGCCTGGGCCATGGTCTCGCAGGAGATCCGGATCATGCCCTCGGCGGTCTCCAGCCTGGAGAGACCGATCTTTGCCGCCAGCGCGTCCATCGCGGTCTCGGCCGCAGCCACGTCCAGCTCGAACTTGTTGCCGAGCGAGGGATGCAGCCGGCCCAGGATCAGGTTGGCGTCGGTGATGGTGGGCTCGGTGCCGCCCCGGCGGTAGCAGGCCGGGCCAGGCTCGGAGCCGGCGCTGCGCGGCCCCACCCGGAGCGAGCCGCCATCGTCCACCCAGCCGATCGAGCCGCCGCCGGCGCCGACGCTGTGGATGTCCAGCATCGGCACGCTGACCGGGACCTCCCATTCCAGCTCGTAGGAACGGGTGATCAGGCCCTTGCCGTCCTCCACGATCGACGCGTCGAAGCTGGTGCCGCCGACATCGGTGTGGATGATGTTCTTGGAGCTGGTGGTCTGGGTGAGGTAGGCGGCGTAGGAGACGCCGCCGGCCGGGCCCGATTCGATCAGTTCCTCCGGGCGTTCCTTGGCATTCTGCGCACCCATCACCCCGCCATTGCTCTTGAGGATCAGGAGCGCGCCGCCAAAGTCCCGCTCCTTCAGCGCCTCGGCCAGCCGGTCGAAATAGCTGGTCATGACCGGCATCATGCAGGCCCGGATCGCCGTGGTGGTGAAGCGGGGATGCTCGCGGAAGATCGGCCGGGTCTCCGCCGAGATCACCACATGCACGTCCGGGTTGCGGGCGCGGATGATCTCGCGCACCCGCTGCTCGTGTGCCGGGTTGGCGTAGGAATTGATGAAGCCGATGCCGACTGCCTGGATGCCGCGCTCGGCGATGATCCCGGCGATCTCCTCGGCCTGCTGCTCGTCGAGCGGCCGGCGCACCTCGCCTTTGGCGGAGATGCGCTCGTTGATCGCGAAGCGGTTGCGCCGCTTGATCAGCGGTTCCGGCTTGACCTGGTAGGGGTCGTAGAGATGCCGGCGGTGCTGCCGGCCGATCTCCAGCGTGTCGCGGAAGCCCTCGGTGGTGATGAAGGCGGCGTCGGGGTAGTTGCGCTCGATCAGGGAGTTCGTGGCGGTCGTGGTGCCGTGCATCAGGAACTCGATCTTCGCGAACGGGATCCCGGCGGCCTCGATCGCCTGCAGCACCCCGACCGCGCGGTCCCATTTGGTGGTCAGGACCTTGGCGGTGCGGTGGTCGCCGCTGCCGTCCTCCCAGGCGAACAGGTCCGTGAAGGTACCCCCGACGTCCACACCGACACGCCACATGGCTCTGCTCCTCCCTGGTTATGATTTGACCCTACAATTTTATAGATATCTTCAGGTGTCAACGCCCTTGCGCTGATGCCACCAAGCTGACGATCTGGCGTCTGTCGACGTCGAGACATGAGCCGACCCAGGCTGCTGCAGCTTGCTGGCCGGCAGCTCATCCCATAGAAATCTTCATCTTACAGATTTCTGACTGGTGCCCCGACCCGTGCGAGGTGTTGCGTGATCCGTGCAAGGTCTGCTGTCCGCCCCGGGAATGGGATGGAGGCCGACATGCCAGGCGAGCTGGAATGAAGATCTCCGACGTGGCCCGCCTGGCCGGGGTCTCCGTCTCGACGCTGCGCGTCTGGGAGGCCCAGGGCATGCTCGCCCCCGCCTACACACCCGCGGGAACGCGGATCTATGCCGAGGCCGACGTGGAGACCGCGCGCGGCATCCAGCGGATGCGCACCGTCCAGGGCATGAAGATCGCCGAGATCAAGGCGGCGCTGGCGGGGTCCGGGGACAAGGCGGCGCCCGGCGTCCCGGCCGCGCCGGATGCCGGGATCGGGCCGAAGCTGCGCGTGCTGCGGCAGTCCCGGAACCTGAAGATCGCGGAGGTGGCCCGGGAACTCGGCATCAAGCCGTCCCTGCTGGCGTCCCTGGAGCGCACCTCGCTCGGCCTCGACATCCCGCTGCTCAAGCAGATCGCCGGGTTCTACGGGATCACCCTGAACGAGATCATGGGGTTCGAGCCGGACAGGCCGGCCCACGAGACGGTGATGCGCGGCAGCGGCGTGGTGCTGCCGCGCCTAGGGCTGGGCGTCCGGATCGAGCGGCTCGGGTCGGGCAAGGAGATCCTGGACTGCCAGCGCTGGGTGATCGAGCCGGGCGTGCACAGCCGCGGCTCCTATCGCCACGAGGGCGAGGAGTTCCTGGTGGTGGTGCGCGGCCAGTTCGAGATCACGCTGGAGGAGCAGCGGGTCCATCTGCTGACGGCGGGCGACAGCATCTATTTCCGCAGCGACTTCCACCATGCCTGGCGCAACCCGGGCAGCGAGGAAACCGAGCTGATCTGGGTCTGCGTGGGCGACACCTTCTGACGGGCCTGCCCTCCGCTTGGGGGATCAGGCCTTCTCGACCGGCCCGCCGCCTTCCGCCCAGTCCTTGAACCCGCCGATGTTGCGGACGTCGCGGTAGCCCATCTCCTGCAGGGTCTTGCCGGCCAGGGCCGAGCGGCCGCCCGAGGCGCAGTAGACCAGCACGGTCCGGTCGCGGTTGAAGGCGGCGTCGTGATAGGGCGAATCCGGGTCGGCGCGGAACTCCAGCATGCCGCGCGGCACGTTGGTCGCCCCGGGGATCTTGCCGCTCGCCTGCAGTTCCGCCGGGTCGCGCACGTCCAGCACCAGCACGTCGCCGCTCTGCAGCAGCTTCTCCGCTTCCGCGCGGTCGATCCTGGGCACCGCCTGGTTCGCCGCCGCCAGCATCTCCTTGACCGAACTCGCCATCGCCTTGTCTCCAGCCTGGTCGGGAAGCCTGATCGCGCGCAGGCTGCGCCGGTCCAGGCGGCGGGTCAACGGGCATGGCGGGAGGGGCTCAGGCCTGCATCGCGGCCTTGGCGCGGACCGCCCGCACCCGGCTCTGGTCCAGCATCCAGGCCAGCCGGTCGAACAGGACGATGCCCAGCAGGATGAACGCCAGGTCGAACCCGGCATTGGTGTTCCAGGAGCGCATCGCGATCTGGCCGATCACGGTCAGGATGCAGCCGGCGGCGAACACCGCCAGGCCATGGCGGCCCATCCGCGCCAGCGGCGCATAGACGGCTGTACCGCGCAGCCGCTCGGCGACCCGGCCCAGGTAGAGGAGGTAGGCCAGCGCCAGGAAGGCCAGCAGGCGGACGATGCCCAGATCGGTCTTGTACTTGAACGGGTCCAGCCAGGTCATCGAGGCCAGCAGGCCCGGCCGGGCGCCAAACAGGTCGGACACCAGCAGCGCCCCCAGGAGGGTCGCGGCCAGCGCCGACCAGCCCAGGGCCTGGCCCTGCGGCACCGGCTTGCCGGTACGGATCAGGTAGCCGGCGGCGATGCCGATCGCGAACAGGAACTGCCAGGCCAGCGGGTTGAAGAACCAGACGCCCTCCACCGGCCAGGTCGGCAGGTTCACCCCGCCGGCAGCCCCCAGCAGGTAGACGGCGCCGGACACGGCCAGCATCGCGGGCAGCGAGCGGACCGCCAGCCAGAGCAGCACCGGCGCCCACAGCAGCAGCACGAAATAGAGCGGCAGGATGTTGAAATAGCCCAGCTGGTGGCCCAGCCCCAGCACGCCCAGCACGCCCTGGACCGGCTCCGCGACCAGCAGGTCGCGGCCATGCTCGGCCAGAAAGCCGCTCTGCTCGATCAGGCGGTCGGCCAGGGCGAACAGGAGGAAGCCCGCGAGCGTCAGGCCCAGATGATAGAGGTAGAGCAGCCGCGCCCGCCTACCCAGCCCGCCCACCATGCCGCGCAGATCGCCGCGCAGGGTCCGCCCGGCATAGGCCAGCGCCACCGCGACCCCGGACAGGAACACGAACGCCTCGGCCGAATCGGAGAAGCCGTAATTGCGCGGCGTCCAGGCCTCGAAATAATTGCCAGGCAGGTGGTTGACGAAAATGACGATCAGCACGAGGCCGCGCCAAAAATCGACCCCGTCGATGCGCTGGTTGTTCATGGACTCGGGCGTTTCTCTATCAAGTTGCAAAAGCATCGAGCCGGATCATGACAATCCGGTGCTTTCCGGACGACAACAGAACTGATCCGGTTCTTGCCCCATCCGGCGTTCTACGGCCGACCAGGGGGCAACGATGCTTTTGCCAGGGGGTGGCCGGGAAGTGCAAGCGCCAAGCACGCAGGACGCGCAGGCGTGAACGGATCTGGTCAGCGCTCCGACACGAACAGGGTCCAGTCCAGCCGCGCCTGCCAGCCCTGCCGCGCCAGTTCCGGCACGTCGTCCTGCGCCTGCGGGTAGCCCACGCAGAGCAGGCCGACCAGCCGCCAGGACGGCTCCACCCGCAGCAGCGCCGCCACCGTCGCCGGGTCCAGGATCGACACCCAGCCGATCCCGATCCCGCGCGCCCGGGCCGCCAGCCACAACGTGTGGATCGCCAGCACGGTGGAATAGCACAGGGTCTCGGGCATGGTCCGCCGGCCGAGGCCCCGGCCGGCCTCGGGATGCTCGTCGGCGAACACCGCCAGCAGTTCCGGCGCCTCGCGCAGCCCGTGCAGCTTCAGGGCGGCGTAGGCGGCCGCCGCCTCGTCGTCATAGGCGGCGGCCGCCAGCTGGTTCTCCAGGTCGACATGGCGGGCCAGGCTCGCGCGCAGCTCGGCCGAGCGCACCCGCACGAACCGCCAGGGCTGCGCGTTGCCGACCGAGGGGGCCAGGCACGCCAGGCGCAGCAGGTCCAGCATGTCCGCCTCGGCCACCGGGTCGGTGCGGAACCGGCGCACGTCGCGCCGCCAGGCCAGCAGCTCCTCCAGTTCCTGCCGGAACGCTTCGCCGAATGCCGGCGGGTCCTTCCTGCCATCCGCCTGTGTCATGCCGCCTTCCCTGACCCCGTCCAGCGGCCATTCTGGCACGGGCGCTCAGCGCTGTCGCGACGACCTGGTGTTGGGCCGGTCGGTCAGCACCTCGACGCCGGCCTCGCCGAACGCTTTGGTGAACAGGTCCGGGGGCGGCCGGTTGGTGACCAGGGTGAGCTGGGTGCCCAGCTCGAAGGTGCGCACCGAGGCCCGCCTGCCGAACTTGCTGTCGTCGCAGATCAGCACGTTCTGGCGGGCCTGCTGGTAGAGGATCCGGCGCAGGTCGGATTCCTCCTCGCCATAGTCCATCCAGCCGAACTGGGCGTCGCAGGCGGCGATCCCCATCACCGCGATGTCGAACACGAACCGGCGCACGAAGGCGATGGTGTCGCCGCCCAAGAGCGCGTTGTCGTTGGCGCGCAGCCAGCCGGGCGTCACCTTGATGCGCAGGCCGGGCTCCTGGGCCAGCAGCTGGGCGATGTCCAGGGAGTTGGTGATCAGCTGCACGTCGCGCTTGCCGATCAGCGCCCGGGCGAACGCCAGCGGCGTCGAGCCGGTGTCCACGAACACGGTCATCCCGTCGGCGACCAGGCCCGCCGCGATCTGGCCGATCTTGGCCTTCTCCTTGGGCTTGATCCGGGAGCGCTCGCCGAGCGGCTGCTCCTCGTCCGGGCGGAACGGCACCGCCCCGCCATGCACCCGGCGCAGCCGGCCGCGCACCTCCAGCTCGTCCAGGTCGCGGCGGATGGTTTCCTCGCTCACCGCCAGCTCGCTGGCCAAGCCCGACACCCGCACGCGCGGCTCGCGCTCCAGGCGGCGCAGGATGACCTCGTGGCGGTGCCGGGTGAGCGGAGACGAGGTCATCGGAGCAGGTGTTCCCGAACGGCGGCGCCAGAGGACCGCGATGTTCCCAAGCCAGGCGTCCGGGTCAAGCCGCCAGATGGCATGCCGCGAACTCGTGCTGGCCGACCACCCGCAGCCCCGGCTCGTCTCTGGCGCAGCGGCCGATCGCCAAGGGGCAGCGCGGCCGGAAGGAGCAGCCGGCCGGGATGTCGATCGGGCTGGGCGGCTCGCCCTCCAACAGGCAGTCCTCGGCCCGGTAGGGCTTGTCCTCCAGCACCGGCACCGCCGAGAGCATCGCCTTGGTGTAGGGATGCGCCGGGTTGAAGAACACGGTCTGGTTGTCGGCGAGCTCCACCACCTTGCCCAGATACATCACCGCGATCCGGGTGCAGACCTTGCGGACCATGGCGAGGTCGTGGCTGATGAACAGGTAGGTCAGGCCGTGGCTGGCCTGCAGCTTCTCGAACAGGTCGAGCAGGCGCGCCTGCTCCATCGGGTCCAGCGCCGAGAGGGTCTCGTCCAGGATCATCAGCCGCGGCTCCAGGATCAATGCCCGGGCGATGTTGATCCGCTGGCGCTGCCCGGCGGACAGGCCGATCGGCAGCCGCTCCAGGAGGTCACGCGGCAGCCCCACCTCGGCCATCACCGCCTCGACTTTGTCGCGGATCTCCTTGCGCCCGGCGCCATGGACCTGCAGCGAGAAGCCGATGGTGCGGCCCACCGGCAGGTTCGGCGGGATGCAGTTGTAGGGGTCCTGGAGCAGGAGCTGGAAGCCCTTGCGCATGGTCAGGCGCTCGCGCGCCGACATCGCGGCGATGTCCTGGCCGTCGAACATGATCCGCCCCTGGTCGGGCGGCTCCACCCAGGACAGGAGCCGGGACAGGGTGGACTTGCCGCAGCCGCTCTCGCCGACCAGCCCGAAATTGTCGCCGGGGAACACGTCGAAGGTGACGCCGCGCACCGCCTGCACGGTCTGCTTGCCGAAGAAGCGCTCCCGGTCGGGCACGGTGTAGTGCTTGGTGACGTCCTGGACCGACAGGATCGGGTGGGTCCGGTCGCCGGCCTGCTCGCGCGCGGCCTGGGCATCCGCGGTGGAGCGCAGCGGCGGCTCGTTGGTCCAGATCCTGGGCATCCGCGCCAAAAGCTCGCGCGAGTACGGGTCCTCCGGTGCGGCCACCAGGCGCTTGGGCGTGGTGCGCTCGACGATCCGGCCGCGCGACAGCACCAGCAGGTCGTCGGCGATCTCGGACACCACCGGCACCGAGGTCGCGATGAACAGGATGCCGGCCTTGATGTCCTCGCGCAGGTCGCGCAGCAGGCGGACGATCTGGGCGGCGACCGTGACGTCCAGCGGCTGGGTGACGTTGTCGCAGACCAGCAGGGTCGGCTCCGCCACCAGCGCGTCGACGATCATCGCGCGCTGCAGCATGCCGCCGGAATACTGGCTGGGATATTCCCGGTAGCGCCGGGCCGCCGAGGGGATTCGCACCCGGTCCAGCAGGTCGATGGTGCGCCGTTGCGCGTCCTTCTGGCCGATCTCCGGGCGGACCGCGCGCAGCTTCTCGGCGATCTGCACGCCCACCGGAAGGGTCGGGTCGAACGAGCTGCCCGGATCGGCGCCGATATAGCCGATATGCCGGCCGCGCAGCGCCCGGGTCTCGCTCTCCGACATCCCGAACAGGTCGCGGCCGCGATAGCGCACCGCCCCCTTGACCCGGTGCAGGGGCGGGGCGATCCAGCCGCTGAGCGCCTTGGCCAGGATGGTCTTGCCCGAGCCGCTCTCGCCCAGCACGCCCAGCACGCTGCGCTCGGCGAGATGGAAGGAGACGCCGTCCAGCACGGTGCGGCGCTCGTGCTCGCGGCGAAGCTCGATCGACAGGCCGTCGACCTCGAGCAGGGTGGCGGCGGCATCCATCAGATCGTCCCCCGCAGGAGCATGTTGCGGGCGCGCTCCAGGGAAGCGCCCATCAGGTTCAGGGAGACCAGCGACAGGAACAAAAACGCGCCCGGCATGGTCGCGATCCACCAGGCGTTGATCAGGTACTTGCGGCCATCGGAGATGATCGTGCCGAAGGTGGGGGTCGGCGGCTGCACGCCGATGCCGATGAAGCCCAGGATCGCCTCGAAGATCATCATCCGCGCCACGTCCAGCACCGCCACGAACGCGATCGGCGGCAGGATGTTGGGGGCGATCAGCACCAGCATGATCCGCAGGTCCGAGGCGCCCAGGATCTTGGCGCCGCGCACATATTCCCGCCGCCGCTCGCCCAGCGTCACGCTGCGGGTCACCCGGGCGTAGGTCGGCCAGCTGGCCAGGGCCAGCACCAGGATGATGGTGAGCGGGGTCGGCCTCGTGATGGTCAGGATCACGATCGCCAGGATGATCAGCGGGATCGAGAGCTGCGCGTCGGTCAGCCGCATCAGGATCGTGTCGACCCAGCCGCCCTTGTAGCCGGCGACCAGCCCCACCGCCGCGCCGATCACGAACATCAGGATCACGGTGGAGAAGCTGATCAGCAGCGCGTTCTGCAAGCCGATCAGCGAGCGGATGAACAGGTCGCGGCCGAGCTGGTCGGTGCCCAGCGGATGGGCGAAGGTGCCGCCTTCCAGGAAGAACGGCGGCAGGAACTT
This sequence comes from Geminicoccus roseus DSM 18922, assembly GCF_000427665.1. NCBI lineage: Bacteria > Pseudomonadati > Pseudomonadota > Alphaproteobacteria > Geminicoccales > Geminicoccaceae > Geminicoccus > Geminicoccus roseus. The sequence goes on from NZ_KE386572.1 coordinate 493,836, forward strand.
GTCCTTCACCGAGATCTTGGTGGGCGACAGCGTGCTGACATAGGGGAACACCACCGCCAGCGCGATCAGGATCACGAAGATGATCAGGCCGACCTTGAATTCCGGCCGCTGCCAGGCCGCCTGCCACAGCCGCCGGGTCGGGCCGACCGGCCGGCGCGCGGGAACGGAGGTGTCGGCGCTCATGATCTCGGTTGCCATCGGCTCTTAGCTTTCCAGCCTGGGGTCGATCTGCGCGGCGACGAGGTCGACCAGAATGTTCACCACCACGAAGATGACGCTGGAAAGGATCGCCACCCCCTGGATGATCGGGAAGTCGCGCTGGGTGACCGCCTGCACGGTGAGCAGGCCGATCCCCGGATAGTCGAAGATGTATTCCACGATCAGCACGCCGCCGAGCAGCGCGCCGACCTGCACCCCGAACAGGTTGAGGATCGGCACCGCGGAGTTGCGCAGCACATGGCCATACAGGATCCGCTGCGGCCCCAGGCCACGCACGGCGGCCACCTCGACGAAGGTCTGGCGCAGCGTGTCGGCCACCGCGACGGAGAGCGAGCGGATGAAGATCGGCGACATCTCCACCGCGATCACGATCGCCGGCAGGATGGTGTAGGCGAAGCCGTTATAGCCGATCGAGGGGATCCAGCCGAGCTTGGCGGTCACCACCAGGGCCAGCACGATCGCGAACCAGAAGTTCGGCAGGGAGACGAACACCGAGGAGGCGTAGATCGCGAACTTGTCCGGCCATCGCCCGGCATGGACGCCGGCGGCGATGCCGAGCGGCACCGAGATCACGAAGGCGATCACCAGCGCCAGGCCGGCGAGCTGCAGGGTATAGGGCAGCGCCTTGAGGATCAGGCTGGTCACGCTGGCGCGCGAGCTGACCGTCTGGTCCTGGTTGCCCATGGCGGCGCCGCCGCTCTCGGTCTTGATGTAGGAGGTGCCGAGGTCGCCCTGGACCAGGCCGGCGAGATAGCGGCCGTACTGGACCAGGATCGGGTCGCGCAGCCCCATCTCCTTGGCGGTGGCCTCGACCATCTCGTCGGAGGCCATGCCGCCCAGGATGGTGCGGGCCGGGTCGCCCGGCGCCAGGCGGACCAGCGCGAAGATCGCGAACGAGACCACCAGGACGATGAGCAGACCCTGAGCCAGCCGACGGGCGAGAAAGGTCAGAATGAAACCCATGAAGACGTTTTCCCGCCCGCTGGAAGATCAGGCCGCCTTGGCCTGGGATGGTGCGATCAGCTGGTGAAATGCGCCTTGGTCGCGTCGATCGGGCCGTTCGGGTAGAACACCAGCCCCTCCAGGCCATTGCGGTAGCCGTGCAGGAGCACCGAGGTGAACAGGGAGAGCGACGGCGTCTTGGCCGCGATCACCCCGGTCGCCTTGGCGATCAGCTCGGCGCGCTTGGCCGGATCCGGCTCGGCCTGCTCGGCGTCCAGGGCGGCGTCGATCTCCGGGTCCTGGATGCCGTTGATCAGCCCGCCCTTGGGACCGGCCTTGCCGTAGAACATCGAGCGCAGCACCAGGTCCGGCTCCGGCGAGCCGGTCGACCAGCCGCAGTCGATCATGTCGCCGAAGCTCGGCTGGCCGGCCTGCTGGTAGAGGCGCGCGCCCCAGGCGGCGGTCTCCATCACCGTGAACTTCACCGGGAAGCCGGCTTCCTGGAGCATCGCGGCGATCACCTCGCCATACTCCTTGGTCTTGGGATAGAAGCCGGTGGAGGTGACGTATTCCATCTCCGGCAGGCCCTGGCCGCCCGGGAAGCCCGCCTGCTCCAGCAGTTCCTGGCACTTGGCCGGGTCGTAGACCGGGTAGTTCGGCAGGTCGACATAGCCGAACTTCACCGGCGAGATGTAGTTGCTGGAATCGTGGCCGGCGACACCCATCACGCCCAGGATCTGCTCGCGGTCGATCGCGTAGGACGCGGCCTGGCGCAAGAGCGGGTTGTCGAACGGCGGCTTGTCGCAGCGGAAATGCAGGTACTTGTTCTCGGTCGCGATGGTGCGGCTGAGCTTGACCTTGGGCTCGCTGGAGAGCGATTCGTACTGTTCCGGCTCCAGCCGCTCGGTGACGTCGATCTCGCCGGCCATCAGCGCCAGCACCCGGGTGGTGGCGTCGCCGATATAGGCGAAATGCACCTCCTCCAGCAGCGGCTTGCCGTTCATGTAGCCGTCGAAGGCCTTGAGGATGGTGGTGTTGCCTTCCTGCTTGGCGAACTTGAACGGGCCGGTGCCGTTCGGGCGGGCCTGCAGGGTCGCCGGGTCGGCGATGTCCTTGGCCGACATGATCGGCAGGAACCCGGCCAGGAAGTAGAAGGCGGCCGCGGGGTAGTTGCCGTTCTTGGTGTGCACCCGCACGGTCAGGTCGTCGACGATCTCGACCTCGCAGCGGCCGGGATACCAGGCCGCCGGCCGGGTCGGCTGCGAGGCGTATTCGAAGGTCGCCTTGACGTCCTCGGCGCTGAACTTCTTGCCGTCGTGGAAGGTCACGCCGTCGCGCAGCGTGTACTCGATCGTGTAGAGGTCGAGGATCTTCTGCCCGGTCGCCAGCTCCCAGACGATCTGGGTCGGGTCGTCGCTGCCCATCGGCGTGCGGAACAGCTGGCCGAACACGTAGCCTTCCAGGTTGATCTGGGCGAGCACGGTGTGGGAGGTCGGGTCCCAGTTGCCGGTGACCGGCTCGCCGGACGCGAACACCATGGTGTTGCGGCCCTGGGCGTAGGCCCGCTTGATGAACGGTGCCGGCATCGTCAGGGCCGCGGCTCCGGCGGCACTGGTCTTCAGGAAGCTGCGGCGCGAACCCGCGACGATCGACGACAACGTCATACCCACCCCTCCGGTGCTGGCGCCGGTGCGAGATCCGCCCGGTCGCCGACTTGCGTGCCCTTGCGCACAGACGCTGCGCCGGGCCTTCGTGATGCAGCCCGAATGTTATCGGACATCTTGGAAAAGCCTAGGCGCGCCTTGCGGCCAGCGTCAACGACGCATACCAAGAAAGCCAACTAATCCCACATAGTGGAAGCTCCCGTGGATCGTCCGACCAACTCGACCTGCCCCGAGGGCTTTCTCGACCGCCTGGACGCCTTCTCGCAGATCGGCACCACCGACGACGGCGGCGTGGACCGGGTCGAGGCCAGCCCCGCCAACGGCCTGGCGCGGCGGGAACTGGCGAGGCGCATGGAAGCGGCCGGGTATCGGGTGCTGGTGGACGGCATCGGCAACATGTTCGGGCTCCTGGAGCTGGCGGAGCAATTCGCGGGCCAGGAGGCGCCTTGGGTTTTTGCCGGTTCCCACATCGACAGCCAGCCGAAGGGCGGCCGGCTGGACGGCGCCTATGGCGTGCTGGCCGCGCTGGAGGCGGGCCAGGCGCTGAAGGAGCGGCTGGCCGGCCGCCCGGCCAAGGCCAATCTCGCGGTGGTCGCCTGGACCGGCGAGGAGGGTGCACGCTTCCAGCCGAGCCTCCTGGGCTCCTCGGTCCATGCCGGGATCCTGCCCCTGGAGCAGGCACTTGCCCGCAAGGACGGCAACGGCGTCAGCGTCGCCGACGCCCTGGACGCGATCGGCTTTCGCGGCCGGGACCAGGCGCCGAAGCCCTCGGCCTATGTCGAGCTGCACGTGGAATGCGCCCCGGCACTGGAGAACAGCAACACCCGGCTCGGCGTGTTCGACCGCTGGTGGGGTGCCCACAAGCTGGAGCTGCTGTTCACCGGCGCCACCGCCCATACCGGCCCGACCCCGATGGCCAAGCGCAAGGACGCGCTGCTGGCGGCGGCGGAAGTGATCACCGGCCTGCGCCGCCTGGCCGACGCCGCCCCGGCCGGCGCCCTGCACACCTCGGTGGGCCGGCTGGAAGTGCTGCCGAACTCGCCGAACGTGGTCCCCGACAGCGCCAAGCTGTTCATCGAGATCCGCTCGGTCGACGCCAAGGTGATGGCCGACACCCATGCCAGGCTGATGGAGCTGATCCCCTACGCCGCCACGCTGGCCAGGGTCGCGCACCGGATCGTGCGCGACGAGTACCGGGCACCCGGCGCCTTCGAGATCGGCCTGCGCACTCTGGCGCGCGAGGAGGCCGACCATCTGGGCATCCTGCCGATGAGCCTGGAGACCATTGCCGCCCATGACGCCATGCCGGTCGCGAAACTCTGCCCGTCCGTGGTGATCGCGGTGCCCAGCCGCGACGGCTTGTGCCACTCCCCGCGCGAATGGACCGACCCGCGCGACCTGGAACTGGGCGTGGCCTGGCTCGGCGGGATCCTGGAGCGGCTGGTGGTGGACGGGCCGGAAAGCGTCTGAGCCCGGCGGTCTCTCCCCCGTTTCCGGTAATGCCCCAATTGACACCGCAGGATTCGTCCACGACGAACGTGTGAAATCGTCGATGCGAAATCCTGGAGGACGTCCGTTGCGCCATTGTTCAAGGCTGGCCGCCCTGGCCCTGGGGGCGGCCAGCCTGCTGGCTCCCCTGGCCGGTCCCGCCTCCGCCTGCACCCGGGCCCTTTATGTCGGCGACGACCAGACCGTGATCACCGGGCGCAACATGGACTGGAAGGAGGACATGGCCTCCAACCTGTGGGTGTTCCCCGCCGGGATGGAGCGCGACGGCGCCGCCGGGCCGCAATCGCTGCGCTGGACCTCCCGCTTCGGCAGCGTCGTCACCTCGGGCTACGAGGCCGGCTCCACCGACGGGATGAACGAGAAGGGCCTGGTGGCGAACATGCTCTATCTCGCCGAATCCGAGTACGGGAAGAGCGACGGCTCGCGCCCCTATCTGTCGATCGCCGCCTGGCTGCAATATGTCCTGGACAGCTATGCCAGCGTCGCCGAGGCGGTGGAGGCCCTGGAGCAGCAGCCCTTCGACCTCCTGGCGCCCACCCTGCCGAACGGCGCGGCGGCCAGCCTGCACTTGGCGATCTCCGATTCGAGCGGGGATTCGGCGATCTTCGAGTATATCGACGGCGAGCTCGTGATCCATCACGGCAAGCAATATGTCGTGATGACCAACTCGCCCTCCTACGACCAGCAATTGTCCTTGAACGCCTACTGGCAGGAGATCGGCGGGCTGACCTTCCTGCCCGGCACCAACCGCGCCGCCGACCGGTTCGCCCGCGCCTCGTTCCTGATCGACGCCGTGCCCAAGAGTGTCGCGCCCAACTACATCAAGGGCGTGCCCGGCCAGTCGTTCACCTACCAGGCGGTGGCCGAGGTGCTGAGCGTGATGCGGGCGGTGAGCGTGCCGCTCGGCATCACCACCCCCGACCAGCCGAACATCTCCTCGACCCTGTGGCGCTCGGTCTCCGACCAGAAGAACCTGGTCTACTACTTCGATTCCGCCACCCGGCCGAACACGTTCTGGGTGTCGATGGACAAGCTCGACCTGAAGCCCGGCGCTCCGGTCAGGAAGCTGACCATCCAGGACGGCGAGGTGTTCGCCGGCGAGGTCGCCGGCAGGTTCCAGGACGCAGAGCCGTTCGCCTTCCTGCCGGCCGATCCCGCCAAGGACTGAGCCCTCGCCCGGTCAGGGAAACCGGATCGCCTGCGGCCGCTTGACCTCGATCTCCACGAACGCCATCGGGCGGCTGCCGCCGTTCATGACGTCGTGGGAGATCCCGGACGTGCGGTCATAGGCCTGCCCGGCCACCAGCTCGATCTCGCGCACCTCGCTGCCGTCATGCACCCGCATGGTCGCATCGGTCAGCATCACCACGAAATAGGGCCAGCCATGGGTGTGCCAGCCGGTGGCCGCGCCCGGCGCGAAGTCCCAGCGGGTGATCCGCAGGTCCTGGTCGTCGCGCTGGACGGTCGGCACCGCCGGGATCGTGCATTGGAAGGCCATGGGCGCGCTCTCCTGGTGGGCTCTAGCGGTAATACCAGCGATGCCAGCGCGGCGACCAGATCCAGCCATAGCGCCATCCCCGGTACCAGCCGGCATAGGCGGCATCGCGCCAGTAGCCATAGCGGTCCTGGTAATAGGTTTCGTCGGCCAGAGCGTCCTGGACCTCGGCCTGCAGTTCCTTGGCCTCTGGGTCGCCCGCCGCCGCCGCCAGCGACAGCCAGGTGTCGGCCTCCTTCAGGTCCGGCCCCATCTCCTCCAGCCCGCCCATGTAGACCCGGCCCAGCGCCAGCTGCGCCCGCACGTCGCCGCGCTCGGCGGCACGGCGCATCCACTGCAGCGCCTTGTAGCTGTCGCGCGGGAAGCCGTCGCCGCGGAACAGGCGCAGGGCGAGGTCGTAGGCGGCGCTCGGATCGGTGGCGGCCAGTTCCTCCAGCGCGGCGATCCGGCCGTCCGGGTCGCGGTCGGGCACGGCCTCGGACGGGTCGAACGTGGTCAGGTCGCGAGGCTGCTCGGCACAGCCGCTGCCCTCGCGGCAGACGGTCACCGTCGGGCTTCGCTCCGGCGGAGCCGGCTGGCAGGCCGCGACCGACAATAAGCAGGGAATGATCAGCCACCGCATTCCATCGTCCCTTCAAGCCAATCCGAAAATCCCAGCCACGAAATCGCGTGACGTTCCGTCTATACATGAATGCGTTAGTATGGATACTCGGTAGTGGAATAGTAGGCGCTTTCGGAAGCGCTAGGAATAAATGTAAAGCTCTCACGCTCTTCAATGACCTATTCAGCACACACTGGCGAGCAGCCGGATTTGGGAGCGAATGAATGGACTGGAAAGATCTTCGCATCGCCGCCGCCCTGACCTGCAGCCTGGGTCTGGCCGGCTGTCTTGGTGGAACCGTCACCGGGGGCAGCGGCGGCACCGACATCTCGGGCAGCGCCGCCGGCAGCTCCAGCGCCGATGCCGGCAACCTGGAGCGCTGCGAGCAGACGCTCGGCACCCTCGCCATGGATGACGGCCGCCAGTCGAGCTGGTGGGGGCCGTTCTCGCAGAACACCGGGGTGACCACGATCGAGCCGCTGCTGCGCATGGTGGCGCAGCAGTCCAACTGCTTCGTGGTGACCTCGGTGGGCAATCTGCGCCTGGACGACCGGATGACCCAGATCACCCAGAAGCAGCGCGATTCCGGCGAGTTCCGCGCCGGCTCCAAGCAGGAGAAGGGCCAGCGGGTCGCGGCCGACTATTTCCTGGAGCCGGCGATCATCATCAACGATGCCAGCATGGGCTCGGTGGGCGGCGCGCTGGGCGGCCTCCTGCCCGGCGTGTTCGGCGCGGTCGCCGGCGGCATGGAGCAGAAGGCCTCGGTGGTCACCATGTCGCTGTTCGACATCCGCTCCCAGGTCCAGGTCGCAGCCTCCGAGGGCAGCGCCACCGCCACCAATTACGGCGCGGCCGCGGTGACGCTGACCGGGGCCGGCGGCGGCGCGCTGGGCGGCCTGTCGCAGACGCCCGAGGGCAAGGCCACCATCGCCGCCTTCCTGGACGCCTATAACGGCATGGTGGTGGCCCTGCGCAGCTACGAGGCCCAGGACGTCGAGGGCGGCCTCGGCCGGGGCGGCACGCTCAAGGTCAACTGAGCCGGCCGGGTCGGGTGGCCGATCCGGCGGCCACCCGGCCTTTTCGGGGATCGCACGCCCCCAAGGAGTCGTCCCGATGAGCGACAGCACGCCCCGCAGGCCCCTGGCCGTCCTGGCCGCCTCCGCCCCGCCCCGCACCCGGCCCTCGACCTATCCCGAGCCGTTTTTCAGCCGCATGGCGAAGCGGGAGAAGCGGCCGCTGGGCGACCTGTTCGGCCTCGTCCATTTCGGGGTGAACCTGACCCGGTTGGCGCCCGGCGGGGAGTCCGCCCTCCTGCACCGCCACAGCCGCCAGGACGAGTTCGTCTTTATCCTGGAGGGAGAACCCACCCTGGTCACCGACACCGACGAGATGGAGCTTGCCCCCGGCATGTGCGCAGGCTTCCCGGCCAACGGCATCGCCCACCAGCTGGTGAACCGGACCGAGCGGGACGTGGTCTATCTGGAGATCGGCGACCGCACCCCCGGCGACGAGGGCAGCTATCCCCGGGACGACCTGAAGGCCGCCCTCGGCCCGGACGGCAGCTGGACCTACACCCACAAGGACGGCCGGCCCTACTGAAGCTGCCAGGGCCGGCGGGTGGTCGGAGCTGCCGTCGGCGGGACAGTCAGCTGGCGCCGGTGCGGCCGCCCCCGAGCCGGCTAGCCTTCGCCCCCTGCCCTGGGCATCGCCTGCGGCCCGCCCTTGACCTGGCGGATGGCGACCAGGGTGCGGAAGGCCCGCACGTTGCGGTTGTCGTGGAACACCTCGCGCACGAAGCCCTCATAGGCTTCCATGCCGGCCAGCTGCAGGCGGAGGATGAAGTCCGCCTCGCCGGTGACGTACCAGGCCTGCCGCACCTCGGGCCGGGCGCGCAGCTCGCGGGTGAAGCTGTCGAGCTCCGCCAGTCCCTCCCATTCCAGCGAGACCAGCACATGCACTGTCAGCGGCAGCCCCAGGACCGAGGGGTGCACGATCGACACGTCCGAAACGATCACCCCCTCCTGGCGCAGGCGGCGCAGACGGCGCAGCACCGCGCTCTCGGAAAGGCCCACCCGTTCGGCCAGACGGCGGGCGGGCATCTGGTTGTCGAACTGGACCTGCTCCAGCAGGGCATGGTCGAACCGGTCCAGCTTGACGGAATCTGGCATCAGCAGCCCCATGATCGGCGAAAGCAGGCGCGTCCTAGCATGTTTTCGGCGCCAAGCATCCGCCGGCGCGGGCACACTGCCGGCATGAGCAACGATCCGGTTCCCGCGCCCGGCGCGGACGGCATAGCGGCGGAACTGCTCCGTCTTTCGCCCAGCTATGCCCCCACCCCCCTTCTCGACCTCCCGCGGCTCGCGCAACGCTGCGGCGTGGCGCAGGTCCTGGCCAAGGACGAAGGCCGGCGCATGCTGGGCAGCTTCAAGTCCCTGGGCGGCACCTATGCCGGCCTGCACGCGCTGGCCCGCGCCGCCGGCACCACCATCGCCGGCCTGATCGATCCGGCGCGCCGCCCGGCCAAGCTGCCGGCCCTGGTCTGCGCCAGCGACGGCAACCATGGCCTGGCCGTGGCCGCGGCCGCCCGCGCCGCCGGCGCACCCGCCAGGATCTATCTGCACGCCCGGGTCCCCGCCGCCCGGGCCGACCGGATCGTGGCGCAGGGCGCCGAGATCGTGCGGGTGGACGGCACCTATGACGACGCGGTGGCCGCCGCGGCCGGGGCGGCGCGGGCGGGCTCAGGCATCCTGGTGGCCGATACCACCGACGATCCGGGCGACCCGGTGGTGCAGGACGTCATGGCGGGCTACGGCGTGATGGCCCATGAGATCCGCCGGCAGGTCGAGGTGGCCGGCCACCCACGGCCGACCCATCTCTTCGTCCAGGCGGGCGTGGGCGGCCTGGCCGCCGCCATGGCGGACGGCCTCGCCGCCTGGATGGCGCCTCCGGCGGCCGTGATCGTGGTCGAGCCGGCCAGTGTCGCCTGCGTCGCCGCCGCCCTGGCGGCGGATCGCCCCGTCCGCGTGCCGGGCGAACTGGAGACGGCGGCCGAGATGCTCTCCTGCGGCGAGGCCAGCGCGCCGGCCCTGGCGGTGCTGCGACGGCACGGCGCCCGCGGCCTGACCGTCCCGGAGGCGGCGCTGGGCGAGGCCACCCGCCTGCTGCGCGAGCTGGGCGGCCCGGCCACCACCCCGTCCGGCGCCGCAGGGCTGGCCGGTCTTTTGGCCCTGCAGGCGCAAGCCGCGGGCGCCGGCTTCGGACTCGATGCCGCCAGCCGGGTCCTGATCCTGGTGACCGAGGCCGACCTCGAGGAAGATGCGGCATGAGCCAAGGCGACGATGCCGGCGGCCTTGCCGCCCAGCCGCCCTCGATCGACGCCGATCGGCTGCTCGATCGCCTCCGGCAGCTCGGGCAGGTCGGGCGCGACGCGGAAGGCCGCCTGTGCCGGCTGGCGGCCTCGGATGCCGACAAGGCCGGACGCGACCGGCTGGCGGACTGGATCGTGAGCGCCGGGCTGGAGCTCGCGATCGACCGGGTCGGCAACATGTTCGGCATCTGGCGTCCCGCGCAGGCGCCGGACGCGACGCCGGACGAGGCGCCGGTGATGATCGGCTCCCACATCGACACGGTGATCGACGCCGGGATCTATGATGGCTGCTATGGCGTGCTGACCGGCCTGGAAGTCGCCCAGGCCCTCCAGAGCTCGGGCTTCACCCCCGCCTGCCCGATTGTGGTCGCGGCGTTCACCAACGAGGAAGGCGTGCGCTACGCGCCCGACATGATGGGTTCGCTGGTTTATGCCGGCGGCCTTGCGATCGACGAGGCGCTGGCGACCCTTGGCACCGACGGGACGGCGCTCGGCGCGGAACTCGCCCGGATCGGCTATGCCGGTTCCGAGGAGCCGGGCTTCCTGCGGCCGCGGGCCTATCTGGAGCTCCATGTCGAGCAGGGCCCGGTCCTGGAGCGCGACGCGGTGCCGATCGGTGCCGTGGAGAACCTCCAGGGCATCTCGTGGCAGCGCATCACGATCCAGGGCGTCGCCAATCATGCCGGCACCACGCCCATGTCGATGCGGCAGGACGCCGGCCAGGCCGCCGCGCGGGTGGTGACCTTCCTGCGCGACCGCATCGCCGGCCCGACCACGGTGGCGACGGTGGGATGCATGAGCTTCGAGCCGAACGCCATCAACGTCATCCCGTCGCGCGCGACCTTCACGGTGGATCTCCGCGATCCCGACGAGCACAGGCTCCGGCAGGCGGAGGCCGCGCTTGCCCGCTACCTGGACGAACTCGCCCGTTCCGAGGGTGTCACGGTCTCGGCCGAGCGCCTGGCGCGCTTTGCACCGGTGAGCTTCGACAAGGCCATTGTCGGGCTGGTGGAGGACGCCGCGCAACGGCTGGGCCTGCGCTCCAGGCGCATGACCTCCGGTGCCGGCCACGACGCGCAGATGCTGGCCCGCATCTGCCCGGCCGCCATGATCTTTGTCCCCAGTGCCGGCGGGATCAGCCACAATCCGCGCGAGCACACCGAGCGTTCGGACCTGCTGGCCGGGGCCGACGTGCTGCTCGACGTGGTGCGGCGCCTGGCCGGCGCCACCTTCCCGCCCCCATCGTGCCACCGAGCAGGAGGCTTTCAGCCATGACCGACGCCGCCCCTCCGATCAGCCGCTACCCGGTGCCCGCGCTCGAGGCGATGCCGGAGGACATCCGCGCGCGCATCCTCAAGGTGCAGGAAAAGTCGGGCTTCATCCCCAACGTCTTCCTGATGCTTGCCTACCGGCCGGACGAGTTCCGCGCCTTCATGGCCTACCACGACGCCCTGATGGACAAGGAAGGCGGGCTCAGCAAGGCCGAGCGCGAGATGATCGTGGTGGCGGTCTCCGCGGCCAACCAGTGCCAGTACTGCGTGGTCGCCCATGGCGCGATCCTGCGCATCCGCGCCCGCAACCCCCTGATCGCCGACCAGGTCACCGCCAACTACCGCAAGGCGGACATCACGCCGCGGCAGCGGGCCATGCTCGACTTCGCCCTGAAGGTCACGCGCCAGGCCGAGGCGGTGGACGAGGCCGACAGCGCGGCGCTGCGCGGGCACGGCTTCGGCGAGGACGAGATCTGGGACATCGCGGCGATCGCGGCCTTCTTCGGCATGTCCAACCGCCTGGCGAACTTCACCAGCCTGCGCCCGAACGACGAGTTCTATGGGATGGGGCGGAGCTGAACGGAGATTCTGGGCTGCATGACGGGCCGGGCATGTCCCGGCAGGGACATCCTCAGAACGGCCAGCGCGGCCCGGACCCCCGCACCTTCTCCAGGTAGGCCGCCGCCTGCAGCACCCCCAGGTCGTCGAACCGCCGGCCGACCAGCTGCACGCCGATCGGGTGGTTGCGGCCGTCATGGCCGAACGGGAGCGACAGGGCCGGCTGCCCGGTCTGGTTGAACCAGGCGGTGAAGGTCGCATGCGCCAGCGGCGTTTCCTCGTCCAGCCCGACCTGCTCGGCCGGGAAGCCCACGCAGGGCATGGTCGGGGTCAGCAGGAGGTCGTAGCCGCCGATGGCGGCGTGGAGCTCGAGCTTGGCGTTCTCGATCAGGCCCAGCAGCTCGTGGTAGCGCGCCCCGTCGATCGCTTCCGCCTTCAGGCTCCATGCCGCCACCTGCGGCAGCACCTTGGCCTGCTGGTCGGCGGTGAAGCTGCGATACTCGGCCAGGCCCCGGACCTGCAGGGTCTGGTCGATCGCGGCATAGGCGTCGTAGGCGAACGGCGGGTTGAGCGGCTCGACGATCGCCCCGGCATCGGCCAGGGCGTTGGCGGCGGCCAGCACGGCCTCGCGGACCACCGGCTCCACCGGCGCGCCATAGCCCATCGACAGGAGCAGCCCGACCCGCTTGCCGGCAAGATCCGCTTCCAGCTTCTCGTGGTAGGCGATGCCGTCCGGCGCCAGCGCGCCGCTGTCGCGCGGGTCGGGCCGGGCCAGGATGCCGAGATAGAAGGCGACGTCCGCCACCGAGCGCGCCATCGGCCCGGCCGAGCGGGTGGTGCTGGGCGCCAGATGCGGGATGCGCCCCTGGGTGGGCTTGAGCGCCACCACCCCGCAATGGGCGGCCGGCAGCCGCACCGAGCCGGCGATGTCGGAGCCCACCGACAGATGGCAGAAGCCCGCCGCCAGCGCCGCCCCTGCCCCCGCACTGGAGCCGCCGGTGTTGGTGGCGAGGTCCCAGGGATTGCGCACCACGCCGAACGCCGAGCTCACCCCGGCGGCGAGCAGGCCGAAATCGGGCATGGTGGTCTTGGCAAGGAGGATCGCCCCGGCTTCCAAACTGCGCGCCGCCGGCGGCGCGTCGAAGCTGGAGGCCGGGCGGCCCTCGTTGGCGGCGGTGCCGTGCAGGTAGGGCCAGCCGGTGACGTGGATGCTGTCCTTGAGGGTGATCGGGATCCCGTCCAGCGGCCCGGCGGGCGTGCCGGCGGCAAAACGCGCGGCCGATTCAGCCGCGGCCACGCGAGCCGCCTCGGCGCGGATCGACCAGAGCGCGTTGATCTCGCGGTTGCTTTCCTCGATCCTTGCCAGGGTCGCGTCGACCACGTCGACCGGCGAGACCGAGCCATCCCGGTAGGCGGCAGCGAGCGAAAGCGCCGATGATTCCAACAATTCCCGCATCGACACCCCTTTCACACAATCGCTCCCGGTCTCGCGCCGCTGTGCTGTCCCGTCAAGCCGCTGGCGGGTCGCGGCGGAGGCGGCATGGAACTTGCGGGCTTTTCCGAAGCGCCCGGCCTGCCTAGGCTGGGAACCGCAAAGCAAACAAACCCACAAAACGCGCCCCCATGTGGAGGAATCGCTGCCGATGAGCGAACCCGACCAGGAACGGAGCCGAGCGCTCGCCGCGGTGACCGCGGCCTGGGCCGAGCAGGCATCCGACGCGGCTCCCGTCCAGATCGTCCTGGAGCCGGCCTTCGCGGTCCTGGCCTCGCCGGGCTGGCACGGGGTCGACGGCGTCCATTTCAAGGCGACCCTGCCGGACGGCACCCGCCGCCACGTCAAGGCGATGCATGACGACGCCCGGCATTATGTCGACCTCGGCACTGCCTTCCTGGCGGCGCGCCAGGCGGCATCGATGGGCATCGGCCCGGCCGTGGAGCGCGGCAGCCTTGCCGACGGCGTGCTGGTGATGGCGGACCTTGCCGACTACCGCACCGGCACGCTCGACAAGCTGCGCGATCCCGATACCTGCCTGGCCCTGCTGCGCCAGCGCCAGGCCTTCCAGAAGGGGCCGAAGCTCGGCCGCGCGGTCAGCGTGTTCGACGAGATCCGCCGCTTCCATGCCGCCTGCCGGGAAGCCGGCGCCGCCCTGCCCCCGGACACGGACTGGCTGGTCGACAACGTGCTGGACGCGGAAAAGGCGATCCTGGCAGCCGGCGTCGACCTGGTGCCGGCCCATGGCGACGGCAACGCGTCGAACTTCATGGTCGGTCCGGACCGCCATGTCCTGCTGGTCGACTGGGACCGCGCCGCCGACATGGACCCGTTCGCGGATCTCGGCAGCTTCATGGTCGAGGCCGCCCAGCAGGAGCCGGAGGCCCGCGCTTTGTTCGAGCTGGCCCATGGCGCCATGGACGAGGCGCTGTTCGCCCGGACCATGCTCTACGGCGTGGCCGACCATCTGCGCTGGGGGCTGATCGGGACCCTGCTGGCCAAGGTCTCGCCCAGGACCTCCCTGGAATTTTTGAAATACGCCAGCTGGCGCTACTTCCACGGCCGGCAGGCGGTGCGCGACCCGCGCTTTGCCGAGCGGGTGCGGAGGATCTGATGAGCACGACCGAACGCAGGCTGGGCGAGGCCCGCACCCAAGACGAGGCCGCGATCGAGGCGGCGATCCGCCGGGTCCCGGACTGGCAGGGCCGGGAGGCGACCTACAAGATGCTGGTCGGCGGGATCAACAACCGCAACTGGCTGGTCGCGGTGGACGGCCATCCGCGCCGCTACTTCGTCAAGGTGCCGGGCCCCGGCACCGAGAAGTTCATCGACCGGGCGGTGGCGCACCAGGCGGCGGTCAACGCCCATGCCATGGGCCTGGCCCCCGAAGTGGTCTATTTCGACCCATCCGACGGGCTGGAGGTCCACGAGTTCCTGGAGGGCTATGCCGCCTGCACCAATGCCGATTTCGAGCGGGCGGAGATCCAGGAGGCGGTGATCGCCTGCTACCGGCAGCTCAATGCCGGGCCGAAGCTGGGGCTGACCAAGACCATCTTCGACATGATCGACGAGCACTGGCAGGACGCGAAGGCGCTGGGCGCCTTTCTGCCCCACGACTTCGACTGGATGATGAAGCAGTACGGGCAGGCCAGGGCGGCGTTCGAAGCCTCCGGCCTGGACCTGGTGCCGTGCTTCAACGACCCGATGCCCGGCAACTTCCTGGTCTCGCCCGGCAAGCCGATGAAGATCGTCGACTACGAGTTCGCCTCCAACAACGAGCGGGCCTACGAGCTTGGCGTGCTCTTGGGCGAGATGTTCTTCACCGAGGAGCGCTCGCTGCAGCTGATCGAGGCCTATTACGGCGAGGCCCGCCCGGAGACCGTGGCCAGGGTCTGGATCGGCCGGGCGCTGGCCGACATCAAATGGGCCGGCTGGGCGATCCAGAACCGGATGCTGACCGACTGGGACTTCGACTACCAGAAATACGGCGACTGGAAATGGGCGCGCGCCCGCTCGGTCATCCTGGATCCGCGCTGGGAATGGTGGCTTCGCCTGGTGGCGTCGGGTCGGCCGCAGCCGCGTTGAAGTCCAGCGCCAGCGGGCCGGCCCGGCCGGTCCGCCGGCCGGACGGCGCGTTGTGCAGGATCGCCTGGCCCAGCTCTTCCCAGGGCTCGTCCTTGGCGTTGCGGATCTCGACCCGGACCAGGCCCGGCCGCAGCTCGGAGGCGCGCTCGGGCAAGAGCCCGCTGGAAGCGCTCAGCAGCATGTCCGGGATCGACCCGGCCTTCTTCACCAGCAGGCAGCGCGGCGCGTCCAGCACCAGGGCGATCCGTCCCTGGGACAGGCGGACATGGGCTATCGGAAAGGCGATCATGCGGCCATCGCTCGTGCGCGGTTCCCGTGCTGGCAGGCGCGCGGGCGGGGCAGCTCAAGACCCGCTCACGGTCCTGCACATGACCGGCGCGTCCACCCGGCTATCATCATCCGTCCATGTTCGGCCATAGGCCGCGCGTTTTGGCCCCGTGGGACAAATCCCCGCAGGGCCGGTGTCGTTTGCCTTCTGAACGGTGCTTAGAAAATATGCAGGTAGCGGATCGCCTCGGCCAGCACGCAGCCGAGCGCGGTGCCGGCCAGGGCGAAGCCCAGCCAGGACCAGGAGAAGGACAGGGAGCGGCGCTTGCCGCGCGGGCCGATGGTCAGCTCGATCCGGCCGTCCTCGCGCTCGTGGCTGGCCAGGATCTGCTCGTCGGGCAGCAGCACCAGCATGCCGGCCATTTCCGGCTCGATCAGCAATGTCTGCCGCGACGGATCTTCGAGAGATACCAAACCTGACCTTAGGGTCGCCATGGCGCAGTCACGCAGGAGGGGAACGAGGGCGGGCCCGGCCATGACCGGCATCGGCCGGTCACGATCAGTTCAGACGACATTAACGTCCGGCCAGCAGCCTAGCAACTTAAACGATTTGTTAATATTCACCGCGACAAGCAGGCGTCCAGGACAATTGCCGCAAATTCTCGACATATATCCGGAAATCTACTTCAAGAACAAACTCCGTCCTTGGGAGTGTTCTTCAGAATCCCTTCGGCAACCGCCCGCATCGCCCGAGGCGCGGCAAGACGCGCCAGGACGACGACCCGGTTCCGATCCTGATCGGGCCAAGTCGCCGGCCGGCCTGTTCTCTTTGGCTCAAAGCATTTCCAGCGGCCGCCGCCGGGTCGGCGGCGGGAAGGCCCGGTCGAGTGCTTGGCGGTCCTGGTCGGTCAGGACCAGGTCGGCCGCCCGCCGGTTCGCCTCCAGATGCTTGCGGTCCGCCGCCTTGGGGATCGCGATCACGCCATCGTGGCCCAGCACCCAGGCCAGCGCCACCGCGAACCGGTCGACCCCGTGGCGCCTGGCCACCTCGTCCAGCGCCGGATGGTCCGGCATCCGGCCCTGCTCGATCGGGCTGTAGGCCATCACCGGCATGGCGCGCGCCCGGCACCAGGGCAGCAGGTCGAAGCCCGGCCCCCGCCGGGTCAGGTTGAACAGCACCTGGTCGGTGGCGCAGTCCGCCCCGCCCGGCGCCGCCACCAGTTCCTCCATGTCGTCCTGGTCGAAATTGCTCACCCCCCAGTGGCGGATCTTGCCCTCCTCCTGGAGCTGGCGGAACGCCGCCACCGTGTCCGCCAGCGGGTGGCTGCCCGGCCAGTGCAGCAGATAGAGGTCGATATGGCTGGTGCGCAGCCGCTGCAGGCTGCGCTCGCAGGCGGCGATCGCCCCCTTGCGCGAGGCGTTGTGCGGATAGACCTTGCTGACCAGGAACACCTGGTCGCGCTGGCCCTGGATCGCGTCGCCCACCACCTCCTCGGCGCCGCCCTCGGCATACATCTCGGCGGTGTCGATCAGGGTCATGCCGAGCTCGATGCCATGGCGCAGCGCGTCGGCCTCGGCTTTGCGCCGTCCGCCCCCCTCGCCCATGTACCAGGTGCCCTGCCCCAGCGCCGGGACATTCTCGCCATCGGGTAGGCTGATCTGGCGCATCGCCGCACTCCTGTCCGCGTTCGGGCGCCAACCTATATGGCACCAGCCGGGCCCGGTCGATCCGTCCCGGCCGATCGGGAGGATTTCATGAAGGCCACCGTCCTGCTGTCTCTCGCGGCCGTCCCGGCGCTGCTCCTGGCCTCCACCGGCGCCCATGCCCTGGACATCCACTGCGCGGAGAAGATCGACACGCTGGAAGCGTCGCTGGCGGATGCCCGGGCGGAAGCCGATCCGGAGCGGATCGGCGGGCTGGAGGAGGCCTTGCGCCGCAGCCGCGCCGAGTGCGAGGGCCAGGACCTGCGCGCCCAGCGGGAGGAGCGGCTGGCGCAGCTTCAGGCCGAGGTCGCCGAGGACCGGCAGGAGCTGCACGAGGCCGAGCGCGAGGGCGACGTCGACGACATCCTGGATGCCCGGCGCGACCTCGCCGAGGCCAAATGGGAGATGGAGGAGGCCAGGCGGGCGCTGGCCCCCTGACCTCCCCTGCCCTCACATGTCGATCTGGATCTTCACCGAGCCTTTCGGCGAAGTCGCCGCATACTCGAACGCCTTCACGCTCTCCTCGAACGAGAACTTGTCGGTGATCAGCGGCGACACATCGATCGCCCCCGAGCCCAGCATCGCGATGCAGCGCGGATAGACATGGGCATAGCGGAACACATGCTCGACCCGCGCCTCCTTCAAGGCAGCGCCCGGCACGTCATAGGCCACGTCGTGCAGCGGCATGCCGATGAACACCACGCAGCCGCCCGGACGCAGCGGCTTGAACACGCCCGCCGCCGCCTTCTCATTCCCCGAGCACTCGAACACGATGTCCGCGCCCCAGCCATCGGTGTCGGCCATCACCACGTCCTGGATGCTCTTGGAGCGCACGTCCACGCCCACCACCGAGCCCGGCACCTTGGCCAGCTTCTCGGCCAGCGCCAGCTTGCCCTCGTCGATGTCGGCCACATAGACCTTGGCGCAGCCCGCCGCGAACGCCGCCAGCACCGTGACGAGCCCGATCGGCCCAGCCCCGATCACCACCGCGGTGTCGCCCGGCATGACCCGCGCCTTGACCGTGCCATGCACGCCCACCGCCAGCGGCTCCACCATGGCCGCCGCCTCGAACGAGACATTGTCCGGGATCTTGAAGGTGAAGTCCGCCGGGAACACCAGGCTCGGCCTGAGGCAGCCATGCACCGGCGGCGTCGCCCAGAACTGCACGGCCGGATCCAGGTTATACATCCCCAGCCGTGACGCCCGGCTGCTCGGATCCGGAATGCCCGGCTCCATGCACACCCGGTCGCCGACCTTGAGGTTGCTCACCTCCGCCCCGGTCTCGATCACCACCCCCGACGCCTCGTGGCCCAGGATCATCGGCTCCCGCACGATGAACTGCCCGATCCCGCCATGGGTATAATAGTGCACGTCGCTGCCGCACACGCCGACGGTCTTCATCTCGATCCGCACGTCGCGCGGACCGAGCTCCTCCGGCACGTCGATGTCGCGCAGGTTGAGCTTCAGCTTTTCTTCGAGAACGAGGGCTTTGACCATGGTGCCTTGGTCCCTGAGGCGAGTGGGAAACCGGAGGATCGACGCCCTCCGCTTGGCGCGCACAGGTAGCGCGTTTGTTCTCTGGTTGCCACATAGCGCTGCTATGGTTGCCTCGGCGGCAGGTGGCGCAGCGGGAAATGCACATTGCACCCCAGGCGTCGTATTCTACATGTCGGAGGATGCTTAGACCAAAACTGGATCTAAAATACAGCAGAACGACGCGCGCAGCTCGCCGGACGTCCAAGGCAAGAACTGATTCATGTTTGCGGCACACCTTGAAGACACTAGTAAGAAAAATTTGTATGATAGGATCCCCACGCCACAACCTCGCAGAGCATCTTGATATTGTGACGCGAATAACCCCGTGGGCTTCATCTAAGCGGGATGCCTGCACAAAGGGCTAATGCAAGAAGGTATTAATGCAAGAAGCGAGGCCTGAATCTCCAAGCTTGAAGAACACATCTGCGAATCGCCTTACTCACGATCTGGATGCGCAGCTTTGGAGACAAACCTAGTTTCTGCTGCAATAAATCGGAAGACGTTACACCTAAGGCGCGGCCACAGCTTTTACCAAAGCTTCGGTATTCAGCTCGCCGGAAGCAAGGAGTGCGTTAGCAATCTTCTCAACGACGTCCAATGAGATTTTATCAGCCCAGCCAATCGCGTACTTCATAAATTCCGTATCCAGATCACTCGGCCACTGACCATCGGACTGAGCAAGATCTTCTCCAAAATAGCTAATACGATCTTGATTAGAATTATCAATAGCATAATCGATGAATTCTTTTTCTTTTGGTCGACACCCATCTTGTTTCACTAACCGACCTGTTTTATACAGCAGATACTCTGCTGCAAAGCCTCCCAGTGCAATGTGGCGTCGCTGACAGTCATTCCGGCAGACCTGCGTGCGACCATAACTGCGGGGTTCTGCGGAATAGAGTTTCATCTCAACAACTGTCGCGCCAACCTTTAATGCCACAGCGGCATGACCAGCCTCATGATAACATGCAAGCTCTGGAGAATCGAAAGAAATTATCGGTGGCATCATGGTCTCGCTACGCTCCTGAGGCTCTTAACATCCCGCCTATCCTTGACATGGTCTACTCAAAAGATCTCCCAAGGTACGTCAGAGCCCAAACCGCTCTCTAGCAGGTAAACGCTGACCAGCGACCGGATGCCAACCACCATAAGAACTCAGCCGATTGCCTGGAAGGCGTACTCACAGGCTTGCAGCCGGGAGAGCCAAGTGCCGACTTTCAGGTGATGCCAGCCGAAACGGGTGGCCGTAAGGATCCTGAACTGCAAAGCAGTATCGATCCGCCTCCACCAACCCTGCATACGCAGTTGTTCAAGCCTAATCTGCTCCGCCCACGTCATCTGACGGTACTTTGGCGCCACCCAATCATTTAATCGAATTGAATCGACGTCACCGAGACCTTCGTTGAGACACGGTAATGAGGCTAACAATGCGGCGTCCTTAGATTCCGCGCCGGCTCCTGCTCTGGCGGCTCTAGAACCGTCCGAGTTACGGATCGATTCCACTAAAAATTATTGGAATAAGGTGAACCGAACAAGTTATTGACTAGAAGTGAGATGAATGCTTTAGATTGTGCGCGACTTCGTGTTGCAGGAGAACAATGATGCTAAAAGCAATGACGGTTGCCGGTTTTTCGCTGTTTGCGTTAGTTGCAACTATATCGCTCGATGCGAGTGCGCAGCAGGATGATAATTTGATACCCAATGATCTCGCGATCGAAGCATATCAAGGAGGCTGGCGAAGCGGCGGCAGCGATCCAACAAAAGAGTGCCTCGCACACTTCAACTCGAAATATCCGACTAAGCGCATCCAAATAATTTCGACAAGCGAA
This sequence comes from Geminicoccus roseus DSM 18922, assembly GCF_000427665.1. Taxonomy (NCBI): domain Bacteria; kingdom Pseudomonadati; phylum Pseudomonadota; class Alphaproteobacteria; order Geminicoccales; family Geminicoccaceae; genus Geminicoccus; species Geminicoccus roseus. The sequence continues at coordinate 514,375 of NZ_KE386572.1, forward strand.
GAGAGCAGAAAAGATTGGAAGGGACATGTCGAGTATAAGTATCAATGCACTGCTGCCATAAAATTAAAATAGCGATAGTTGATTATTAGGGTTTGGGGTTCGATGCGAGCAGGCACTCAGACCAAGCCATAGTAGATCTAATCTAAAAGAGCCCTCAGTCTTCACCTTCGGCATTATGCCAACTCAGCCTCATAGGCGGCCTGAAGTGCAAGAACTCTGGATCAGGCCTTGCTTCTTGCGTTAACGCCGCCTTGCACCGGACCGACGCCCCAACACCCCTCACCCCGACCCACCCGCCGGAATCGCATCCCGAGCATCGATCAGCGGCTGCACCGGCACCTGGATGAACCCCCGCGCCGGCCGGTCCAGGTCGGCCACCAGCGTCATCACCACGCCCACCGTCGCCGCCATCAGCAGCGTCGCCACCGGCCGCCGCACGCCCTGAGCGCCCGAGTGGTAGCCGATCAGCAGCAGCGCCACCAAGGCGACCCCCAGCAGGATCGCCATCACCTCGCGCGGGATGCCGTAGCGGAGCGCGGTGACTCGGCGCTCGTGGATGTTGTTGACCTCGTTGAGCGAGCCGACGAAGCGGTAGGCGGGCAGGGACTGCGGCGAGGCCGCGGTCATCTGGACCGCCAGCGCCCATAGCCGGTTCTGCAGTTCCTCGGAGCGCTGGACGTCCCGCTCCAGCTTCGCCGGGTCGTAGGGCGTGCCCAGGCCGGTCCGCACCTCCACATAGCCGCGCAAGAGGTCCAGGACCGGCTGCCGGTCGGCCTGCGGCAGCATCAGGGCGAAGTTGGCGGTGCTGCCGATGGCGTTGGCCTCCTCCAGCACCATGGAGCGGCGCGTGTCGAACCGCGACAGGGCCAGCGAGAAGCTGAAGGCCAGCAGCAGCGCCAGCAGGCCCAGGCCCGCCCCCGCCAGCATGCCCAGATCCTCCCGCCCGCCATTGCGGCCGTGCGTGCGGTTGCCGAGCCAGGTCCCGACGAGCGCGGTCACGACGCTCAGCGCCACCACGGCGGGATAGAGGATCGAGAAGTCGAGGTCGTAGACCCAGTCGGACATGCCGGCCTGCCCCAGGCTCGATGCGGAGCCGGCTGATCCCAGGCTCGGCCCGGACGGTGGTTCAACTCCACGTCGAAGTCGAGTCCGGCCGCCCGGCGGGACGATCCGGCCTTGAAGGGGGTGGCACTCCCGGCCCCGGCCCCGCCTCCCGGCGCCCGCCCGCCAGGGCCAGCCGGCCGCGGCCGCGCACCGGGCGAGATCGATCGACTTGGCCCGCGAAAGACGATCGCCGCGTTCTCGGCCGCCGTCACTTCCGGAAAACCTGGCGGAGCATCATGCTTGCAAGAAAAAACGATCAAGCCTATTCGATAATGTCGATGCCGGTTCATCCGTCGACATCGGCCTCGCCCGAGGGGGAGACATGCCGTGCACGCCGTCATTCGCAGCTACACAGGCGCTGGTGCGAAGGAACTGTTCGACCTGCTGCTCGCCAACAGATCGGAAGTCGAGAGCCTGATCCGGTCGGCCACCGGCTTCGTGAGCTACCACGCCCTGCGCACCGAGCAGGGCGGCAGCACGATCACCATCTGCCAGGACAAGGCCGGCACCGACGAGAGCGTCCGCCTGGCCGGCGACTGGGTGCGGAACCACACTGCCGACCTGCCCGGCATCCAGCCGCCCACGATCACCGAGGGGCCGGTGGTGATCCATATCTAGCCCGGCGCATGTTCTGGCCGATGTCATGGCCGGCGCGCGCGGGCGGCCAGTCCGTCCGCCCTACCGGATCGAGCAGGCCGGATACCCGTTCGCCCGTATGAACGCCTTGGTCTCGACCCACCAGTCCATGTCCTTCTCCCAGCGCGCCCGCTTGAAGCCGGAGCCGTCCGCGCCGAGCGTCCCCCAGATCACCGCGCCATCGGCGCCTAAGCGCTGGAGCGTGGCCAGCTGGGTCGCGAACACCCCCTTGTCCAGCAGCTTCTTGCGGATCGCCGGGTCGGACGCATAGTCGTGGTATTGCGGCCAGAGATAGGCATAAACCGGCTTTCTGCCGATCGCGGGCTGCCAGTCCTCGCGGATCAGCCGCATGATCCCCTCGGCCCTTGCGATCCAGCCCTTGCTGCCGCTTTCCCGGTAGCGGGTGTACATCTGCGGGAACAGGACGTCGGCGTTCTGGGCGATCTTCCGGGTGAAGCTGTTGGTCTGCATCGTGGACGGCACCTGGCTGCGCCCGGCGATGTAGCCGAAATAATCGTTGATCGGCGCTTCGCCGAAATAGCCCAGGAGCGTGCCCTTGGCGCGGATCGCCGGCTGGCGGCGGAAATGCGCGATCAGGGTGGCGTACTGCTCGGACTTGCGCGCCGCCTGGGGATCGCCCCGCTGGATCATCCAGCCCTGCTTCTCGACGTTCAGCACCACGAGCTTCGCCGGCGGCGTCGCCGCGGCGATCTTGTCGGTGGCGTACTTCATCCGCGCGCCGGCCAGGTCCAGCGGCTCGTGGTAGCGCGGCATGCTGCTGCCGAAGATCACCGATTCGGTGATCAGCGGCACCGTCTCGATCCCGCAGGCGCGCAGCTGCTCGGCGGTCGGCGCCTTGGCGGTGGTGCCGTTCGCCCAGCTCATCTGGTAGAAGATCTTGAACTTGGGCGTCGCCGGCTGGTGGCTGGCCTTGGCCGGCGCCATCGCCAGCACGCCCAGGCAGGCCGCCAGGCCCAGACAGGAGGCGGCCGCGCGGATGCGGGCGGTCAGGCCCCGGCCGCGAAAGGACATCGATCCGGACATCTGCTCTTCCCTCGCGTCGCACCATGGTCGAGGGTCGCCGGCCTGGCCGGTGGGCAGCGAACGACCCGATGATGGTACGCCCCTTCGCCGTGCTGTCGCTGGCGGCATTGGCAGGGCCTTCCGTTGCAGCTAACGGCTTTTTCCGGCCAAGGTGCCCTGGGGTATGCATAAATGGCAGGCTGCGGCCCCGAGCCGCCCGCCTGCCGAAGGAGGTTTGGATGTTCAGCCTGCAGTCCCGCACCGTCGCCATCACCGGGGCCGGCGGCGGCATCGGCCAGCGCCTGGTCGCCCGCTTCGTCGAGGCGGGTGCGGTCGTCATCGCCTTCGACCGCACGCGCGAGCGCATCGAAGGCCTGCCCGGCATCGCCCATGCCGGCGCCTTCGAGATGGGCGACCGCGAGGGAGCCGAGGCGGCGATCGCGACGGCGGTGGAGGCGGTCGGCCCGATCCGGGTCCTGGTCAACAATGCCGGCGGGGCCAGCGCCGAGACCCTGACCGACCTGACGCCGGAGGGCTGGGACCAGGACATCGCCCTGAACCTGACCGGCGCCTACCAGGTCACCACGCCCATCCTGGCGGGGATGCGCGAGCAGGGCGGCGGTGCCATCGTCACCATTGGCACGGTCAACGCGCTGATGCATTTCGGCAACCCGGCCTATGCGGCGGCCAAGGCGGGCCTCGTCGCCTACACCAAGGCGATCGCCCTGGAGCAGGGCCGCTTCGGGATCCGCGCCAACATCGTCTGCCCGGGCTCGGTGCGCACGCCCGCCTGGAACCGCCGGATCGAGAAGGATCCCACCATCGTCGAGCGCCTGTCCCGCCACTACCCGATCGGCCGGATGGTCGAGCCCGACGAGGTCGCCGCCGCCGTCCTGTTCCTGGCCTCCGACCTGGCCTCCGGGATCAGCGGCGCGGTCCTGCCGGTCGATGGCGGGCTGATGGCCGGCATGAAGGCGATGACCGAGGTGATCACCTCGGAAACCTTCTGACCCGCAGCCCGCCCCGGAAATACTAGGACCGAGTACCTACAACCATGCTATCCTGCGCCTCCCCCCGGAGCCGCAGGAGGCCCATGCCGTGCCCGTCCCCCTCGCCACATCCTGCACGAACGAACCCGAGCCCGGCGCTGCCAAACGAACCCGGGAACAGCCGGGCGACCTTGGGCACCACGCCGCCCAACGAACCCGAGAACGGCCGCCGGCACGTTTTGCACCAACGAACCCGAGCCCGGCGCTGCCAAACGAACCCGGGAACAGACGGACGACCCCAGGCACCACGCCGCCAAACAAACCCGACAACGGCCGCCGGCACGCTTTTGCACAAACGAACCCAAGCCCGGCGCAACCAAACGAACCCGGGAACAGCAGGGCGACCCTGAGCATCACGCTGCGCAACAAATCCGGAGACGCCCGCCAGCACGCTTTGCACAAACGAACCCGAGCCCGGCGCTGCCAAACGAACCCGGGAACAGCCGGACGACCCCGGACACCACGCTGGCCAACGAACCCGAGAACGCCCGCCGGCACGTTTTGCACGAACGAACCCGAGCCACCCGGCAGAAGTTGCCCCGGCAGGACCTGCCGGCCGGCAGCTATGACCGGGCCGGGCGCGGGTCCTGGGCCACGGTCACCGTAGCGCCGGCATGCGCCAGCGCCTCCGCCAGGTGCTCGTCCGGCGCCCGGTCGGTGATCAGCTGGCCGATCTCGGCCAGCTCGGCATGGATCGCGAAGGCCGGCCGGCCGAACTTGGCATGGTCGGCCACCACCAGGACGCGCGCCGAGGCCAGCCGCATCGCCCGGTAGACCGCGGCTGCCTCGTCGTCCACATCGGCCGCCCCCGCCGCGGTGATGCCGCTGGCGCCCACGATCGCGCATTCGGCATGGAAGCGCCCGACATGGTCGACCGTCTCCGCCCCGACCACGATCCCCTCGCGCGGCTCGTAGCGCCCGGGCACCATCAGCACCCGGATGCCCGGGTTGGCGGCCAGCACCGCGGCATGGGCGAAGCCGTGGGTGACCACGGTGCCGCGCGGCAGAGTGGTCGCCAGCATCCGCGCCACGTGCAGCGTGGTGGAGCCGCCGCCCAGCATCAGCGCCTCGCAGCCGCCAAGCGCCGCCACGGCGGCCACCGCGATCCGCCGCCGCTCCGCCACCATCTCCCGCTCGCGCTCGGCCACCGCCGGCTCGATCGCCACCGGCCTTGCCGCCCCGCCATAGGTGCGCGCCAGCAGCCCGGCATGGCCGAGCTCGTCCAGGTCGCGGCGGACGGTCTCGGTGGAAACCCGGAATTCCTGGGCCAGCTCGGCGATCCGCAGCGCCGGGGCGGCCCGCAGCGCCGCCACGATCGCCTGCTGGCGGCGTGCCTTGGCATTGGCGGCCGGCATCCTGCCATCCCGGTTGACCATGCTGCCGCTCCGCTCGCGCTGTCTGGGCGAGCCGGTTACCACAGCCGGGTTGGCCAATCCAACATGGACGAAGCTTCCGGAAATTGCCAGACTTGGGAACTGCGCATCGGGGAGGGCACCAGAGCTTGGCACAGCCGTTGCTCCTCCCGGCAGTGGTATGATTTTTTTTGAGAACTCCCTGGCAGAGAAGACGCCCGCGCCGATGCAGTACCACACGTACGAAATGGCCCATGCCCTTCTGGCGCCCCTGCGGGCCCAGGCCAAGCTGGTGAGCCAGTTCCTCGACAACCCGCTGGTGCCGCTGGCCCATACCAAGCTCGGCCGCGAGATCTCCGCCGGCTGCGAGGTGTTCGAGGGGATCACCCGGCGCTACGGCAAGCCCGAATGGGGCATCAAGGACACCCGCATCGCCGGGCTGACCGTGCCGGTCCGCGAAGAGGTCGTGATGCGCACGCCGTTCTGCGAGCTGCGCCATTTCGACCGCGACGAGGCGGTCTGCGGCAAGCGCTACGACCCCAAGGTCCTGCTGGTGGCGCCGATGTCCGGCCACTACGCCACCCTGTTGCGCGGCACCGTCCAGGCGATGCTGCCCGAGCACAATCTCTACGTGACCGACTGGGTCGACGCCCGCCACGTGCCGGTGTTCGCCGGCAAGTTCGACCTGGACGACTTCATCGAGCACATCATGCAGATGGTGCGCTTCATCGGCCACAACACCCACGTGATCGCGGTCTGCCAGCCCTCGGTCCCGGTGCTGGCGGCCACCGCGATCATGGCGGCGCTGAAGGACGAGTGCCGGCCGGCCTCGATCACCCTGATGGGCGGGCCGATCGACACCCGCTGCAACCCGACCCTGGTCAACCAGCACGCCCAGTCCAAGGACATCGGCTGGTTCGAGCGCAACGTGATCTCGCCGGTGCCCTGGCCGAACATGGGCTGCATGCGCCTGGTCTACCCGGGCTTCATCCAGCTCACCGGCTTCATGACCATGAACCTCGACCGGCACCTGAACGCGCACAAGGGCCTGTTCGAATCGCTGGTGAAGGGCGACTGCGATTCGGCCCTGCAGCACCGCAAGTTCTACGACGAGTACCTGGCGGTCATGGACCTGCCGGCCGAGTTCTTCCTGCAGACGGTCAAGACCGTGTTCCAGGACCACGACCTGCCCGACGGCCGGATGACGTGGAAGGGCCAGCCGGTCGACTGCGGCGCCATCGAGGACACCGTGCTGATGACCGTCGAGGGCGAGCGCGACGACATCTGCGGCCTGGGCCAGACCGAGGCGGCCCACGCCCTCTGCCGCAACCTCTCCAACGAGAACCGGGTCCACTACGTCCAGCAGGGCGTGGGCCATTACGGCGTGTTCAACGGCACCCGCTGGCGCACCGAGATCCAGCCGCGCATCCGCGAGATGATCCGCGGCGTCAACTTCCAGCGCCGCCGGATGGCGATGCACTGACAGGCCGCGCCTGCCCGATGGGAGACCGGCCATGGCAGCGGGAGGAGTGCCCGGCGGGCGGCTGATCCTGGTCGTCATCCTGATGGCCAGCGTGTTCGCCATGGCCCAGGGCCTATCCTACCCGCTGCTGGCGTTCATCCTGGAGCGCCAGGGCGTTTCCCCGGCGCTGATCGGCCTGAACACCGCGATGACCCCCTTGGGCATCGTCTGCTCAGCACCCCTGGTGCCGCTGGCGGCGCGGCTGATGGGGGCCGCCCGGATGGCGCTGGCCTGCGCGCTGATGCTGGCTTGCGTGCTGGCGGTGATCGGCGCCTGGCAGAACCTCGCGGTGTGGTTTCCGGCCCGGTTCCTGATCGGGGTGGCGATCAACGGCCTGTTCGTCGCCAGCGAGACCTGGGTCAACCTGATGGCCCCGCCGGAGCGGCGCGGCCGCCTGCTCGGCCTGTTCTCGGCCTCCCTGGCCGCCGGCTTCGCGCTCGGCCCCTTCATCATCGTGGTCACCGGCACACGAGGCTGGCCGCCCTTTTTGGTCGGGGTCGCCGTGTTCCTGGCGACCGCCCTGATCCTGTTCCTGGCCCGCCGGCAGCTTCCCTCGATCCATGGCGACGGCCATGCCTCGATCCGCGCCTTCCTGCCGCTGGCCCCGTTCCTGCTGCTGACCGTCGCCGCCGCCGCTGCGTTCGACCAGGGCAGCCTGGCGCTGCTGCCCTCCTATGGCCGCGCGTTCGGAGTCGGCGAGGCCGAGATGGCGACGGCGCTGGGCGTGCTGATCCTGGGCAACATCCTGTTCCAGGTCCCGATCGGCTGGCTGGCCGACCGCTGGTCGCGGCGCGGGACCATGCTGCTCCTGTGCAGCGTCACCATCGCCGGCGCCATCCTCCTGCCGCTGGTGATCGGGTCGCCGCTGCCGACCCTGGCGCTGTTCTTCGTGTGGGGTTCCACCGCCTACGGCATCTACACCGTGGCGCTGATCGATCTGGGCGACCGGTTCGGCGGCGCCCTGCTCCTGTCCGGCAACGCCGCCTTCTCCCTGATGTGGGGCTTTGGCGGGATGACCGGCCCGCCCGCCTTCGGCCTCGCCATCGCCCTTCTGGGCCCGCACGGCCTGCCGCTGATGCTGGGCCTGCTCTACGCCGTCCTGCTGGTCGCGGCGCTTGGCTGGCGGGCCGGGATGCCCGTTCCTCAGCCGGTCCGTCGGTAGCGCGCGGTCATGAACACCTTCCAGCTGCCGTCCTCGGTCAGCACCGAGGAGGTCATCACCCGCTGATCGGGGCCATCGAACGTGATGCTGTCGCGATAGGTCGCCGTTCCGGCAGGATCGGCGAAGGACGGGCCTTCGACCTCCAGCACCAGCGTCTTCCCGTCCGGCTCCAGCCATCCCTTCGTGTAGACGCAGTGCCAGCTCATCATCGAGCCGACCCAGCTGCCGACATAGCGTTCCTGCCGGATGTCGTAGCCGATGGTCAGCAGGGTGGTGGCGGGTCCGCCCCCCGGCACCTCCCCCTGCCCCTCGGCGACCACCCAGAACCCGCCCAGCGACCGCACCGTCTCGATGCCGCTCGCCTTGGACGGCGGCTGGCCGTCGCCCATGTCGGCCTCCGCCTCGTAGCTCCACGCGCCCACGAACTGCTGCAGCCATTCGTGCTGCGGTTGCAGGGTCTCGTTCATCGCCGTCTCCTTGGCTTGGCCCGGTCGTGCGCGGCAGGATCTACAGTGGGAAAATGCCAACCGTCCAGTTAAGTATCGTCAGGGTTCGACCGCCCTCGCTCGGAACCCTGCGCCGGCCGGTCCACCCGGTAGTGGCGCCGGCACCGCGCCTCGTGCTAGACGCCGCGCATCTTCATGCTGGGACCCAGACCCTTGGACCTCGACCAGAGCAGGAACGGAGGCGGGCTTGCCGCCGACGTGGCGCGCAGGCGTACCTTCGCCATCATCAGCCATCCCGACGCCGGCAAGACGACCCTCACCGAGAAGCTCCTGCTGTTCGGCGGCGCCATCCATCTCGCCGGCGAGGTCAAGGCCAAGGGCGAGCGGCGGCGCGCCCGCTCGGACTGGATGCGGATCGAGCAGCAGCGCGGCATCTCGGTCACCACCTCGGTGATGACCTTCGAGTATGGCGGGCACACCTTCAACCTGCTGGATACGCCGGGCCACGAGGACTTCTCGGAGGACACCTACCGCACGCTCACCGCGGTCGATTCGGCGGTCATGGTGATCGACGCGGCCAAGGGCATCGAGGCGCAGACGCTGAAGCTGTTCGAGGTCTGTCGCATGCGCGACGTCCCGATCATGACCTTCATCAACAAGATGGATCGCGAGACCCAGGACCCGCTCGACCTGCTGGACGAGATCTCCTCCAAGCTGGCGCTGGACGTCACTCCGGCCAACTGGCCGATCGGCATGGGCCAGAGCTTCCGCGGCGTCTGGTCGGTCTGGGACGACCGGGCGCTGCTGATGCGGCCGGACGCCAACGGCCGCGACGTCGAGGAGGTGGTGGGCGACAACGCCCTGCGCGACCGGGTCGACCCGGCGGTGCTGGCGGCGTTCGAGGAGCAGCGCGAGCTGGCCCAGGGGGCTTTGCCCGAGTTCGACCTGCAGAGCTACCGCGAGGGCCATCTCACCCCGGTGTTCTTCGGCTCGGCGCTGCGCAATTTTGGCGTGCGGGCCCTGCTCGACGCCCTGGGCGCCCACGCCCCCCCGCCCCGCGCGCAGAGCGCCGGCGAGGCCGAGGTCGAGCCGGACCGCAGCGACGTGTCCGGCTTCGTGTTCAAGATCCAGGCCAACATGGACCCCAAGCACCGCGACCGGGTGGCGTTCATGCGGGTCTGCTCCGGGCGCTTCCGCCGCGGCATGCGCCTGGCCCCGGTCCGCACCGGCAAGCCGCTGACGATCTCGGCGCCGATCTTCTTCTTCGCCCAGGACCGCGCCATCGCCGAGGAGGCGGTGGCCGGCGACGTGATCGGCATCCCCAACCACGGGGCGCTGCGGGTCGGCGACACGCTGACCGAGGGCGCGCCGATCCGCTTCACCGGCCTGCCGAACTTCGCCCCGGAAATTCTGATGCGGGTGGTGCTGGACGACCCGATGAAGGCCAAGCACCTGCAAAAGGCCCTGGGCGACCTCGCCGAGGAGGGCGTCACCCAGGTGTTCAAGCCGATGCTGGGGGCGGGCTTCATCGTGGGCGTGGTCGGTGCCCTGCAGCTGGACGTGCTGCGCGCCCGGCTGGACGCCGAGTACGGCCTGCCGGTCCGCTTCGACGACGCGCCGTTCATCACCGCGCGCTGGGTCGACGGCGAGCGCTCGGTGCTCGACCAGTTCGTGCGCACCAAGTCGGCCAGCCTCGCCGAGGACCGCGACGGCAACCCCGTCTACATGGCGCGCAACAACTGGGACCTGAACCGGGTCAGGGACGACCATCCGAAGCTGAGCTTCACCGCGACCCGCGAGCGTAGCTGAAGCAGCCGCACTGCCCCTGGGTCCGGGGGCGGTGCCATGCGGCCCGGGCTCAGCGTGCCGGCAGCGCCGCCTCGCCTTGCGTGAGCGCCTTCCAGGACCAGGCGAGCAGCCCGCTGGTCAGCGCGATGAACAGGAGGGTCAGCGCGTGGCCGACCACCTTGAGCGACGGGTGGTCGGCCAGGGCGGCGCCCGGATCCACCGCCATGATCGCGGTGCCGATCGGGATCACCAGGAGCAGCGTCACCACGTAGCCCGAGACGGCCACCAGCAGGAACGCCGCCAGGAGGCGCCACCAGCTGCCCTGCCCGGCCTCCCAGCCGGCCTGCAGCTTGGAGCCGTCCCGCTCGATCGCCACCGGCACGAACACCAGCGCCAGCCGGACCACGAACGGGACGGCGATCACCACCGCCGCGATCTTGGCCAGCCCGACATAGGTCGAGTCCTGGCCGAGCACCGCATAGGCGATCGCCGGCGCGGCCGGCAGCGCCGCCAGCACGATCAGGACCGGGTTCCACAGGAGATAGCGGATGGCGCCGCCATTGACGGGCGCCGGGCCGCGGCGGCGCTCCTCCAGCAGCACGTGGCGGATCCAGGCCCGCGCCACCACCAGCCCGGCCAGATAGGCGATCGCCGTCTCGATGCCGCCATACCAGGGATCGCCGGCCTGGCCGAGCGCGGGGGCCAGGGCGGCCATGCCGATCGGGATCAGGAACCACAGCCCGCCCAGGCGCAGCAGGTCGAACTTGTGGCGGATCAGATGCAGCCAGGCGAGCCCGACGACCCGATAGACCGGCAGCTTGTGCAAGATGGGCCTCTTCTTAAGCGGACGTGCTGGCCGCCGGCTGTTCCGGCTGGGACAGGCGGCGCCAGGTGAGGGAGAAGTAGATCGCGAGGAGGCAGGCCTCGAGCAGGTCGGTGAGCAGCGCCACCGCCTGGGGCAGGTTCTGCAGGATCGGCACGCCGGCAAAGCCGCCGCCCACCAGGAGCAGCAGCAGGGTGCTGCCGATCATCACCGGCGCCAGGAGGATGATGGCGCCCAGCAGCAGGCGGAAGCCCTGGTTGCGGGTGCGGTCCCAGGCTTCGGAGAAGCTGCCCTTGAGGTCCAGGGCGGTGGCCGGCAGGATCGGATGGAGCCGGCAGATCACCAGCAGCATCGCCAGCATGCTGGGCAGCAGGGCCAGCTGCAGGGACGCCATGCCGCCCCCGCCGATGGACAGGGCGATCACGACGATCACCACCACCGGCAGCATCGACGCCATCAGCACCCCCAGCATCCGCAGCGCGTAGCGGACGCTGCGCCCGTTGATCGGCACCAGCGACGGCACCGGCTCGTCCAGCAGCACCGCCCGGTGCAGGGAGACCGAGACGGCCGCCAGCACCAGGGCCTCGGCGAGCTTGAGGACGATCAGTCCGCCCATGCCGGCCGGCAGGGCGAAGGCTTCCGGGTCGGCGCCGGGCTCGGGCAGGTCGACCGGGCCCATCATGCCGCGCGCCACCACGGAAACCAGGAGCAGGAGCACGAACCACAGGCTGCAGGCCTCGCTCAAGGCACGGCGCCGGTCGAGGAGGAGCGCCCAGCACTCGCGGACGATGTCGTGCACGGCGAGAGGTTGCATCAACAAGCTGCTCCGATGTCCGCGGTGGTACCGGACCCTGAATGGATGTGCCGGGAGCGATGGCGCCTGCCCGGTCCGGGGATCCCGATTCCGACGTGGCACCGGTCGCCAGGACGAGGCAAGCTGGATATAGGGAGCAGGTCGCCTGGGAGGAACCGTCATGCCCGCTCGATCGTCGCTTCGGCCGCGTTTTGCGTCGTTCCTGGCCGGGCTGTTGCTGGCATCGGCGAGCTTTCCGGTCGCGGCGGCGGACCTGCCGGAGCTGGAGCGGGTGGTCATGTCCACCAGCGGCATGGGCTGGCTGGGCTTTCGCGCCATGACCGGCCCGCAGGGCGCGGTGCCGCTGGACCTGCCGGCCAGCCAGCTCGACGACGCGCTCAAGAGCCTGACGGTCACCGCGGCATCGCCGGATGCCCGGCTGGAGCTCCAGCAGGTGACCATCGGCGGACGCGGCGTCCTGGCCGATCCGTTCCAGGGCACGCCGCTGCGGCCGGACGACCTGCTCAGCCTGACCAGCCTCCTGGAGCGGATGCGCGGCGCCAACGTCGAGATCGAGGACGATTTCGAGGAGGAGGACCGGATCACCGGACGGGTCATCGGGGTCGAGTCACGCTTAACCGGCGAGGACGGCGCCGTGGTCGAACACCCTTATCTGATGCTCTCGACCGAGGATGGCCTGGTGGCGATCGACCTGAACGAGGCCGATGCCATTCAGTTCGACGATCCGGCCGCCCAGGATGCGCTGGAGAAGGTGCTGGTGCGCAGCGCCCAGACCCGCAGCGACGAGCGGCGCACGCTGGAGATCCTCACCGATGCCGCGCCGGACACCGAGGTCGAGCTTGGGCTCCTGGTGGAGACCCCGGTCTGGAAACCGACCTGGCGGCTGATCCTGGACAAGGACAATGCGCGCATCCAGGGCTGGGCGGTGGTGGAGAACCGTACCGGCCAGGACTGGAGCGAGGTGCAGCTCACCCTGACCGATGGCGACGCCCGCACCCTGCGCCAGGAACTGACCCGCGCCTGGTATGTCGAGCGGGAGACCGTCCCGGTGGTCGACCAGGGGAACGGGCCACTTCCGCTGGCCGAGGGCTTGCTGGCGCGCAACAAGGCGCAGGCGGCGCCGCAGATGGCGGCCATGGCCGCCGAATTCGGTGATGAGTTCGCGCCGGCTCCGGTGACCGAGGCGGCCGGCACCGAGGCCGACCTGGCGACGACCTTCACGATCAAGGCGCCGGTCGACGTCGCCGACGACGGCAGCGTGATGGTGCCGCTCCTGGACCGGCGGCTCGATGCGACCAGGATCGCCTTCGTGCCGGCTGGCGGCAGCGGCGGCGCTCCGGACGCCGCTATCCTCCTGCGCAACGACACCGGCACCTCCCTGCCGAGCGGGATCGTGACGGTGCTGGATTCCGGCGACGCGGCGGCGCCAGTCCATGTCGGCGATGCCGTGATGCCGCTGGTCCCGGCCGATGCGGAGCGGCGCCTGACCTTTGGGGCCGACCGCAAGATCACGTATGCGATCGAGCAGGACGACAGCCGCGAGATCCGCTCGCTGGCCATCGCCAACGGCATGGTCACGCTGCGGATCGCCGAACGGCAGGAACGGCGCTGGCGCTTCGAGAGCGACGACAGCCAGCCGCGCCGGATCGAGGTGCAGGCCTGGGCGCAACCGGGGACCCAGACGGCCGGCCAGACGGAAGCCAGGCGCCAGGGCGAGTTTTGGTATGTGGACGGCCAGCTGCCGGCCATGGGCGAGACCTCGCTGCGCCTCATCACCGAGCGCCCGGTCGAGGAACAGTTCGTGCTGAGCGACGCCAAGACGCTGGGCACGCTTTTGGCCTCGCGCGGCCTGGAGGTGCCCGACGCCTGGGTGCCGAAGATCGAGGAGATCTCCCGGCTTTCGGCCAGGCGGGCGGAGGCGGAGCAGACCCTGGCCAGGCTCGCCGAGGAGCGCGGCGCCATCGTCGCCGAGCAGAACCGGCTCCGTGCCAACCTGGAATCGGTCTCTGAGGCCGGACCGCTGCGCGAGCGCTGGCTGGCCGGGCTGGCCGAGCAGGAAGACCGGCTTGCGGCGCTGCAGGACGAACGGCAGCAGGCCACCCGGGAGCGCGACCAGGCAGCCGACGCGCTGCGCGCGGTCGTCGCCGAGCTCGCGCGATGACCGCGCCTGCGGGGAACCGCCCGGACCGGCTGGCGCTCGCCCGCGACGCGCTCGCCGACAGCGACGTGTTCGGCGCCCTCTATGATGAGGACATCGAGAAGCTGATGCCGCTCGGCCGGCTGGTCCACGTGCCGGCAGGGCGCACCGTGTTCCAGAAGGGCGACCCCGGCGACTGCCTGATGATCGTGGTGTCCGGCCGGATCCGGATCGGCACGGTCGGCCTGGACGGCCGCGAGGTGATGCTGAACCTGGTCGAGACCGCCGAGGTGTTCGGCGAGATCGGCGTGCTTGACGGCAAGCCGCGCTCGGCCGACGCCACGGCGCTCACCGAGTGCGAGCTGTTCGTGCTCGACCGCGCCCGGATGATCGAGTTCCTGGAGCGGCATCCCGACGTCGCGATCCGCCTGATCGGCATCCTGTGCGAGCGGCTGCGCCATTCCACCGAGCTGATCGAGGACACCATGCTGCTCGGCATGGAGCAGCGGGTCGCCAAGACCCTGCTGCGGATCGGCCGGCGCTACGGGATCGAGAAGAACGGGATCGTGCGGATCGAGAACGGGCTGAGCCAGCGCGACCTGGGCTCGTTTGCGGGGCTGGCGCGCGAGAACGTCAACCGGCAGATGCGCTCCTTCAAGGAACGCGGCCTGATCGAGGTCGATCATGGCGTGATCACCCTGAAGAACGTCCCGGCCCTGCAGGCGATCGCTACCCCCGACGGCGCGTCGAACGGCTGACGGGGCGGGAGCCGGCCGGAACCGCTTCATCCCAGCCTCGTTGTCCCGTGCAGTAGGCGGCGACGCTCCTTGCTCGGCCTGGATCGTCCCGCAAGAGCAACGGGAGATCGGCATGCGAGCGCTTTGCTGGCACGGCAAGCAGGACATCCGCTGCGACACGGTTCCAGACCCCAAGATCGAGGACCCGCGCGACGCAATCATCAAGGTCTCGAGCTGCGCGATCTGCGGCTCGGATCTGCATCTGTTCGACGGGTTCATGCCCGGCATGGAGTCCGGCGACATCCTCGGCCACGAGTTCATGGGCGAGGTGATGGAGGTCGGCTCGGAGAACAAGAAGCTCAAGGTCGGCGACCGGGTCGTGGTGCCGTTCACCATCTGCTGCGGCGAGTGCGACCAGTGCCGGCGCGGCAATTTCTCGGTGTGCGAGCGCAGCAACCGCAACAAGGACGTGGCCGACAAGCTGTTCGGCCACACCACCGCCGGCCTGTACGGCTATACCCACCTGACCGGCGGCTATGCCGGCGGCCAGGCCGAATACGTGCGCGTCCCCTATGCCGACGTGACCCCGGTGAAGGTGCCGAACTCGCTCAGCGACGAGCAGGTCCTGTTCCTCAGCGACATCCTTCCGACCGGCTGGCAGGCTGCGGTGCAGTGCGACATTGAGCCGACCGACACGGTCGCTGTCTGGGGTTGCGGGCCCGTCGGCCAGTTCGCGATCCGCAGCGCCGTGCTGCTGGGCGCCAAGCAGGTGATCGCGATCGACAACGTGCCCGAGCGCCTCGCCATGGCGAAGGCCGGCGGCGCCATCACGATCAACTTCGACGAGGAGAGCACGGTCGAGCGGCTCAACGACCTCACCTTTGGCAAGGGCCCGGAGAAGTGCATCGACGCGGTGGGCATGGAGGCGCACGCCTCCGCCACCGTCGATTCCATGTACGACCGGGCCAAGCAGGCGGTGATGCTGGAAAGCGACCGGCCGCACGTCCTGCGCGAGATGATGTATGTCTGCCGCCCGGCCGGCGTGCTGTCGGTGCCCGGGGTCTATGGCGGGCTGATCGACAAGGTCCCGTTCGGCATGTTCATGAACAAGGGCCTGACCATGCGGACCGGGCAGACCCACGTGAACCGCTGGACCGACGATCTCCTGCGCCGGATCGAGGAAGGCCAGATCGACCCCAGCTTCGTGATCACCCACACGGTCGGCCTCAAGCAGGGACCGGAGATGTACAAGACGTTCCGCGACAAGCAGGACGGCTGCATCAAGGTCGTGCTGAAGCCCTGAGGAGCAACATCATGCATCGCCATCATGACGGGTCCTCGCAGCACCTGATCTCCCGCGAGTCGACCCACGCCCTTGCCCAGGGCCTGGGCTGGTTCAGCATCGGGCTGGGGCTGGCGCAACTGCTGGCCCCGCGCAGGGTCGGCGAGTTCTTAGGCACGGAGGAGCACACGAACGTGATCCAGGCCTGTGGCGCGCGCGAGGTCGCCACCGGCATTGGCATCCTCACCGCCCAGGATCCGACTCCCTGGTTGTGGGGGCGTGTCGCCGGCGACGCGCTCGACCTGGCGACGCTGGTGCCGGCGGTCCGCGACAATCCCAAGAAGGGCAATGTCCTGTTCTCGATCGCGGCGGTCGCGGGAATTGCCGCACTGGACCTGATCTGCGTCCAGGAGCTGAACGCGCAGCGGCGGGAACAGCAGTGGCAGCGACGGCGCCGCTGGATTCCGGACTACAGCAGCCGCAGCGGATTTCCCAAAGGGGTCGAGCAGACCCGCGGAGCTGCCCGCGACTTCGAGGTGCCGCGCGACATGCGCATCCCCGAAGCCCTGCGCCCCTGGAAGACCGACCGCGGGACCGCCGCGGCTGCGTCACCTAGGTCACCGGGCTCCTTGTCCGCGACCGATACGTCCACCCCGGCGCCCAAGCCGCAGATCTCCAGCACCACAGCGTCGCGGGTTGCCGCTCAGACTCAGACCCGGACATAGGGGCGCCAGAAGTCCGCCGACTGCTTCAGCGCCTGGATCACGTTGCTGTCGGTCGGCTCGCGCTCCCGGAACGAGAACTCGAACACCAATTCGTTGTCCTGGCCTCCACCGCGCCGGATCGCTTCCAGGAGCGGCTCCGGGGTGATCCGGCCGGTGGCGTTGTTCTCCGGCGTGAACGGCCGGTGCCCGCCCTTGTCCATCGAGCTCTGCTTGATGTGGATCACCGGGCTGTCCGCGGCCAGCGCCTCGGCGATGGCATAGGGGTCGTAGTCGCGGGGATCGGGCGAGGTCACGTCGCCATGGTCGATGTCGGCGCAGATCTTGAAGGGCAGCGGCATGTCCTGCTCGACCAGCGCCTGGATCCGCCGCGTTTCCGGCAGGGTGTGGCCGAACTCGCGGCGGATCGACATGTGCTCCCACATCAGGAAGGACAGGCCTCTGTCCTTCGCGCGCTGCGCCAGGTCGCGCCAGTCGTCGATCACCCGCTTCAGCACCGCCTCGCGCCGTGCGTCCTCGGCATCGTCGGCATAGGTCATGATCGCCAGCAGGGTGCCGGTGCCGCGGGCGCCGAGATCGGCGGAGATGTCGATCCAGGTGGCCAGCCAGTTCTTCCACCATGCGCGCACATCCGGATCCGGATGGCCCAGATGGTTCACCCGCGTGTAGGCGCCGGAGAAGGTCGTGCTGATGGTGGCGCCGTTGGCTTGCAGCGCGCTGTTGTAGCGCTTGACGAAGCTGGCCTGCAGCGGTGCCGGCCAGGAAGGGTCCAGGAATTCCGGCGTGAGCTGGATGCGGCTCATGCCGATCTCCTGGGCGATCGTACCGACCAGGGCCTCCGGCTCGACGATCCGGTTGATCGCGAAGTTCGTGTTCAGCCCGAGCGTGTAGTCCATCGTCCCTCTCCCTCATCGCCCCGCTGAGGCGCCGGCCGGCCACGTCACGCGCGACTCGATGGACCATCGCCGCCGGTCGATCAAGCACCCGTGCGCGGCCCGTCTCCGATCGATCCCCGCTTGACAGTATGCGATAGCGAAGACCCTATGCGCGAAAGTGAGCATCGACCGCGACCAGGGCGGAAAAACGTTTTTAGGGTAGGCTTTCAGCACGATGAGCAGCAGCTCGATTGCAGCCGGCAGCGCTGCGCACAGGCGCTCGTGGCTGCCGCGGTGGTTCACGGCGGAATCGGCCCTGGGATGGCTGATGCCGGTAGTCGTCCTGCTGGTCGTGTTCGGCGTCTACCCGCTCCTCTACAGCGTCTGGCTGAGCCTGCAGGAGCGCTCCCGCGTCACCCGCCAGTTCGAGTTCGTCGGGCTGAAGCAATGGGAGATCGCTCTTACCGATCCCCGCACCTGGGACAGCTTCCAGGTCACCCTCACCTATACCCTGGTCTGCCTGTTCTTCCAGGTCGTGCTCGGCATGGCGATCGCCATGCTGCTGGACACCGAGCGGCGCGGCTACGGCCTGCTGCGCTCGCTGATGACCCTGCCGCTGGTGGTGCCGCCCGCGGTGACCGGCCTGATGTTCCTGCTGATGGAGGACGCCCAGTTCGGGGTGCTCTCCTACTACCTCAAGCAGCTTGGCATCATCGATCCGCTGAACCCGATCCTGGCCGGCAACGACACCGCGCTGATCGGCGTCATGCTGGCCGACATCTGGCAGTGGACGCCGTTCATGGTGCTGATCTTCCTGGCCGGGCTGCGGGCCTTGCCCAAGGAGCCCTATGAGGCGGCGGCCATCGACGGCGCCTCGGCGTTCCAGGCATTCCGGATGATCACCCTGCCCCTTCTGACCCGGGTGATCGCGGTGGCGGTGCTGATCCGCTCGATCGACCTGTTCCGGGTCTATGACTATGTCTACGTGATGACGAGCGGCGGTCCCGGCACCCAGACCGAGACCTTGAGCTTCTATGCCGGCCGCCTGTTCACCCTCGCCAACTTCCCCTACGCGGCGGCCCTAGCGCTGATCGTGCTGATCTCGCTGAACGTGATCGCCTCGATCTTCATCAAGCTGTTCAAGGTGCGGTTCTGATGCGTACCCATCCCGCCCTCGGCATCCTGCGCGACGTCTGCGCGTGGCTGGTCGTGCTGCTGTTCGTGTTCCCGATCTTCTGGTGGGTCCTGGCCTCGTTCAAACCCTACACGGCGATCTTCAACACGACCCCGGTCTACTGGGGCTTCGAGCCGACCCTGGACAACTACCGGGTGACGCTGGGCGGCGTGTCGCGCCTGTCGCTGGTGACCGACGAGGGTGCGGCCGGCACGGTCGCGGGCGGCGGCAGCTCCTACTATTCGATCCCGTCCATCATCGACAGCGTGGTGGTGGCGCTGGGCTCGACCGCGATCAGCATCGTCCTGGCAACGCTGTGCGCCTACGGCCTGTCGCGTTTCAGGTTCCGGGGCCAGCAGCCCTTCGTGTTCTGGATCCTGTCGCAGCGCATGATGCCGCCGATCGCGATCGCCATCCCGATCTTCTTCATGTTCCGCGATCTGGGCCTGCGCGACACCCATCTGGGCCTGATCCTGGCCCACACGCTGATCAACCTGCCGATCGCCGTCCTGCTGATGAAGAGCTTTCTGGACGACATCCCGGCGGATCTCGACCAGCAGGCGATGATCGACGGGGCCACGCGCTGGCAGACCTTCTGGCTGGTGGTGATGCCGCTGGTGAAGGGCGGCCTCGCGGCCACCGCGGTTCTGTGCTTCATCTTCTCCTGGACCGAGTTCCTGCTGAGCCTGCAGCTCACCTCGCAGATCCGCACGATCCCGGTGAAGATCTCGACCTTCGTCACGTCGACCGGCACCGAGTGGGGCTTCATCACGGCGCTGGGCAGCGCCGCGCTGATACCGAGTTTCATCTTCATCGTCCTCGTCCAGAAGCATCTGGTACGCGGCCTGACCCTCGGCTCACTCAAGGACTGAGCGGCCGTTCTCCGTTCGATCAATCAAAAGGGAGGCAGAAGAATGAGTTTCAGGGAACACGACCGCAAGACGTTCATCGCCGACACCTGCGGCGACTACGCGTCGCGGCGGATCAGCAAGCGCGAGTTCATCCGCAAGCTCGGCATCGCAGGCGTCGGCCTGTCCGGCTTCGGTGCTGCGATGCTGGGCGGCGGCCGCCCGTTCCGCGGCCTGGACTTCGGCAACCCGGCCTTCGCGCAGGCCGGGCCCGACGAGGCCATGATGCAGTGGCTGTCCGAGGTGGGTAAGCCGTTCGCCGGCACCACGATCCGCTACACCTCCGAGGCGACCCCGCCGACGATCGTCGCCAACCAGCTCGCCAAGGAAGAGTTCACCAAGGCGACCGGCATCAACGTCGAGATCGAGATCGTTCCGCTGGAGCAGGTGCTGCAGAAGGCGACCCTCGACATCCAGGGCCAGATCGGCACCTACGACCTCTACTATCTCGACCAGTCCTGGATGGCGACCTTCTCGCCGGACATGGAAGATCCGCGCGAGTACTACGATTCGCATCCCGACATCGCGATGCCGGACTTCGACTGGGCCGACTTCAGCCAGCCGCTGCTCGACGGCATCTCGATGTATGACGGCAAGCTGGTCTCGATTCCGTTCGACATCCCGATCTTCATCCTGATGTACCGTCGTGACCTCTACGAGAAGCACGGCCTCAAGGTCCCGACCGACCTGAACGAGTACATGGCCAACGTGAAGGCCATCCAGGAAGCCGAGAGCAAGAACGGCATCTACGGCACCACCGGCCAGCTCCGCTCCGGGCACTACAGCCTGGAATGCGACTGGACCGCCTGGCTGTGGGGCAATGGCGGCTCGATCTACGACAAGGCCGGCATGTTCTCCGGCGGCGACGAGCAGGGCATCAAGGGCCTCGAGTATCTCATGGAGATCTCGAAGAACTGCCCGCCCGGCGCCTTGACCTGGACCTGGGACGGCGAGGGTCAGTCGGTGGCGCAGGGCCTGGCCGGCCAGGTGATCACCTGGGGCGAGTATTTCCCGAGCTTCGACGGCGCCAACAGCAAGGTCGTGGGCCTGATGGAGGCGGCGCCGCCGCCAAAAGCGATCTCGCTGCGCAAGCCCGAGGATTGCGGCTTCAACGAGATCCCGAACGTCGGCCACCAGGGCGGCTCGGGCCTGGGCCTGTCGAAGTACTCGCAGAACCAGGAAGCGGCCTTCCTCTTCATGCAGTGGGCCACCTCCAAGGACGTGGTCGGCCGCGGCTCGGTTCTGGGTGGCGGCGCCTCGCCGGTCCGCCTCTCGGCCTTCACCGACCCGCGCACCCTGGCGGCCGCCAAGGTCGGCCCCGGCACCACGCGGCACTTCCCGGCGGTCGAGAAGACCATCAACACCATGATGGGCTCCGAGCCGGACTTCCCGGCCTGGGCGGAACTGTCGAACAACACCATCCCGGTGGAACTCGGCAAGTACCTGACCGGCCAGTTCAAGACCCCGCAGGAATGCATGGACGCGATCAAGCCGGTGGCCGACGAGATGGCGGCGCCGTTCCGCAAGGCCTGACGCCCGTCGGCAGGCCTGATCGAAGAGTGGCGGGGCAGCGATGCCCCGCCAATTTTCTGCAAGAGAACGAAGATCCCTGGCACCATGACCGAACCGCTCGTCATCGGCATCGACAGCAGCACCACCGCGACCAAGGCAATCGCCTGGGACCGGTCCGGCCAGGTGGTGGTCGAGGGCCGGGCGAAACTGCCGATGGCCAACCCGGCACCCGGCTGGTTCGAGCAGGATCCGGAGGACTGGTGGGCCTCGGCCGCCGAGGCGATCCGTCAGGTCACCGCCGCGGTGGATCCCGCCCGGATCGAGGCCCTTTCGATCGCCAACCAGCGCGAGACCTTCGCCGTCCTGGACCAGGAGGGCAATGCCCTGCGCCCAGGCGTGCTCTGGCTGGACGAGCGCTGCGGCGAGGACGTCCATCTGCTGGTGCAGCGCCATGGCGTCGAGGCGATCCGCCGGATCACCGGCAAGACGCCTGACCCCACCCCCGCCCTGTACGGCCTCTCCTGGCTGGCGCGCCATGAACCCGAGATCCTGGCCAGGGCAGCCCATGTCGTCGAGGTGCATGGCTTCCTGACGCATCGGCTGACCGGCGAGCGTGCCACCTCCTGGGCCAGCGCCGATCCCCTGGGCGTCTACGACATGGCCGCCCGCAGCTATTCCGCGGAATTGACCAGCCCGCTCGGGCTCGGCCCCGACCGTTTCTTCGACGCCCGTCGCCCGGGCGAGGTCCTGGGCCAGGTCACCGCCGTGGCCGCCCGGGCGACAGGCCTCCTGGAGGGAACCAGGGTCGTCGCCGGCGGCGGCGATGGCCAGTGCGGCGGGCTTGGCTGTGGCGTGATCGAGACCGGTCGCGCCTACTGCAACCTCGGTACCGCCACCGTGTCCGGGGTTTGGGCAGGCCGGTACATGGTCGATGCCGGCTGGCGGACCATGAACTCGGTGTCCGGCGAAGGCTTCATCAACGAGCTGTGCCTGCGTACCGGCACCTTCCTGACCGACTGGTTCGTCAACAACCTGTTCGGCCTGGACGGCGCCGCCGACCCGGAGGCCTACCAGCGGCTGGAAGCCGAGGCCGCTTCCGTGCCGGTAGGCTCCTGCGGCCTGCTGCTGACCCCCTGGTGGCTCGGCAGCATGACGCCCTACTGGGACAATGAGGCCCGCGGCGTGATGATCGGCCTGTCCGCCGAGCATGGCCGCGGCCATTTCTATCGCGCCATGATGGAAGGCATCGCGCTGGAGCAGGCGCTGGGCATCGGCAAGATCGAGGCGGCCTTGGGCGTGCCGGTCACCGAGATCGTGGCGATCGGCGGCGGCTCGCGCTCGGACCTGTGGTGCCAGATCCTGGCCGATTCGATCGGACGCCCGGTGCTGCGCTCCTCCACGGTCGAGGCTTCCAGCCTGGGCGCCGGCATCTGCGCCGCGGTCGGGGCCGGCTGGTTCGATGGCATGAAGGAGGCCGTCGCCTCCATGACCGGCCGGATCGAGCGCCGGATCGAGCCCGACGCCCTGCGCCATGACCGATATCGCGAGTTGCTGGCGTTGTTCGAGCGGCTGTACCCGCAGCTCCGCTCGATCTACGCCGATCTCGCCGCCTTCAAGCAGAAAGGATCCAGCCGGTGACCGGAGCCGACCCGCTCATCCAGGAGTTCGTCCACGGCCGCTATGTCGACCGTACCACCGGCAAGACCGTTCCCTGCAGCCTGCAGAAGGTGGTGACCACCGAGAGCACCGCCGGCCAGGAAGCCGAGCTTCTGTCCGGCCTGGGTCTGGGCGAGCGGCTGGGCATCGTCGCCGACGAGAACACCTGGGAGGTGGCCGGAAGGCGCATCCAGGCGGCCCTGCCCAACTCGGAAGCGATCCTCCTGGAGCACCCCAAGGCCGACGAGAAGAACGCTGCCATTCTGAAGGACAAGTCCCGCCATGTGGACGGACTGGTCGCCGTGGGCTCCGGCACGATCAACGACCTGTGCAAGCACGTGACGTTTGCCGATGGGCGCGGCTGCGCGGTGTTCGGCACCGCCCCGTCCATGAACGGCTACGTCACCTCGACCGCCTCGATCACCCGGGATGGCTACAAGCTTTCCCTGAAGAGCCACGCGCCCCGCGGCGTGTTCTATGACCTGTCGGTCTTAGCGGCGGCACCGGTGCGGATGATTCGTGCGGGCTTCGGCGACGCGGTCTGCCGCAGTTCCGCCCAGGTGGACTGGCTGCTGTCGCACCGCCTGCTCGGCACCGTCTACGAGCAGGGGCCGTTCGACATCCAGGCCCCCTACGAACCGATCCTGCTCGAGCGTGCCGAGGGCCTGGTCAAGGGCGATCTGGTCGCGATGCGGGCGCTCACCGACATGCTGACGCTGGGCGGCTTCGGCGTGCTGTTCACCCACACCAGCCATTCCGGCTCGATGGCCGAGCATTCCATCAGCCACTACATCGACATGTTCGCGGATCCGCATCCCGGGACCCTGCATGGCGAGCAGGTCGGCGTCGCGACGCTTACCGCCAGCCGGCTCCAGGCGCGGATCCTGGCGCTCGAGACCCTGCCGCCCCTGCAGGTACGCCAGATCGACGACGAGAAAATTCGTCGCCTGCACGGAAAATCCGGCGACGAGATGGTCAAGGTCGCCCACGCCAAGGCGCTCGATGCCGAACAGACCCGCGCCATGAACGAACGCCTCGAGCGCAGCTGGCCGGAGCTGCGTTCGGAACTGCTGGCAATCATGTTGCCATTGGAAAAACTGGTTGCCGCCTATGCCGCATCCGGCACCGCGACCACGGCGGCAGGCATCGGGATCGCCCCTTGCTTCTACCGCCGGGCCGTGCTCAACGCCCGCGACGTCCGGGACCGCTGGTCGTTCCTGGACCTGGCCGGCGACCTCGACTTCTTGGAAGGGTTCGCCGAACACGAGGGATGACATGGCGACGGTACTGATCCTGGGCGCGGGCGTGATGGGCAGCGCGTTCACGCTGCCACTGGCCGATGCCGGCCACGACGTCCGCCTGGTCGGCACGCCCATCGACGCCCAGACCATCGACGCGCTTCGTCAGAATGGGGTCCACCCGCGGCTGAACGCGCCCCTGCCCCGGAACGTCCGGACCTTCCATCACCACGAGATCGGTCAGGCGGTCTCCGACGAGATCGAGCTGATCGTGATCGGGGTGAGCACGGCAGGCGTCACCTGGGCCACCGACCTGCTGGCGCCGGTCCTGCCGGGCCCGCGGCCGGTGATGATGCTCACCAAGGGCCTGGACACGGACGGGAAGAACATCCGCCCGCTGACCGACCCGGTGGCGGAAGCCCTGAAATGCCCGACCGGCGGCGTCGGCGGCCCCTGCATTGCCGGCGAGCTCGCGGTCCGGCGCGACACCTCGGTGGTGTTCGCCCATCCGGAGGAAGCGACGCTGCGCCGCCTGCTGGATCTGGTGGCAGCACCCTACTACCACGCGCGGCCGTCCCGGGACGTGGTCGGCACCGAGGTGTGCGCCGCGCTGAAGAACTTCTACGCACTCGGCATCGGCGCTGCGGTCGGGATGCTCGACCGCCAGGGCGGCGCGGAAAACGGCGCGCAGATGCACAACATCGCCGCCGGCCTGTTCGCGCAGGCGCTCCTGGAGCTCAGGCAGATCAACGCCCTGGTCGGCGGCAGCGACAGTTCGGTGCACGGCCTGGCGGGTACGGGCGACCTCTACGTCACCGTGCAGGGCGGCCGGAACAGCCGGATGGGCCGTCTGCTCGGCGCCGGCTGGCGCTATTCGAAGGCCAAGGCCGAGAAGATGAAGGACGAGACGGTGGAGGGCGCCGAGCTGGCGCTGTCCGCCGGGCCGACCCTGGAGAACATGATGCGCGAGGGGGCGCTTGCGAAGCAGCAAATGCCCCTCACATGTGCGATCATCGACGCGATCAGTCGCGACCACGAGTTCAGTGTCGACTGGCAGCGTTTCCACTACGCGCACTGAAGGAGAGCAGCGTGAGCAAGGTCGTGATCGGAGCGGACAATCTGGGCCTGCCGCTGAAGGACATTCTGGTCGAGCACCTGAAGTCCAAGGGTCACGAGGTGGTCGACATCGGCACCAACACGAGCGATCCGGTCGACTATCCCGGCGTCGGCCGTCGGCTGGCGGAGAAGGTCGCCGCCGGCGAGTTCAGCCGCGGCATCCTGGTCTGCGGCACCGGCGCCGGCATGGCGATCGTGGCCAACAAGGTGCCGGGCGTGCGCGCTGTCTGCGTGACCGATCCCTATACCGCCGAGCGCGCGATCGCTTCCAACAACGCCCAGGTCATCACCATGGGCGCCCAGATCACCGGCCCTTCCGTCGCGAAGATGCTGGCCGACATCTATCTCTCCAACGAGTTCCAGGCGGAGCGCTCGGGCAAGAAGGTCGCGCAGATCGACCAGATCGACGCGGAGATGCGCAAGGCCGGCTGAACGCCACTCCCTTGATGGCCAGCTGGAAAGGCCGGCCTTGAAACGGAAGCCCCGGCTCGCGCCGGGGCTTCTTGCGTTTCGGAAGCTGCTTGGGGCCCAGCCAGCAAAGCGGCTGCATTCGCACAAGATCGAACACTCCAGACGTGCGATTTTGTGGTTTATCTGGGCTTTTCCATCTCGTCGGCTTGTGCATTTGGTGCCACTCTCGACGCCGTCGGCACGGACCAGAGCAGGGCTTGTTCCGGAGGCCCCGGGTCGAGCCGACCGCGAAACCGGCAGTCTGTCGGCATCGATGCCGGACTGGAAGACGGCGCGCTCCCGCCGCGCCGCGCCGCGCCTGCCGACAGGAAGTGCCGAGCGTCGTGCCGGCCAATCTCGCAAGGAGGGACGGGTGCCTTACAAGATCGATCCGGCGGTCGACCGGCAGTATATCGAAGAGATGCGCAAAAAGCCGATCGGCGCCCACAGCCCGGGGCTGCAGCGGGTCCTCAACACGTTGCGCACCGACAAGAGCGGCCGGCAGGTGATCCTGGTGGTGCTCAAGCCGTTCGAGAAATGGGTCCTGGGCGAGATGCCGGCGGATCGCCGCGATCCGATCACGATCGAGGATGGCCCGGTCTTCACGAGCCGTGAGGAAGCGGAGTGGGAGATCTTCCGCCGCCGCTGGCTCCTGCACACGGGCGAGAACATCAACCTGCCCTTCAAGGACTAGCTGCCGCCTCGGCGATTGCACGAACGAACCCAAGAAGCCTTTGCCAGGTAAGAGACAGCGCATGCTCAAGATCGTCGGCTATCCGGACCGCTACAGCGTCGCCCCAGGCGAGACCATCTCCTTCCAGGTCTCGGTCGAGGAGGGCGATCGCTTCGATGCCCGGATCGTCCGGGTCCTCAACGGCGACTGCAACCCGGAAGGCCCCGGCCTGAAGCTGCCCCATGTGCCGACTTCGATCGACGGCAGCTACCCGGCCAGGCGGCAGCGCATCGATCCCGGCTCCTACATGACCGTGCCGGCCATGCCCCCGTTGGCGGATCAGGCCTTCACCTTCTTCGCCACGATCTGGCCCACCCTCACCGATCGCGGCGACCAGACGCTGGCCGCACAGTGGGACGAAGAGAGGCAGGCCGGGTTCCGGATCGAACTGGTGGACGGCGGCAGGCTGGCCTTCGTCAGTGGCGATGGCAGCGGCACGGCACGGGTCGCCACCGGCAAGCCGATGCTGGTCCGGCAATGGTACCGCATCGCCGTCGGCTACGACCCGGCCAGCGGCCGCGTGACCCTCATCCAGGAACCGCTGCGCCACTATCCGCTGGTCCACGACGCTGACCGGGTCGACGGGACGGCCGAGACCCGGCCGACGCCCCTGGCAGTTCCCTTCCTGCTGGCAGGTTCGCCCGAGGCGGACGGCTTCATCGGTCGCCACTATGACGGCAAGATCGACAGCCCGGCTCTCGTCTCCGGCATCCATGGCCTGGACCGCTACCTGCCGCTGCTGGGTTCGGGCGTGCCGTTCGTCCACGACACCGGGCTGATCGCGCGCTGGGACTTCACCAGGGAGATGCGCACCACCCGCACCGTCGATCTCGGGCCATCGCGGCTGGACGGCGAACTGGTCCACCTGCCGACCCGGGCCATGAAGGGCTGGAACTGGACGGGCGAGCAGCACGACTGGACCCGCAAACCCGAGCATTACGGTGCGATCCACTTCCACCGCGACGACATCTACGACGCCGGCTGGGAGACCTCCGTCGCCTTCACCCTGCCGGACGACTTCAAGAGCGGCGCCTACGCCCTGCATGTCCATTGCGGCGACAGCGACGAGCAGGCCACCCGCGAGGACTATCTGGCGTTCTTCGTGCGTCCGCCGCGCGGCAAGAACCGCGGCCAGCGCCCCAAGGTGGCCTTCCTGGCGCCGACCTGCGCCTACATCGCCTATGCCAACCACGGCGAGCACATCACCGCGCGTGGGGCGGAAGCGCTGATGAACCGGCTGCTGCCGTTCGGCCACTCCGACATGTACATGTACTACCATCCGGAACTCGGCGGGTCGCTCTACGACAGCCATGCCGACGGTTCCGGCGTCTGCTATTCCAGCCGCCTGCGCCCGGTGCTGAACTTCACCAGCCGCTACCATTCCTGGCTGGGCGGCCATGGCTCGGCGCTGTACCAGTACAATGCCGACACCCACCTGTTCTACTGGCTGGACCAGAAGGGCGTCGACTACGACATCGTGACCGACGAGGACCTGCACCATGACGGCTACGAGCTGATCAAGGACTATCAGGTCATTCTCACCGGCACCCACCCGGAATATCATTCCACGCAGGCCTGGGACGCGATGAAGGCCTGGGTCGATCGCGGCGGGCGGCTGATGTACATGGGCGGCAACGGCTGGTATTGGCGCGTCGGCTTCCATGACACGCTAGACGGCGTGATCGAGCTGCGCCGCGCCGAGGACGGCATCCGCCCCTGGATCGCCGAGCCCGGCGAGTATTTCCAGTCGTTCAACGGCGAGTATGGCGGCCTGTGGCGCCGGATCGGCCGGGCGCCCAACGTGATGGCCGGCATCGGCTTCGTTGCCCAGGGCTTCGACGTCAGCTCCTACTACCGGCGGGCACCCGACGCGGACAATCCGCGCGCTTCCTTCATCTTCAAGGACGTGCCGGACGAGATCATCGGCGACTTCGGCCTGATCGGCGGCGGTGCTGCCGGCATCGAGCTGGACTGCATCAACACCGACCTCGGCTCGCCGCCGAACATGCTGCGGCTGGCTTCCTCCGAGGGCCACAGCTCGATGATGATGCTGGTCAACGAGGAGTTCGGCGTGGTGCCGCCAGCACTGGGCGGCGACCAGAACGACCAGGTGCGCGCGGACATGGCGTTCGGCGAGACCGCCGCGGGCGGCGCCATCTTTGCCACGGGCTCGATCGCCTGGTGCGGGGCGCTCCTGCCGAACGGTTGCGACAACAACGTGTCGAAGATCACCTGGAACGTTCTGGAACGCTTCATGGATCCAAGGCCGTTCACCACAGACTGAACTCGGCAACCTCAGGGAAATGACGATGGATGCGCTCGCCCGGTTTCGCCTGGATGGCAAGGTCGCCGCCGTGACGGGGGCGGCCCGCGGCATCGGCCTTGCGGTGGCGGAACTGCTTGCCGGTGCCGGCGCCGACGTCGCCCTGATCGACCTGAACGCCGAACTCGGCCCAGCAGCGGCCGAGAAAGTCGCCGCAACCGGGCGGCGCTCGATTTTCTATCCGGCGGACCTGCGCAAGCCGGAGGCGTCCACGCGGGCGGTCGAACAGATCCTGGCCGACTTTGGCCGCGTCGACATTCTGGTCAACTGCGTCGGCATCAACCCGAACACCGATGTCCTGGACATCTCTCCGGAAGAATGGCGGGAGGTCCAGGACGTCAACGTCAACGCCATGTTCTTCACCAACCAGGCCTTTGCCCGCCACATGGCCAAGCATGGCGGCGGCAGCATCGTCGCGATCGGGTCGAACTCCGGCTTCACCGTCGACAAGCCGCAGCCGCAGGCCCACTACAACGCCAGCAAGGCGGCGGTGCACCAGATGGTGAAGTCGCTGGCGGTCGAACTGGCGCCATTCAGGATCCGGGTGAACGCGGTCGCCCCCGGCTATACCCTCACCGAGATGACCAGGCTTGGGCTGGGCAAGCGCGAGTGGGTCGAGGTCTGGGAGGAGATGACCCCGATGAAGCGCTTCGCCGAGCCGGACGAGATCGCCCACGCCGTCCTGTTCCTGGCCAGCGATGCGGCAAGCTACTGCACGGGCACGGTGCTCCTGGTGGACGGCGGCTACACCTGCTGGTGACGTCCGGAAGCCTCTCGCCCGGTCGACGGCTCCCGCTGGAAGCCATGCTCGACAACCGCAGTACCGCCTGGTCCTGAAGGCGGATCAGCCACGAGTTCGTGAACCTCCAGGCGCTCCAGGCGGCCCTTCAGTGGAACCTCGCCCAGCGAGCGGAACCGGAAGTCCTGCCTGCATCCCTTCCGGACCGCCTCGCTCACCAGGATCGTCGTTCCGAACTGCTTGTTCAGGCCCTCCAGGCGGGAGGCGACGTTCACCGTGTCGCCCATCCCGGTGTACTGCAGCCGGTTGGTTGACCCGACGCTGCCCATCACGGCGTGCCCCGTGTGCAGCCCCAGCCGGGTGATGAAGACAGGCCTGCCTGCAGCCGCCTGGGCGAGGTTGAAGGCCTGGATCCTCTCGGCCAGATCGAGCGCGCAGGCGCAGGCATGGTCGACATGGGCCGGATCGGGCGTGGGCGCGTTCCAGGAGGCGAAAATGGAATCGCCCAGGAACTGGATGATGGCCCCGCCATGGGCATAGACGCCTGCGCTGAGCAGGTCGAAATACGCCGAGAGCATCTCGACGACGTCTTCCGGGTCGTTGCTCTCGCAGATGGTGGTGAAGTCGCGGATATCGGTGAACAGGACGGTCACCTCCTGGCGCCGGCCGAACCGGCGATGGATTCCGGCACTCTCGACGATGCGGCTTACGATCTCGCGGGGAACATAGAGGGCGAAGGTCTGGATGGCATGGCGCGCAGCCGTCAGCGCCTGGGAGAGCGTGGTGATCTCCAGGACACGCGATCCCACCACGGGTCGGGGCTGGAAATCCAGGTCGCCCAGGCGTCGTGCGGCGTCGGTCAGGCCCGTCAGCGAGCGTCCCAGCCGCCACGCTACCAGCACAGCGACGCAGACGCCGAGGGCGATCACGGCCGCGGAGATCAGCAGGCCGTTGCGGGCCAAGCGCTCGCTGGGCGCCGTGAAGTCGGAAAGCGGAGCGGCCACGACCACCGCGTAGCGGGCAAGCATGTCCTGGCCGACCGAAGGCACCACCTCGATCAGCCAAGGCTCCTCTTCGAAGGCGACCTCGTTGGTTGGATTGGCAGCTTTGCGCGTAAGGCGCGCCTGCACGATCGGCAGCATCGGGTCGGCTGCCTGGAGCGAGGACGATGCCTGGACGCCGTCGAGGTTGGCGCCGATCAGCCCCATCACCTTCGGATCCGAATGGGCCATCAGCACACCGTCCGGATCGAACAGATAAGCCCGCGCATGATCTGAAATCCGCCTGTCCTGGAGGAAATGGCCGAGCGTCTCCAGCAGGACGTCCGTGCCGACCACCACCGACGGATCCTCGACGAGACGCCTGGAGATCGTGACCCCCAGGTCGCCAGTGGATGCCATCCGGTATGGCGGGCTGAGAACCGGGGCAGCCTGGTGCTGCGCTTCCTTGAACCATCCGCGTGTCCGCGGGTCGAAATCGCTTGGAGATGGCGGCGCGTCTGCAACCGTCTGGCCTTGAGCGTCCCGGAAACGCCAGCTCTGTACCCTGCCCCGGACGGGGTCCTGGTGGATCCTCCGGAATGCATAGGCAGCGTCGGACGGGGCTCCTGTCACCTTCCGCCATGCGCTGCCGGGCTCATCCAGGGCGACACCTTGGCTGAAGCTGCCGTCGCTGCGACCGATATAGATCGAATCGATCTGGGGCAGCTGGTCCAGGGCCTCCTGGGCGAAGGCGATCCGATCCGCATCAGCGACAAGATCCAGGCCCGACACGCTGGCCATCACCGTGACCATCTCCGGTGCGTCCAGGAGATGATCGAACTCGGTACCGATCCGCTCCCCGGCCACCCGCATCTCTTCCAGGGCCATGAGGTGGGCGAGGTGCCGGCCCTGCAGGTAGGTGAACAGGACCAGGGACAGCGCCACCACCAGGAGCAGGCTGACCACCATCACCCCCAGATAGACACTCAGCGGGCGGACCCGGCGCCGGAGGAGCCGTGGCCTCAGTGGCACCGGCCACCCAGCCCGCAAGCCGGCCTTTCCGTCATACCCGCCGCTCGGTCAGGAACAGCTTGACGGCAAGGCCCAGGAAGAACAGGCCGGACAGCCCGTCGAGGGCGACTGTCACCCAGCGGACCCTGGAGAAGCGGTCGACCATCCAGCCGGTCAAGGCGGCGATCCCCATCAGCCAGACGATGCCGATCAGATTCAAGGTCATGCCCAGCACGAAAGTCTGCATGGCGACGCTGCCTCGCAGTGGCGACACGAACTGGGGCAGGAACGCCACGAAGAACATGATGACCTTAGGATTGGCAAGGTTGGTCAGCATGGCGCGGGTGAACACGGTCCAGCTGCCGGGAAGTTCCCGCACGGGCTGGGTGGGATCCGGCTTCTGTCCGCCCTGCCAGTTCCGCCATGCCGCCTTGAGAGCCTGCAGACCGATCCAGGCGAGGTAGAAGGCGCCCAGCCAACGCAGCACGTCGAACGCGGCAGGTGACGCGGCGATCAGGGCAGACACGCCCACCGCCGCCAGGAGGCTGTGGCCGATATTGCCGACCAGAATGCCCAGGCAGGCGGTCAGCCCGCTGCGCACCCCTCCCAGCAGGCTGTTGGCCGCGACGAACATGGTGTCGGGGCCGGGGGTAACCGCCAGCAGCACGGCCGCCCCCAGAAATACCGCGAAGAGTTGTGCCTCGGGGAACATGTCGACCTCAGACCGGCTGGAAAGCGACGGCTTCAATCTCGCAGTGCAGTTGCGGGCTGGCCAGGCCACGCACGATCAGCAGCGTGGCGGCACAGGCATGGCCGTCCATGCGCTGGTCACGGATCTGCCGCCACAGCTTCACGTCGCGCTGGTCGACCAGGAACACCGTGATCTTGACGATGTCGCGAGCGGCCATGCCAGCATGGGCCAGCACGGCGAACAGATTATCCCACATCTGTTCCATCTGCTCTCCGACGCCTTCCGGCACGCTGCCGTCGACCCGGACACCAATCTGCCCGGACACGTGCAGCCATCGCCCAGGCCCGGTCACCAGGGCTCCCTGGCTGTAGGCGGAAGCCGGCCGGTGCACGCCCGCGGGGTCGAAGACTTCGATCATGGGTCCGCTCCTCGATCCACGTCAGATGGAAGCTAAAAAGCCCCCGTCCACGTACAGGCACTGGCCGGTAACGTAGCGCGCGGCGTCCGAGCAGAGGAAGACGGCAGGACCGACCAGATCGTCCAGATCGCCGAACCGGCCCTGCGGTATTTTGGCGAGCATCGCCTGCTGCCAGCCGGGATCGGCATAGAACGCCTCGGTGAGCGAGGTGCGGAAGTAGCCCGGGCCGATCGCGTTGACGCGGATCCCCAAGGGCGCCCATTCGGTCGAGAGAGCGCGGGTCATCCCGAGGAGGCCAGACTTGGAGGCGCCGTAGGGCGTGGCGGTCGGGACACCCACCTCCGAGGTGAGCGAAGCCACGTTCAGAATGACGCCCGACTTCCGTTCGGCCATGCCCTTCGCCACCGCCCGGGCGGTAAAGAAGGCACCCTTCAGGTTCGTGTCGACGATCCGGTCCCACAGAGCCTCGTCGACCTGGAGCGATGGCCGGACCTCTTCCATGCCCGCATTGTTCACGAGCAGGTCGATCCGCCCGGCCTCGTCCAGGAGCCTGGCGATCCCGGCATCGATGTCCGCCACCGAGGATGCATCGACCGGCACGGCCCACGCCTGGCGCCCCTCCGCCTCGATCGCCTGCCTGGTGGCGGCCAGACGCGCCACCTCCCGCCCGGTCACCGCGACGTCGGCGCCTGCCGCGGCCAGACCTCGCGCCAGCGCAGCGCCGATCCCGCGCGAGGCCCCGGTCACCAGGGCGATCTTGCCGGAAAGATCGAACAACGCGTTCATCCTGAACTCCTGGCTGAACTCCTGGGTGGCTCGATCCGATAGACCAGGGCGCGGTACTTGGGATGCAGGCGCTCGCCGATGATCGCACCGCCCATCGATTCGACCAGGCGACGGCTCGGCCCGTTCTGCTCGGCGACCGGATAGAGCAGCCCATCCGGCTTCAGCGTCGCGAAAGCCCACTCGGCCAAGGCGGCGATGGCCTCCCGGCCATATCCCTGGCCATGCTCCGACTCCCGGATCCAGATCCCGAGTTCGGGCAGGCGCTCCTGCATGGCATGGAGCCCGCAGAGCCCGAGAAACCTCCCGTCCTGGAGGTGCCGGATGGCGACATGCATCTCGTGGCCCGCCGCCATCGAGGAGGGCCAGAACGCCACGATCGCTGCGAGTTCCTCCATCGATGCCGGAGGATCGAAGCTGAGGAAGCGGGTCAGCGTCGGCGTGATGGCGGGGAAGATCTCGGTGACGTCGCCGGGCCCGGCCGGCCGCAGGTCCAGCCGTGCGCTCCGAAGGCGGAACGCTGCCGCGGTCACACTGGCCGGTCCAGAAGCTCGCGCAGGACATCCGGGTCCACCGCGCTGCTGGTGAAGGCCTCGCCCAGACGCCGCAGCAGCACGAAGTTGATGGTGCCGTCGGTCGTCTTCTTGTCGCGCCGCATGGCGGTCAGCATGGCGTCCGCAGCGAATCCCTGATTGGTCACCTCGCCGGGCGACACCTTGAGCCCGAGCGACTGCAGGTGGCGGCGCACCCTGCTAGTCGAGCCGGCCGGCAGATGTCCGCTGCGCACCGACAGTTCGGTGGCTTGGACCATGCCGATGCCGACTGCTTCGCCATGGAGCAGGCGCCCGCCATAGCCGGACAGATTCTCGTAGGCATGGGCGAAAGTATGGCCGAAATTCAGCAGCGCACGACCGCCTTTCGTCTCGAATTCGTCGTCGCCGACGATCTCGGCCTTGAGCGTGCAGGAGCGTTCGATGGCATGGGTGCGCGCCTCCTGATCGCCGTCGATCACGCCCTGCCCGTGCTCTTCCAGCCAGGCGAAGAATGCCTCGTCGCGGATCAGCCCGTACTTGGCGACCTCGGCATAGCCGGCCCGCAGTTCGCGCACCGGAAGGGTGTCGAGGGTGGTAGGATCGATCAGCACCACCCGCGGCTGATGGAAGGCCCCGACCAGGTTCTTGCCGGAACGGGCGTTGATGCCGGTCTTGCCACCGACGCTGCTGTCGACCTGCGCCAGCAGCGTGGTCGGCGCCTGAACGAAGGGCAGGCCACGCAAAAGGATGGAGGCGGCGAATCCCGCCAGATCGCCGACCACCCCTCCCCCAAGCGCCAGGATCGCGGTCTTGCGGTCGATGCCAGGCTCCAGCACCGCCTCGCAGACCCGTTCCAGCACCGCCCAGCTCTTGCTGCCCTCCCCCTGCGGCACGGTCACCGTACGGAAGGACAGGCCGGCTTCGGCCAATGAGGCCTCCAGTCGGGCCAGGTGCGGCGTTCCGGCCATCGCCTCGTCGGTGACGACCACCAGTCTTCTCGAGGGCAGGAGTTCGCGGATCTCGTGCCCGGCCCGGTCGAGCAGACCAGCGCCGATTTTCACGTCATAGGCGCGCGTGCCCAGGGGGACATGGACAGTTCGGGTCATGCAAGTACTCCTGCGTCGACCAGACGCCGGACGAGGTCGAGGACGAGCATGTCGAGCGGCTGGTCGCCCGTGTCCACGGTCATGTCCGCCTTGGCATAGAACGGATGGCGCCGTTCCATCAGGTCGGCCAGGATCGCCCTGGGATCGCCGGCATCCAGAAGCGGCCGCGTCCCTTTCTTGCGGCCGGTGCGGGCCACCAGGGTGTCCAGGTCGGCGCGCAGCCATACCGAGAAGCCCCGGGCGGCCACCCGCTCCTGCGTGAGCGGATCGATGAACGCGCCCCCGCCCAGGGCCAGGAAATGCGGCGTCCCGATGAGGAGGCGAGCGATCACCCGCCGCTCGAGCGCCCGGAATTCTGCCTCGCCGTGGCCGGCGAAGATGTCCGGGATCGACATGCCGGCTGCCTCGACGATGGCATCGTCGGCATCCATGAACGGAGCCTCCAGCAGCGTCGACATCCGGCGGCCGACGGCCGACTTGCCAGCGCCCATCAGGCCGACCAGCACCACATGACGGGTCAACTTCAGCTTGTGCAGAGCGATGAGGTCGAGATTCGGAGCGGCTTCTTGGCGCGCTTCGTGGTTGGTCATTTCGTGTCAACGTTGAACGGGCGGGACGTCGCCGATATAAACCGGCTGGCGTCGTGTCCGGCAAGCCCGGGGTGGACGAAAATCCGAAGGCCTGGGTTGTGAAGCGGAGCGATGGCTGCACTAGTTCGGGCGCTGATCGTGATCTTGCTGGCGGGGATCCTGGGCGGGGTGGCCTTCCTGATGTTCTGGGACGTCCCTGCCCCCCGCCAACCGGTCGAGGTCCTGATCCCGGACGACAGGCTGGCCAATTGACCATGCGGGCGGCCCTGCTCGCCCTGGCGCTGTCCCTTGGCGTGACCGCCACGTCCCATGGCCAGCCGAGACCCCTGTTCCAGGACCAGGAACCGGATATACCGACAGTCCGGGTTCCGGCCGTTCCGGACATCGTCGTCCGGGAACTGCATGCCCCGACCGCGGATGCCGCCGGGGCCGGTTCGGCCACCGACCTGTCGGATGGCTGGGGTGACACCTCCCCGGAGATGGTCATGGCGGCGCTGAACAGGCTGCCGCCCGAGCCGTTGAGCCGGCGCGCGCGCGACCTGCAGGTGGCGCTCTTGCAGTTGCCTACGCCGGAAAGCCAGCCTCCCGGAGCCCTGCTCGACCTGCGCTTGCGTCAGCTGATCCGGCTCGGCCAGACAGCGGAAGCCCGCTCCCTGGCCGACGAGGCGGGGTTCTCCGCCTTGCGCACCCCCACTCTCGCCCCTGCGGCAGCTGGCCTGGCCCTTGCCGAGGGCAACGACCACGATGCCTGCGAACTTGCGCGCCATGGAGATGGGTTCACGCCGGGCCTGGGCGAGATCAACCTGTTCTGCGCGATCCGGCAGGGCGACCTGGATACCGCCCTCGTGCTGTTCAATGCGCTCGGGGAAACCGACAGCCTGCGTACCCAGCCGTTCGCTGCCCTGGCAGCCGTGGCGCTCGGCTTTGGTACCGTCCAGGAAGTGGAGTGGAGCGCGCCGGCTCAGCCCGTCGACCTCGCCTTGACCGAGCATCTGCAGATCCCGGTCCCGGATGAAGCCCTCGCCTCAGCCAGTCATGCAGCCCTTCGGCGGGTGGCGCAGGATCCGGTCAGCAGCCCGAGCCTGCGCGCCCAGGCGCGCGCTTGGATCGCCACGCTTGAGGGACGACCGACCACCGTTGGTCCCCAGGCCGACCGTCTCCGCGCGATCGGCGACCCGAGCGAGCGGGCACGAGCGGTTGTCGCGCTTTGGCAGTCGACGGAGGACCCGGCGGCCCGGCTGGACCTCCTACCCCAGCTGGCGCCGCTGGTGGCGGCGATCGCGCCGCGGGTCGCGCTCGCCCCGGAGGCGCCCACGCTGGCCGCCATCCTGGTCGCTGCGGGCGAAGAGGGCGCTGCCCTTACCTGGTTCGACATGCTGGAGACCCAGCGCCAGGGCGGGCGAGACGCCGCCGACCGCACGGCCGTGCTGATGATCCTCGCCGGGCTGATCGACCCCTCGCGCATGCCGGCCTCGCCGGCAGGCCTGTATGATCCGGTGGATGCGGCATGGTTGGCGGCAGGACTGGCCGGCCAGGGTATCGAGCTTTCCGCTCCCTGGCAGAGGATCCGACATGATCCCGGTCCGGCCACGGCCGGCGCACCTGCCCTCGACCTGGCCCGGGGATTGGTGGATCTGGAAAGCCAGGATCCCGCCGTGTTCGCCCGTGGCCTCGCGGCCCTGGTGGAGCAGGACCATGCCATGGATGCGCGGGCGATCGCCTCCAACATGGTGGTTGCCCGGCTCCATGCCTGAAATCCGCTCATCTCTGGCTCCTTTCCTGGAGATGATGGCCGTGGAGCGCGGCGCCTCCAGGAACACGCTGGACGCCTATCGCAACGACCTGGAGGGCTGGCTTGCCTTCCTTCGGACGCGGAGGCGCAGCGAAGCCGATGCCGACGAGGATGATGTCCGCGCATTCCTGCAGTCCACCGCCGACGCCGGCCTGAAGGCCACCACCCAGGCGCGCCGGCTGGCCGCCATCCGGCAATTCCACCGCTTCCTGCACCTTGAAGGGCACCGCCCGGACGATCCGACGCTTTCGGTGGACGGGCCACGCCGCCAGCGCGCGCTGCCGCGCGTCCTGGCCGAGGAGGAGGTCGAGGCGCTGCTTGCCGTGGCGCGGACCAAGGCGGGACCTGAGGGCCTGCGCCTGACCTGCCTGCTGGAACTGGCCTATGCCTCCGGCTTGCGCGTGTCCGAACTGGTCGGGCTGACCCTGAGCGCCTTCACCCCGGACCGGTCCGCCCTGCTGGTGCGGGGCAAGGGTGGCAAGGAGCGGATGGTCCCGGTCGGCCGGTTCGCCCGGGAAGCGCTGGCACGCTGGCTGGAGATCCGGCCGACCGATCGGAAGAACCGGCTCTTTCCTTCCACGGGCGCCAGCGGCCATCTCACCCGGCAGCATGTCCTGTTCATGCTGAAACGGCTGGCGCCGGAGGCCGGGATCGATCCGGACAGGATCTCGCCGCATGTCCTGCGCCATGCCTTCGCCACCCATCTGCTCGCTCACGGGGCGGATCTGAGGGCCGTGCAGACCATGTTGGGTCACGCCGACATTGCGACGACGCAGATCTACACGCATGTTCACCCCGAGCACCTGGCGACCGTGGTGACCGATCATCACCCGCTCGCGAGATCCACCAAAAAACCGGCGGAGTCCTGACCCTTGGTGGCGTAGGGTGGAAGACGACCGCGTAGGAGAGGAAGCATGAGTTTCACGATCGTCGAGCAATGCACGCCCCGGCTGAACCGCTCGGAACTGGCCGTGCCCGGCAGCTCGCCACAAATGTTCGAAAAGGCTGCGCAGTCGGCGGTCGACGTGGTGTTCCTCGATCTCGAGGACGCGGTGGCGCCCGACCAGAAGGAACAGGCGCGCAAGAACATCATCCAGGCGATCAACGACATCGACTGGGGGCAGAAGACCCTGTCGGTTCGGATCAACGGCCTCGACACCCACTACATGTACCGCGACGTGGTCGACGTGATCGAGCAGACCGGTGAGCGGCTCGATATGATCATGATCCCCAAGGTCGGCACGGCCGCCGATATCTACGCGGTCGACATGCTGGTGACCCAGGTCGAGACCGCCATGAAGCGCAAGAAGAAGATCGGTTTCGAGCTGATCGTCGAGACCGCGCTGGGCATGGCCAACGTTCACGAGATCGCCAAGGCGTCCAAGCGCAACGAGAGCCTCCATTTCGGCGTGGCGGACTATGCCGCCTCGACCCGGGCGCGCACCACCGTGATCGGCGGGCCGAACCCGGACTACGGCGTGCTCACCGATCCCGACGTCGACAACTCGCGCTCCTACCACTGGGGCGACATGTGGCACTATGCGATCGCGCGCATGGTGGTGGCGGCGCGCGCCAACGGGCTGCGCCCGGTCGACGGCCCGTTCGGCAACTTCCAGGACCAGGACGGCTACCAGGCGCAGGCGCGCCGTGCGGCGGTCCTTGGCTGCGAAGGCAAGTGGGCGATCCATCCCTCGCAGATCGCGCTGGCCAACGAGGTGTTCACCCCCCCGGCCAAGGAAGTCGAGCGCGCCCGCCGGATCCTGGTGGCGATGGACGAGGCGTCCAAGGCCGGCAAGGGCGCCGTCAGCCTGGACGGCCGCCTGATCGACATCGCCTCGATCCGCCAGGCCGAAGCGCTGGTCGCCAGCGCGGATCGGATCGCCGCCGCCGGCTGATCGGCACGATCGAGCATCCAGGAAGAACGACCCGGCTCCGGCCGGGTCGTTCGCTTTCCGGCAGGCTCTTCGGCCTTGCACGCCGTCACGATACCCGCCTCCTCGAAGCGACATCCTGGACATCGAGCCA
The DNA here is from genome assembly GCF_000427665.1 of Geminicoccus roseus DSM 18922. Lineage (NCBI taxonomy): Bacteria > Pseudomonadati > Pseudomonadota > Alphaproteobacteria > Geminicoccales > Geminicoccaceae > Geminicoccus > Geminicoccus roseus. The sequence continues at coordinate 553,625 of NZ_KE386572.1, forward strand.
GTTACGCCCTCACCCTTTCCTGGTCAGGCGCGAGAACTGGGCCACCGTCCGAATGCCGACCGTACGGCGCAGAACAGGGGCAATATCCACAGCTTACCCGATGCTATTCTTGACCTGGCTCATTTCCCGAACCACAATTTCATCCCGCCAGAAGCGAACTCTCGCACGTATATTCTTCCAGAGCGATCCTGATCTGTGCGGATCCAGTAACGTCACGTTTCCGACTGGCTCAACAAAGTGTTGCCTCTCAACTGTCTCGTTGTATCTCCAGAGATCCCCCGGTACTGGTCCCGGAACAGTGCTAACCGGTTCCTGCCCACCCGCGCCCCGGACCGTTCGTAGCGTCGGCTCGGCATCAGCGGCTGCCAGATCGGTGCCTGCAGGATGCCGGTTGCGACGGACGAGCGGCAGGCATCGCCTCATCGTCTGCCTGGATGGCGACGTCAGGGACGGGTGACGCGGCCGCTTGCCGGGGCGCCACCAGTCGGTTCGAGCGCGAAAGGACAACGACGTGCGTGTGGTCATCCTGGGTTGTGGGGGATTTGTCGGCAGCCATCTGCTCGACAACCTGTTGCGCGACGAGTCGTATCTGATCGAAGGATGGGACCCGGAGGACCGAAAGATCCGGCAGCATCTCGACAATCCGCGCTTCACCCTCCACCGCAGCATCGCCAACGCGCCGGAAGCCCTGGTCGAGGTCGAGCGGGCGATCCGCGAATGTGACGTCGTGGTCAATCTGGCGGCGATCTGCAACCCGGCCGATTACAATACCCGCCCGTTGAGCGTGATCCGCGCGAACCTGTTCGAGGTCTATCCGATCGTCGAACTGTGCGCGAAGTACAAGCGGTGGCTGGTCAGTTTCTCGACCAGTGAAACCTATGGCCGGACGATCGCCAGCTACCTTCCGGCGGGCACCTATGACGATCCGGAGCTGTACGAGTTGCGCGAGGACGAGACCCCGCTGATCATGGGGCCGATCCGGAACCAGCGCTGGACCTATGCCTGCGCCAAGCAGATGACTGAACGCCTGATCTATGCCCATCACGATGAGGAGGGCCTGCCGTTCACGATCATCCGCCCGTTGAACTTCTTTGGGCCCAGGATGGACTACATCCCGACCCGTGACGGGGACGGCGTTCCGCGGGTCCTCGCCTGCTTCATGGCGGCCCTCCTTTCGGGCGAGCCGATGCAACTGGTCGATGGCGGACAGGCCCGGAGGACCATCGTCTCGATCTACGAGGCTGTCGATGCGATCCGGCGGGTGCTGGAGCGGCCTGAGACGTCCCAGAACCAGATCTTCAACATCGGCAATCCCAACAACGAAGTCACCATCGCCGAACTGGCCGATGCGATGCGCAGGACCTATGCGCGGATCACCGGAGACGCCCGCTACAACGACCACCCGATCGTGGTGACGACGGCGGATGCGTTCTACGGGGCAGGCTACGAGGATTGCGACCGCCGGATGCCGGATATCAGCAAGGCCGAAAGGCTGCTGGGCTGGGTGCCGAGGATGAGCCTGGCCGAGGTGCTGTACGGTACGATGCAGTCCTACCACGACACCTATACGGCGCCGAAGGCCGCCTGAGCCTCCGCTTCCTTTGGTGCTGGAGAATATCCAGATAATGACACGTACCGGCGCTTGACCGGCGACCGGACGACGACTGTTCGATGACCGCCAGCATGCCTCGCACGATCCCTGTCGGGAACATAAGGAACGGTGGAGCATCCCACCTCCTCCAGGTTGGAATGCCCGAGACCGGCACCGGCGAGCGGTATGAGTACTTTTTGAACATCATACGGCGCTTGGTTTCTATCCATCGGATGACCGAGCGCCGTTGGTTCATCACCTATGACGGCAAGTACGACATCGACGGTCTGGACGAAGATTGTGTCGTCTTCATGTATGGTGACGAACGCTCGCTGACGCCGTGGCGCTACGAGAAGGCCGGACTGATCCTCAAGGCTTACGGCATGCATCCGCATGCGGTGGAGCGGTTCCGGCCGGACATGCCCTGGCTGCTCGACCGGATACGGGTGGCACGCAACATACTCCAGAACCGCGCGTTGATCCGACGAATGGGACAAGCCCGGCATCAGACCTTGGCTGCGCGTACTCTGCCATTTCCGCTAGGATATGCCCGGCAGGTCGATCTACCGCTCAAGCCGCTTCACGAGCGGCCTCATCTGCTGTGGTTCGCAGGCAGCCTGCACAATGCCCAGGTCACCCGCTTCTCCTTCTACGCCCGGCTGGCCAACATACCTAAGCTCCATGCACGCCAGGAGATGGTCGCTGCTCTGAAGGGGATCCAACAGGATCGTCCAACTTGGCCGATCTCCTTGCGCATCAACCAGGTGTACCAGGTTGGCACGTCCGCACCCGGTCAGGACTATTCCGAACGGATCATGGACACCAAGATCTGCGTGGTCCCACGCGGAACCACGCCGGAGACCCATCGCTTCTTCGAGGCGATGCGCTCGGGGTGCATCGTGATCGCCCAGGATCTCCCGGACTACTGGTTCTATCGCTCCGCACCGGTCATCCGGATCCGAAGCTGGAAGGAACTGGAGGGCGAGGTCCAGGCGCTGCTGGACGCTCCCGCGCGCATGGAATCGCTGCATCTGGCCAGCCGGCGCTGGTGGGACGAGGTGGCGGGACCGGTTGCCATGACCGAGACGATCGCGGCACTCCTGAAAGGAGAGACGACCGTAGCCGAGGTCGCGGCTCGCCGATGATCGCCGGCAGTCAGTTCAGGATGATGGAGCGGAGAAAAAGGACGGGCCCGGGAGGATGCCTCCCGGGCCCGCTCAGAAAGCTGACCTGAGCAACCGGCTCAGAAGTCGAAATCGTCGATGTTGTCCTTGCTGAACACGAACGGCGCGCCGAGCAGGATCTCGGAGCCGTTGACCACCTGGAGCTTGCCGAGCTTTCCGGCCTCCAGCTCGGTCGAGCCGGGCTTGAGATCGCCGTCCGCGGCGGCCCGGGCAGCGTAGACCGCGGCATAGCCGAGATCGACCGGGTTCCAGAGGACCACCGACTTCACGCAGTCGGACTTCACGTAGGGGCGCATGGCGTTCGGCGTGGCAAGGCCGACGACCGCGACCTTGCCGCACATGTCGGCCTGCGTCACCGCCTCGGCCGAGGCCGGGGTGGCGATGCTGGTCATGCCGAAGATGCCGTCCAGGTCCTCGCCATACTTGTTGATGAGGGTCGAGGCCTGGTTGAAGGACAGGATGTTGTCCTCCTGGGCTTCCACCGTCTCCAGCCACTCCATGTTCGGGTAGCAGGCCTGGGCATACGCCGCCATCTCGGCGATCCAGCGCGCCTGGTTCGGGGTGGTGAAGGTGCTGGTGACGATCGCGAACGAGCCGTCCTCGCCGATCTCCTTGGCCATGTTGTCGATCAGCGACTTGGCCACGCCGTTGAACTCGGCCTGGTTCACGAACCACTCGCGCGAATCCGGCGTCGAGTTGCTGTCGTAGCCGATCACGTTGATGCCCTGCTCCAGGGCCTTCTTCAGCACCGGTGCAATTGCCACCGTGTCGTTCGCGGCGAACAGGATGCCATCCACGCCACGGGTGATGTAGTTGTCGATGAAGGTGATCTGCTCGTCGATGTTGGCCTTGGTCGGCCCGTCGGTGGTGACCTCGACGTTGCCGAGTTCCTTGGCGGCTTCCTGCATGCCCTTGGTGGTGGCGCCGAAATAGCCAACGCCGATCAGCTTGGGGATGTCGACGAGAGTGATGTTCTTGCCGGACCGATCCGGCGCATTGCTCGGCTGCGCGCCGTCATAGGGCTTGGCTTCCACGGCCCCGGCGCTGCCGTCGCAGGCGAGCGGATTGACCGGCAGGTCATCGCCGCCGTCCCAGGCGCTCTGCGCCATGGCACTGGTCGAACCGAGCAGGACACCCAGCCCCAGCAGGGTGAACAGGGACTTCTTCATCACTTATCTAGCCTCCCTCGATGGATCGAACGGAACATCAATGCTCAGCGCCTCGCTGCCTCCGCAAGAGGTCGCTGACCAGGATCGACAGGATCAGGATCACGCCGATCACGACGATGGTGCCATCGCCCTTCACGCCGGACAGCGCCAACCCGTTCTTGAGCAGCTGGATCAGCACCACGCCCAGGGCCGTACCCAGGATCGTGCCGGTACCGCCGAAGATGCTGGTGCCCCCCAGGACCACCGCCGTGATCACGTCCAGCTCCAGGCCCGTGCCCATGTCGGAACGGGTGGTGCTGACCCGGGACACGAACACCCACGCCGCAAGGCCACCCATGATGCCGGACAGGGTGTAGATCGAGATCTTGATGCGATCGACCGCAATCCCGGAGAAGCGCGCCGCCACCTCGTTGTTGCCGATCGCATAGAGCGACCGGCCGAAGGTGGTGAAGGTCAGCACGATCGCGGTGACCACGAAGAAGAACAGCAAGAGCCAGATCTGGGTCGGCACGCCGAACAGCTCGCCCTGGCCGAGCTGGAAGAACCAGTCGGGATAGCCTCGCACCGAACGGGCCTGGCTGATGCCTTCTGCCAACCCACGGTACAACGCCAGCGTCGCCAGGGTCATGATCAGCGGCGGCACCCCGACCTTGGTGATGAACCAGCCGTTCATGAAGCCGGCCATGGCTCCGACGAGGATCGCCATGACGATGGCCAGTTCGAGCGGCAGGCCGACATTCTTCCAGAACACGCCGAGCATGATCGCGCACAGGCCCATGATCGAGCCGACCGACAGGTCGATGCCGCCGGTGATGATGATGAAGGTCATCGGCAGGGCCATCAACCCGACCTCGACCAGCAGACGGCCCTGGTTCAGGAGATTGCCGGTGGTCAGGAACTGCTCGGAGCGGAAGGCCAGGACGGCAACCGCCGCGATCAGGACGAACAGCAGGATCGTCTCGTGGCGCTTCAGTCCGGCATAGCGCTCGTGATTGCCGGTGGCCGCGACGGCGGATGCCATGGGCGTCACCTTTCTCTAGCGATGCCGCGCGCGCTTCTTGCGGCGCGCGAGGTCAGCCAGCACGGTCAGGAGGATCAGCAGACCCTGCACAGCGCGCAGCCAGTAGGGGGAAACATTGATGAACACGAGCGAGGAGCCGATCGCGGCGATCAGGATCGCGGCAAAGGTCGACCCGATGACCGTGCCAGTCCCGCCCAGGATGCTGACCCCGCCCACCACCGAGGCGGTGATGACGGTGAGTTCCAGGTTCGGCGGCACCGTGGACTGGATCACCGAAAGCTGCGTGGCGAACAGGATCGCCGCGATCCCGGCGAAGAAGCCGTGAATGATGAACACGATGAACACCGTGCGCTTGCGGTCGATCCCGGCAAGGCGCGCAGCCTCCGCGTTTCCGCCGACCGCGTAGATCGACCGGCCGAACCCGGAATAGCGCATCCAGAAGGCCGCAAGCGCGGTCAGCACGATCATGAACCAGACCGCCATCGGCACGCCCAGCGGGCGGAGCTGTGCCAGCTGGTAGCCGTCCGGCAGATTGTTGATCCAGGCGCCGGCGGTGACGCTGATCAGGCCGCCTTTCAGGATCGAGAGCATGCCCAGCGTCACGACGATCGACGGCACCCTCATATAGGCGACCAGCCAGCCGTTGACCGCCGAGACAGCCATTCCCACCAGGATCGGCAGGGTCCAGGCCAGCCAGAGCGGCCAGCCGTTGACCGCCAGGGTTCCGGAGATGACCGCGAGGACGCCGATCAGGGAACCCACCGAGACGTCGATGTTGCCGGAGACGATCACCATCGACATCCCGATGGCGGCCACCGCGATGTAGGCGTTGCCCAGGAAGATCGAGGACAAATTGTTCGCCGACAGAAAGCGCTGGTTGTAGGCGCCCACCGTCAGGAACAGGACCACGATCGCGATCAGCAGGATGCCTTCCTGGCTGAACACGAACCGCCGCAGCTTGGTGCTCAAGGTGGGTGATGACGCGAGGGCGACGCTGGCTGCCATCTCAGGCCGCCCGATCGGCATCGTTGATGCGCATCATGGCCCCGGCGATCCTCTCCTGGGTCGCCTCGGCGCGGTCGAAGCCGGCGACGATGCGCCCTTCGCGCATCACCAGCACTCGATCGCTCATCCCAAGCACCTCCGGCAGTTCGCTCGAAATCATCAGGACGGCCAAGCCTTCGGCGGCCAGCTCGCTCATGATCCGGTGGATCTCCGCCTTGGCACCGACGTCGATGCCGCGGGTCGGCTCGTCCAGGATCAGGATGCGTGGATTGGTGGCCAGCCACTTGGACAGCACCACCTTCTGCTGGTTGCCGCCGGACAGCTTGCCGACCACCTGCTCCATGCTGCTTGCCCGGATCTTGAGACGGTCGATGTCCCGGCTGGCCAGCTCCTGCTCGCCCTTGCGGTTCACGAAGAAGAAACGGGCGATGTCGTTCAGGATGGCCAGCGACACGTTCTCGCGGATCCGCATCGGCCGGATCAGCCCCTGGATGCCGCGATCCTCCGGGACATAGGCGATGCCGTGGCGCTTGGCGTCGGCCGGGCTGCGGATGGTCACCGGCTTGCCATCGATCAGGATCTGCCCGGAGGCCGCCGGGGTGACGCCGAACAGGATCTGGGCGAGCTCGCTTCGGCCCGAGCCGACCAGGCCGGCAAGGCCGACGATCTCGCCGGCACGCAGGGTCAGGCTGGCTTCCTCGACCGTTCCGGGGAAGGCGACACTGCGGGCTTCCAACAGAGTGGCGCCGGGGGTCGCCTGCCGATGCGGGTAGAGCTGGTCGATGGTGCGGCCGACCATCAGCGAGATCAGCTGCGGTTCGGTGACATCCTGGACGTCATGGGTGCCGACATACTCGCCGTCGCGAAGCACCGTCACCCGGTCAGCCAGATCGAAGATCTCCACCAGCCGGTGGCTGATATAGATGATCCCCACCCCGCGTTCGCGCAGTCGCCGCACGATTCCGAACAGCCGCTCGACATCGGCCTCGGTCAGGGCGGCCGTCGGCTCGTCCATGATCAGCACGCGGGCGTTCATCGACAATGCCTTGGCGATCTCGACGCGCTGGCGGTTTCCCACCGACAGCGCACCCACCGGGGCATCAGGATCCAGATCGTGGATGTCGAGGGACGTCAGTATCTCGGCGGTACGCTCGCGCATCGAGTCCCAGTCGATGCCGCCCCAGGCCAGGCGCGGGGCGTGCCCCATGAACACGTTCTCGGCGACCGAGAGTTCGGGGAAAAGCAGGAGCTCCTGGTAGATCGCAGCGATGCCGGCAGCCTGAGCCTCCTGGGGGCTGGAGAAGCGCACCGGCCGGCCGTCAACATAGAGGGTGCCCTCATCCGGGGCATGCACACCCGACATCGCCTTGATCAGGGTCGACTTGCCGGCGCCATTCTCCCCAAGCAACGCATGGACCTCGCCCGGACGCACGTCGAAGCTCACCCCGCGCAGGGCACGCACCCCGGGGAAGGACTTGACGATGTTCTCGAGGCGCAGGACAGGGGTGACGGTGGCCATCAGGCGCTTCCCGCGATCGGGCGCCACAGGCATCGTTCTACCGGCCCAAATAGTCGGATCATTCCCCCTCCTGATCTTACACAGACCAATGGGCACCTTGTTCCGTCGGGTCAAGACCGACGATCCTGGGCGCTTTTCGCAGGCACCGCCTCCGCCAGATCCTCCTCCCGGACCGGACAAAATGTGCGATCGGGAACGATTGCGATGCCTCCCGGTTGCCGATCCGAAAACCCGATCGGGTGGAGTGGAATTTGATGATGTCGCAAGAGCCCCGGGTCGGCCGAAGCCCCCTGGACCGGCACAAATCCAGAACGGCCACCGCGATCTGGTCGGCCATCGGGATCGCACTGGCGCTGGGGATCGTGGCGCTGGTCCATGAAGCGCTGCTGCTGTTCTTCGCGGGTGTCCTGCTGGCAGTGTTCCTGCGGGCACTGACCCGTCGGCTGGCCGGCTGGACCAACCTGCCGGAATCGGCCTCGCTCGCGATCGTCCTTCTTTTCCTCACCGCCCTTGGCGTTGGGGGCCTCCTGTTCGCTGCGGGCCCGGTGTCCAGCCAGATCCAGGAACTGCTGGAGCAGGCCCCCCGCAGCTGGGATCGCCTGCAGGATGTCGTCGCCCAGCGACTTCCCGATGAGGGACCGCTGGCCGACGCCCCGCAGAAGCTTGCCGAGGCCGACAGCTCGCGGATCGTCGAGTTGATGGGGACTGGTTTCGGCGCCGTCACCCGCGCCCTGGGGGCAGTGGGAAGCGGATTCGTGATCCTGATCCTCGGCATCTATCTGGCGGCCGACCCGCCTCTCTACCGGCGGGGTGCCGTGCGTCTGCTGCCGTTGCGCTATCGGGGCCGGGCCATCCAGGTCCTGGAGCTGGCCGGAGAGAAGCTGGAGGGCTGGATTCTCGGCACCCTGATCTCGGCCAGCATCGTCGGCACGCTGACCTGGGCGGGGCTGTGGCTGCTGGGGATCCCGATGGCGCTGATCCTGGCACTGATCGCGACCGTGCTCACCTTCGTGCCGAACATCGGCCCGCTGGTGTCGGTCGTCCCTGCGATCCTGGTGGCGCTGGGCGAAGGTTGGGCCATCGCCGCCGCCGTCCTGGCTCTTTATGTCGTGGTGCAGACCATCGAGAGCTACCTGATCACGCCGGTGATCCAGCAACATACCGTAGACCTGCCGCCGGTCGTCATTCTGGTCTCGCAGATCGCCATGGGCATCCTGTTCGGAGTACTGGGCGTGGCGATCGCCATGCCGCTGGCCGCCGTCGCGATGGTTGCGATCCAGGAGCTATGGGTGAAAGACCAGATCGAGCATCGCCCCGTGCACGAGGGCTGACTGGCGACCGCCGTCGCTCAAGCCGTCTGTCGAGGTGGGTGTCAGATCAGGCGGCCTGTCCGGCACGCATCGTTCTGTTGCGTTCCTGCTTTCTTGCGGCCGGGATGACGGAGATTGGAGTCGCGCGAGCCATCCCCGGCTAGAGGCGGAGGTCGTGAAGCTGCAAGCTGCCCAATGGGGCTGTTGCGCCCGCATGAGCACGGGGAAAGGGGCGTACCAAGCATTCCAGTGCGGCTCCTGCCAAAAAAGCACATCGCCGAGTCTCACCGGCTGATCCTCAGCCCTGTCCCCACAAGTGACATTGCGGCTTCCTTCGGATTTAGCTCATAATTTATGAAAGTTGTTCGGAGAGCACGTTGCTGTCCCTGCCGCCACCCCGCCGGCTCCTGTCCCGTCGCCTCCTGCTCACGGCCGCCACCGCGACTGCTCTGCCGTTCCGGCTGAGGGCCAGCGAGGACTTCGGCGCACCAAGTGCCGAGATCGATCCCTTGATGCGGGTGGCGCTCGCCCCCTGGACCGGCGACCTGGACGGGATGATCAAGCGTGGCTTTGTCCGCATAGCCGTGCCGTTCGGGCTGGCGACCTGTTTCTTCGACGGCCCCCATACGATCGGGCCGACCTATGATCTCCTGATGGAGTTCGAGAAGTCGCTGCGTCAGAGCCTGGGCAAGCGAGGGGCCGGCCTGTCCCTGATGATCCTGCCAACAGCGCGCGACGACCTGTTCCCGGCGCTGCTCGAAGGGCGGGCCGACATCGCCGCCGGCAACCTGACCCTGACCTCGGAGCGGGCGGCAGTGGTCGATTTTGCCAAGCCGTTCCGGAGCGACGTGCGCGAACTGCCGGTCACCGGCCCGGCGATGCCGGTCCTGCGCAGCTTCGAGGACCTGCTCGCGACCGAGGTGCATGTGCGCCGCTCGTCGAGCTTCTTCGAGCATCTGAGCGAGTTGAACGCGCAGCGGGCGGCGGCTGGACAGCGACCAATCCCTGTGGTGGCGGCGGACGAAAACCTTCAGGTCGAGGACCTGCTGGAAATGGTCAATGTCGGCCTGATCCCGGCCACGATCGCCGACGATCCGGAGGCGCTGTTCCTGGCCCAGGCACTGCACCAGATCAGGGTGCACGAGGATTTTCCGCTGCGGGACAACCAGCAGATCGGCTGGGCGGTACGCAAGAACAGCCCCAAGCTGCGTCAGCAGATCGATGACTTCATGGAACGCAACGCGAAAGGCACCCTGATCGGCAATGTGATCATCGGCAGATATCTGGGCGATATCGATTGGATCAGGAACTCGTTATCCGAACAGGATCAGCAGCGCTTGCGGGAGATTTCGAGCTTTATCCAGACCTACGCCACTCGCTATGCGTTCGACTGGCTGATGATCACCGCCCAGGCCTATCAGGAATCCGGCCTGGACCAGTCCAAGCTCAGCCCCAGGGGTGCGGTAGGGGTCATGCAGGTTCTGCCGACCACCGCCGCGGATCCGAATGTCGGCATCCCCGAGATCCAGGAACTCGAGCCCAACATCCATGCCGGGGTAAAGTATCTGCGCTTCCTGAAGGACCGCTATTTCAGCGAGCCCGGCATGACCTCGCTGGACCGGTTGTTGTTCTCGTTCGCCGGATACAATGCCGGCCCGAGCAGCATCAGAACGGCCCGGACCGAGGCGGCCCGGATGGGCTATGACCCCGATGTCTGGTTCAACAGCGTCGAGATCGCGGCCGGGCGCACCATCAGCCGCGAGCCGGTGACCTATGTCCGCAACATCTACAAGTACTATGTGGCCTATCGCCTGCTGACCACCTGAGGACGGCAGGAGGAGGAAGCCTGCCCACCATCCTCAATGGTGGGCAGGGCTTTGGCGTCAGTTGCTGGCGGGCAGCGCCCCCAGGTCGAGGAAGCGGCTCTCGCCCAGGGAGTCGTCGACCCCGTCATTGTCGGAGACCATCACGAGGCGACCGTCCGGCAGCATCGCCAGCCCTTCGATCTTCTCGATGGTCCAACCGTTCAGCCCCTGCAGGACCGGCAGGATATTGACGGCGGTGGTCTTGTCGACGACCGGCAGATCCTGGCCAGCGGGCATGGGCGTCACGTCGCTGAGATCGACCAGGGTCACCTTCTTGATCGCCGCTGCCGGGCCGCCCTGATTGTCGCGCTCGATCAGCGCCAGGCGCTGGTCGTCCAGAGCGGTCACCTCCGACAGGCCCACCCAGCCCTTCCCGGCAGGCGCATCCAACGGATACCGCACGAAGGTCCACTCGCCAGTGGCAGGAGCATAAAAGGCGAGCTTGGCGTGGTTCTCGGGATCGTCCTTCCAGCCACGCTGGATGGCGACGACGACACGTTCCTCGTCACCTTCACCGATGAGGGCGACGCCCTCGAAGCCGAATCGGATCGCCTGGTCCGCGATCTCCTTGGGCAGTTCGATTTCCTTTTCGACCGCACCGTCGGCGGACACGGCGAGCAGGATGTTCTGGGTCGGGTTCTTCTCCCGCTCCATGTTGCCTTCAGATGCCAGCCAGAAGCCGCCATCGGCGCGCAGGGCGATGCCTTCCAGATCATAGCCGAAGGGTTGACCGTCCTTGGTCACCTGGATGGACCGCACGATCTCGGCAGGCTTCTTCGAGACGTCGACCTCGAAGATCTTCGAGGTGGCATAATAGCTGTCGGAGACGGCGAACAGCTTGCCGTCCGACCCCGCGACCATGCCGGACAAGGCACCGAACCCGATCGGCGCACCGTCGTGGTCGGTCGAGACAATCGAGGGATAGGAGGGGTTCTCGGTCCCGTACTCGTACACCATCACGTTGGAACGGACAGCGTCCTCGGCCGAATCGACCTCGGCGGCAACCACGAACAGGTTGCGCTCCGGGATCGCGAGCAGCCCTTCGGGGGCGACGCCCGTGGGCAGCACCTGCCGGAACTCGGGAGCGGCATCGGCACCCTTATCGGCGAACACCGACACCATGTTGGCCCGCTCCGAGCCGACGAAGATCAGTTCCTCGCCGCCGAACGTGCCGACCTCGATGCCTTCCGGCTCCCCGCCCTTCTTCGACGCGCGGCTGGCCGGGTAGTGGCCGTGCCGGATCGCCAGATGCTCCAGCAGGTTGCCGCTGTCGTAGAGCACCTCGCCGCTCTGGTCGAAGATGGTGAAGCCGCGCGATCCGCCCTTCCAGTCGCCCTCGTTGGCCGTCACGACCCGGTTCCCGGACAGCCAGCCGATCGCGTCGGGCTCGCGCGCAACGTCCTTCAGGCTGCCGTTCGGCTCGATCACCTTGTCCTTGGAGGTCGGGATCCGGTCGAGATCCACCGAGCCTGCCGGGAAGTTGCCGGTCACCTCGCCGCTGGCCGCGTCGACCAGCACGATGTGGTTGTTCTCCTGCAGCGTCACCGCGACGATGCCGGCCTCGTTGATGTCGACGAATTCCGGCTCCGGATCATCGCCGGCGATCGCAGCCAGCCCTGTCACGTCGACCTTGCGGGCGCTGTCGCAGTTGGCGGGCATGCCATCGCCGTCGAGGTCCAGGATCGACAGATGGCCGGGCGGCATCTGCGGGATGGCACCGTCGTTCAGGTCCTCATCCCGTTCGTTCTCGATCGCGACTGCAAGGTACTTGCCGTCCTTGCTCGCGGCGACCGAATCCGGCTGGCCGCCGACATCACAGCGGGCCGCGACCTTGCGTGAAGCGAGGTCGACCGCCACCACCTCGCCGGAAGGTTTGGTATAGCTCGCCGAGGTGTTGACGCCGACCAGGACCGTGCTGCCGACCACGGTGACCGAGGTCGGCTCGCCATCCATCTCGATCTCGCCCAGGGGCTTGGGCGCCTTGGGATCGGTGATGTCGATGAAGCCGATCCGCTCGTTCGGGCTGTTGCTGTAGACCAGCGTCATGCCGTCCGGGCTGGCCGTGATGATCTCCGCACTGGTCTCCGTGGCCGGATCGGCACCGTCCGGAAGATTGGTGTAGACGGGGAAGGTCGCGACCCGCTCGAAATACGCGGCCGAGGCGGGTGCTGCCGCCATCACCAGGGCACTTGCCGCGCCCACCATCAGATGCTGCCTCAGACGCCTCATGCCTCGTCCCCCGCAATGATGCCGTGTTGTCCATCGACTGTGCCGGGGTTTGGAGCCCGTCCGAGACAGTCTCATGATCGTCTTGCGACAGCTCCATGGCGGGGATGCCTGGCCGGCCTGGACATCGGCGCTGCAGCGGCATAGCCCTTCGAGCTGGCAGTGTGCAGGAAAGCGCGAGAGATCCGATGAGCCCGAAGCCCAGCAATCTCCACATCGACGGCCGCCGCTTCTGGGACTCGCTCATGGAGATGGCGAAGATCGGCGCCACGCCGAAGGGTGGCTGCAACCGGCAGACGCTGACCGACCTGGACAAGCAGGGCCGCGAGTTGTTCCAGTCCTGGGTCGAAGCGATCGGCTGCACCGTCGAGGTCGACGAGATGGGCAACATGTTCGCGCGGCGGGCGGGCAAGCGGGACGACCTGCCCCCGGTGGTGATCGGCAGCCATCTCGATACCCAGCCCACCGGCGGCAAGTTCGACGGGGTCGCCGGGGTGCTGTGCGGGCTGGAGGTGCTCCGCACCCTGCACGATGCCGGATACGAGACCGACCATCCAGTGATGGTGGTGAACTGGACCAACGAGGAGGGCTCGCGCTTCTCGCCGGCGATGCTCTCCTCGGGCGTGTGGGCCCAGGCGTTCACCAAGGAATGGGCCTACGGGATCAAGGATCGCGACGGCAAGAGCTTTGGCGACGAACTGGCGAGGATCGGTTTCAAGGGAGATCGTCCCTGCCAGCCGGCCGACTGGAAGTGCCATTTCGAGTTGCACATCGAGCAGGGCCCGATCCTCGAGGCCGAGGACAAGCAGATCGGGGTGGTGACCGGCGTGCAGGGGATCCGCTGGCTGGACGTGACCATCACCGGCAAGGAAAGCCATGCCGGGTCCACGCCGATGCCCAGGCGCAAGGATGCGCTGGTCGCAGCCTCCAAGGTGATCACCGCCCTGGACGAGATCGCCCGCCGCCATGCGCCGGCTGCGGTTGCGACGGTGGGCGAGATCAAGATCGCCAAGCCCTCGCGCAACGTCATTCCGGGCGAGGTCTGGTTCACCGTCGACCTGCGCCACCCGGACAGCGCCACCGTGGACGCCATGGAGGAGGAACTGCGCCAGGCTGTCGGATCGGCCTGTGAGCGCGACGGGCTTCCCTCGAATGTCGAACGGCTCTGGGACTCGCCACCTGTGCAGTTCCATCCGGATTGCATCGACGCGGTCGAGGCCGCCGCGAAGGAAGCCGGCTATGCCTACCGCAAGCTGGTGAGCGGCCCTGGGCACGACAGCGCCTACACGGCGCGCCACGTCCCGACGTCGATGATCTTCATTCCCTGCAAGGATGGCCTGTCGCACAACGAGGAGGAGTCGGCGAAGCCCGAGGATCTGGCGGCAGGCTGCGAGGTGATGCTGCGGGCGGTGCTCACGATGGCCCAGGCTGGGTAGGTCGGTGGGAACGCAAGTCCCTGCGTGACATCGAACGGCAGGTCGGCTATGGGCGTCTGATGATCGTCATGCGCACCAACCACTACTTTTCGTTTTTTGGCTACCGCAGGCCAAGGGCGGAGGTACGGGTGCGCGCGATCGGATGAAGTAAGCGAAGCAGACCCGGAACAGCCGCCAGCCAACCTGGCGGCTTTTTTGTTGCCGCCGGTATGGCCCGACTTCAGGAGTACATACCGTGTCGACGACCACCGACGATCTACGCATCCGAGAGATCAAGGAACTGAGCAAACCCGCGGACGTGATCCGCGAGCTGCCGCGCAGCGATGCCGCGACCCGCACCGTGGTCGAGGGACGCCAGGCGCTGCAGGGGATCCTGCATGGCACCGACGACCGGCTGGCGGTGGTGATCGGTCCCTGCTCGATCCATGACCCCAAGGCCGCCCTGGATTATGCCGAGCGGCTGGCCACGCAGCGCCGGCGCTTTGCGGGCGAGCTCGAGATCGTCATGCGCGTCTACTTCGAGAAGCCGCGCACCACGGTCGGCTGGAAAGGTCTGATCAACGACCCCGACCTGGATGGCAGCTTCCGGATCGACAAGGGCCTGCGCCTGGCCCGCGGCGTGCTCTGCGATGTCAACGACCTGGGCATTCCGGCGGCCTGCGAATTCCTCGACATGACCACCCCTCAGTACATCGCCGATCTGGTCGCCTGGGCGGCGATCGGCGCACGCACGACGGAAAGCCAGGTCCATCGCGAACTCGCCTCCGGCCTTTCCTGTCCAGTGGGCTTCAAGAACGGCACCGACGGCAATGTGCGGATCGCGGCGGAAGCGGTGATGTCGGCATCCAGCCCGCACCACTTCCTGGCGGTCACCAAGGAGGGGCTTTCGGCCATCGCATCGACCGCCGGCAACGAGGACTGCCATATCATCCTCCGTGGCGGCAAGACGCCCAACTACGATGCGGCCAGCGTGGCGGCAGCCTGCCAGGAGGCGGCCCGCTGCAAGGTCAACCAGCGGCTGATGGTCGATGCCAGCCATGCCAACAGTTCCAAGAAGCCGGAGAACCAGCCCCTGGTGCTCGAGGACGTGGCCCGGCAGGTGGCAGCCGGCGAAACCCGGATCATGGGCGTCATGATCGAAAGCAACCTGGTGGCGGGGCGGCAGGAACTGGCCGCCGGCAGGCCGCTGGTCTACGGGCAGAGCGTCACCGACGGCTGCATCGACTGGGACACCTCGGTGGCCGTGCTGGAAATACTCGCCAAGGGCGTCCAGGCCCGCCGGGCGCGGCAGGCACAGGCGGTGGACCGGCTGGCAAGCTGATCCGGCCCAAGAGACAGGCGCCCGCACCGGCTCTAGGCGGCGCGGGCGCCTGCCCCTAGGCTTGAAGGGGGGCGACAGCGGGATCGGACAAGGTGCAAAGCTCGACCACAACGCGTTCGACGGCGACGGACCATCCGGTGGTCGAGGCGCGCGGCCTCGATCTGGTCTTCCAGACAGCCGATGGGCCGGTCCATGCCCTCTCCGACGTGTCGTTGCCGATCGAGAAGGGCGCATTCGTCTCGCTGATCGGGCCATCCGGCTGCGGCAAGACCACCCTGCTCCGGGTCATTGCCGACCTGGAGCAGCCGACCGGAGGGACGATCTCGGTCAACGGGGTCAGCCCGGAACGAAATCGACAGGAACGTGGCTACGGCTACGTGTTCCAGGCCCCTGCCCTCTATCCCTGGCGGACGGTCGAGAAGAACGTGACCCTGCCGCTCGAGATCATGGGGATCGGCTCGGCCGAGCGTCGGGAGCGGGCGCGGCGCAACCTGCAGCTGGTCAATCTGGAAGGTTTCGAGAAGAAATATCCCTGGCAGCTGTCCGGCGGCATGCAGCAGCGGGTCTCCATCGCCCGCGCCCTGGCCTTCGAGCCGCAACTCCTGCTGATGGACGAGCCGTTCGGGGCGCTCGACGAGATTACCCGCGATCACCTGAACGAGCAGTTGCTTCAACTGTGGCGCAGCACTGGCAAGACCGTCGTGTTCGTGACCCACTCGATTGCCGAGGCGGCCTTCCTGTCGACGCGGATCGTGGTGATGTCGCCGAGGCCCGGCCGGATCCTGGAGGTCATCGACAGCGACTTCCCAAGGGACCGCACGCTCGACATCCGGGAAACCGCCAAGTTCGCCGAGATCTCGAAGCGCATCCGTGATGGCCTGCGTGCCGGCCATTCCTATGACGACTGATAGAGCATGCAGACAACCGGCTCGTCTTGCTCCTTCCACAGATCCGACCATGAGCCTACTGGTTGACCATTTCCGCACCCTTGCCCGTTACAACGAGTAGGCGAACCGGGTGCTGTACAGGGCGGTGGCGGACCTGCCGGATGAGGACTACCGCAGGGAGCTCGGCGGCTATTTCGATGCAATCCACGCCAAGCTCAACCATCTCCTGTCCATGGACCGGCCCGGCGCATCACGGTGATCTGCATGTGCCTGGACGATGATCGCTTGGCCGCTCCTCTCGCCTGGACCTCGATGGATGGAGAACAATCGAGCGCGCCTTTGCGGCACGTGCTGACTCATGCCTTCAACCACCAGACCCATCATCGAGGCCAAGTCCACGCCATGTTCACGAGGCTTAGACGGAGCGAGCCGGTCCTGGACTATTACCACACCATGTTTTCCCAGGGTTGAACGCATGGACGAGGATGCGGCGCCGGCCGAGCGCCCGGAATGGTTCTCGACGGTCGGCCGGCGTGGCCGCCTGTCGTTCCTGATGAACTTCCTGTTCGTGAACATTGGCATCGGAATCATCACCGCGATCGCAGGCTCAATGGAAGGGCTGCTGACCTCCCTCATCGTCGCCGGCTGCTCGATCGGCGGAGGCTGGGTCAACATTTGCCTGACAGCACAGCGCCTGCACGACATGGACCGAAGCGGCTGGCTTCAGGTCATCCCGTTCCTGGCAGCCCTGCTCGGGGTGACGCTGCTGGCTTCCGACGATCCGTTGTGGGACGGGTTGGGCGTGGTATTCCTGCTCGCTGGATGCCTGGGCTTCTCCCTCTGGCTCCTGTTCACGCCGGGAACGGCCGAAAGCAACCGATATGGCCCAAGGCCACCGATAGCCACCTGACCTCAAGACGGAGCGCCTGCCTCTACCATGCCCAACGATGACCATGTCCGCTGGTCCAAGGACGGCGGGATCGGCCGGATCACCTTGCACCGGCCTTCGCGCCGGAACGCGCTGACCGCCGGGATGTGGGAGACCCTCGTGCATCTGGCGACCGAGCGGGTGCTGTCAGAGAATGTCCGCGCGCTCGTGCTCACGGGAGCAGACGGCGCGTTCTGCTCGGGCAACGACATCGAGATGCTGCAGAACTGCCTGGTCGATCAGGCGGCAACCCATCGATTCCACCAGCTGGTGGATACTGCGTTGCAGGCGATCCGCGACCTGCCGATGCCGACGATCGCGGCGGTGGACGGACCCTGCTTCGGCGCCGGCTTGATGCTGGCGACCGCTTGCGATCTGCGGGTCGCTTCGCCTAGCGCCCGGTTCTGCGCGCCTCCGGCCAAGCTCGGCCTCGTCTACGGCATCGGCGAGACGCGCTCCCTGGTGCGGCTGGTGGGCCCGGCACGCGCAAAGGAGATGCTTTTCTCGGCGCGGGTGGTGGGGTGCGACGAGGCCCTGCGGATCGGATTGGCAGAACGCCAAAGCGATGGACCGGCGGTCGACGCGGCCGAAGCGCTGGCCAGGGAGGTCGCCGACCTGTCGCCAATGACCCACCGGGCCAGCAAGCTCCTGGTCGATGCTGCCGCGGCAGAGGTCGCGCAGCAGCCATGGATGGACCAGCTGCGCGATGGTGCGACCGCTACCAGCGACTTCCGGGAAGGCTACGCCGCCTTCGTGGCGAAGCGGCGGCCGCGCTTCTAGTCGACCGCTCCGGTCGCCTGGAACTTTTCGACCTGGGCGCGACGCGGGATCGGCGCAACGGCGCCATGGCCCAGGGTCGACAGTGCTGCTGCCGCATTCGCATAACGGCCCGCAGCGAACGGATCGCGCTCCTTCAGCCAGCTCGCCAGAAACGCGCCGTCGAACACGTCCCCTGCCCCAGTCGCGTCCACCGCCTCCACCTTGCAGACCGGAATGACCTCGACCCGCTCCGGGGTAGCAATCATGGTTCCGTTCTTGCCCATGGTCAGCGCCACCACAGCCGGGCCCAGGGCGAGATAGTAGCGGCAGATGGCTTCCGGATCGTCCAGTCCGGTGAGCTGGCGGGCATCGTCCAGGCCCGGCAGCAGCAGGTCGACCGAACGCGCCGTGGCATCGACAATCGCCCGAGCCCGGTCGAGCGGCCAGAGGCGCAGGCGCAGGTTCGGGTCGTAGGCAACGATGGTGCCCGCCTCGCGGGCCACACGGATCGCATGGAAGACCGCATCGCAGGCGGATGTGGAGATGGCCTGGCTGATCCCGGACACATGCATCGCGGTGGCACGGCGGATCAGGTCCGCCGGCACGTCATCGGCCTTGACCAAGGCCGAGGCTGAGCCTGCGCGCCGGTACGAGAACTCGTGCCCGTCCGGCCCATAGGAGATGAAGTAGATTCCGGTCTGGCTGTCCTTGGGGACCGCCACGAAACTGCGATCGACGGCTTCCCGATCCCAGAGATCCAGGAACGCGCGGCCGAATGGATCGTCGCCGACGGCTCCCATGAAGGCGGTCCTGGCCCCCTGGCGGGCGGCCGCGACGATGACGTTCGACGTGTCGCCTCCCAGCCCCGGCAGGAACAGCCGCTCTCCGGCCCGCTCGACCTCCGCGAACTCCATCAGGGGCTCACCAAATCCAACGAGGTCGAATTCGCGCTGCATCCTCATCTCCTGGGCATGACCGACCCAGGGCTCTTGAGCGGATCGCCGGAAGAAACGCAAGCGTCCACGCCCGGCTCGTCATGCCCGGGCGTGGTACGCTGCACCCTGTGCGGGTCGTCAGTAGTAGCGAGGAGACCGGCTCATCGCCGCCCGCCGCCGCTGGGTCTCCAGGGTATCATAGTCGAGAGGCGTCCAGAACGGCTGGAGCGTCTCACGCTCGACATCGGCCCGGCTGAGGCCGATGTCGCTCAAGACATGGTCGGGCAGGCGCTGCAGATCGCGTCGGGCGCGCCAGTCCGACCAGAGGCGCATGAGGAACGGGATGACGCCGGCCGGTCGGTTGCGGTCGCTGACCCTTGCCTGGCTGACCTTCGGCGCGATCTTCGCAGTCGAAACCAACTGCGCGGTCGATGGCAGGGCATGGGACTTCACCTGCCGGCTGCTCTCGGCATACATCACTCGTCTCCAGGTGTTCGAGGTCGAGACGACCTCACGCTCCGAAGATTGGCTTGTCTGAAGCCATCAATCCAACGCATAATTTTGATCGTTCAGTTCAATGATGTTGATGCGAGATTGTCATGGACCGTGTGCTCGATCCTGACCTGCTTGCCACCCTCGTGGCGATCGCGGAGACCGGCAGCTTCACCGGCGCTGCCGAACGTGTGCTGCGCAGCCAGTCGGCGGTCAGCATGCAGATCAAGCGCCTGGAGGAGATGGTGGGCCGCCCATTGTTCCTCCGGGAAGGACGCACCGTCACCCTGACCGCTGCAGGCGAGGCATTGCTGCTGCACGCCCGCCGCATCCTGCGCGCGCACCGGGAAGCGATCGCGGAATTCTCGGAGCGCGAACTTGCGGGCGAGGTCAATATCGGCACCCCCGATGACTATGCGGCCACCTACCTGCCATCGATCCTGAGCCTGTTCACCGAAGCTCATCCGAAACTCACCCTGAACGTTGTCTGCGAACCTTCCTTGGCGCTTTCGCAGCGGATTCGTGAGGGCAGTGTGGACATCGCCCTGACCACCCGCGGGAATGGCGAGGTCGGCGGCACGATCGTGCATACCGAACCTTTGATGTGGATGGGTTCCAAGCAGCACTGCATCCACGAGCGCGATCCGCTGCCCCTTGCCGTGTTCGGCGAGCACTGCTGCTTTCGCCAGGCGATGATGCGCAGCCTGGCCGAGCAGGGACGGCAGGCGCGCATTGCCCTCGTCTCGGTATCGATCGCGGGAATCTACGCGGCCATGGATGCCGGGCTTGCCGTGTCCTGCCTGGCCGCGAGCAACCTCACGCCCTCTCTGCGCAGCTTCGGCCGTGCCGATGGCTTTCCGGAGCTGCCGGACGTGCAGATCCTGATCCAGCGTGCGGCGGGTCGCCGGTCCTTGGCCCTGGACGAGCTGGAGGAGCGCATCGTCGACCACTTCCGACGATGGCATAGGGTGCCCCAGGCCGCTTGATTCTCCGGAAGCGCCCGGCCTTCCCCAGGATGTCGCCAGCCTCTCCGGCTGAATGCGATCCCCTCGCCCTGTCCGCCCGGATCAGGCAGTCTTCCGGCAGAGCCGGACAAGCGCCAGCACGGCAGGAAGCCGTGGCGATCGGACCGGCCGAACCGAGGAGAGCGTCATGCGTCTTGTTCTTGCCGCCGTCGCGGCGGTCTCGCTGCCCCTCGTTGCAGCCTGTAGTCCGGACATGGGCTCAGGTACACCTGCCGCGACCGCCTCCACCGCTCCGACCACCGTGTCGGAGGTCAGCCAGGAAGTTCTGGCCACGGTGGAAGGCGTCGACATGAGCAGCCGCATCCTGACCCTGCGCCGTCCGGATGGCACCAAGGAAGTCGTCTATGCGCCCGCCGAGGTGAAGAACCTCCCGCAGGTCCAGATCGGCGACCAGGTCGTCGTGACCTACGTGGCCTCGATCAGCGCAGCCAAGATAGGCAGCGACGCTGTGCCCACGGCTGTCCTGGACGAGGGCGTGATGGCAGCCCCCGAGGGAGGGAAGCCGGGTGTCGCTGCCGGCAGCACCGTCACCACGACCGTCACCGTCGAGGACTACGACCCGTCGACCCACATCGTCACCTTCACCGGCCCGAACGGTATGCAGCGTACCGCCGAGATCCAGCGGCCCGAGATGCGAGCCTTGGCTGGCAGCCTGAAGAAGGGCGATCAGGTCGAAGTCATCCTGAGTGAAGCAGCGGCCGTGACCATCCAGCGGCCGGAGTCCTGAAATGAGGCGGCGCAGCCGGGCAGAACCCAGCTGCGCACGCCAAAGTCACTCCCGCGCCGCGAACACCTCCTTGGCGGCGAACAGCCCGTTGAGCGCTGCCGGGAAGCCGGCATAGACTGCCATCTGGATGATGGTCTCGGTGATCTCGTCACGGGTGAGACCAACGTTCAGCCCGGCTTCGATATGCACCTTCAACTGCGGGGTTGCTGTGCCCATCGCGGTCAATGCCGCGATGGTGGCAATCTCGCGGCTGCGCAGGTCGAGGCCCGGCCGCGTGTAGACGTCCCCGAACGGGAACTCGATGAGCATCTTCGCGAAATCGGGCGCAATTTCGGCCAGCGCCTCGATCACCCGCTCGCCGGCCTTCCCGTCGATCTCAGCCAGCGCCCGCGCGCCGCGCGTGTAGCGGTCGTCCACCTGGTTGCTCTGCATCGTCGATCTCCTCCGCATCCAGACCGCCGTAACTGGCGATCTTGCTGTCGAGGACGCGAAGGCAGGCCTGCTGCTCGGCCACGTGGGCACGCACCCGCTCGCGATGCGCCCGCAGGATGGCCTGGCGCTCGCTTGCGGTTCCGGCGCCCGCCATACGCAGACGTGCGTAGTGCAGCATCTCGCGGATCGGCATGCCGGTGGTCTTGAGGCGGCCCAGGAACTCGATCCATACCAGGATGGAGGGGTCATAGTCCCGTTGCTTCGCCTGCGTGCGCACGGCGAACGGCAACAGCCCGATCCGCTCATAGTAGCGGATCGTATGGGCGCTGAGGCCGCTCCTCCGTGCCAGCTCACCGATCCTCATCGCCTGCCTTCGACGTCATGGACGATCAGGCTCATACGAGTTCGAGCGCACTCGAAGTCAACCGCCAATGCAGGCTTCCGGCGGTGGTCCCGTCAGGTCCGACCTATGCCTCGGTGGCGGTCGCGAACGCGTCCAGGATGATGCTGACCGAGATCGCGCCGGGATCGGGATGGCCCAGGGCACGCTCGCCCAGGGTCCGCGCCCGGCCGAACTGGGCCACCATGTCCTTGGTCTTCTCCACTCCTTCCTCGGCGGCCTTGGCAGCTGCCCGGGCGGCTGCGGGAAGGCCGGCTTCGGCATAGGAGCGCGCTGCCTGGGCCGCCGGCGCCAGCGCGTCGAGCATGGTCTTGTGACCGGGCTCGGCCTTGCCGCGCGCCTGGACCGCCTTCTGTCCCTCTTCCAGCGCCGTGGCATAGGCCGGGGCATCCAGCCCGTCCTCCGGCAGCACCTTGCCGGCCCCGGTGAAGAAGGTGCCGAACACCGCGCCGGAGGCGCCGCCGCTGGTGCTGACGATCGCCATGCCGACCGTCTTGAATAGGTCGCCCACCGTAGCGGCAGGCTTCTTGTCGAGCGCCTCCTTGGCCGCCTTGAAGCCCCGCGCCATGCCGAGGCCATGGTCGCCGTCGCCGATCGCCTGGTCGGCCTTGGTCAGGCGCTCGGTGCTGGCGATGATGGCGTCGGCGGCGGCCAGGAGCGCGGCCTTGGTCTGGTCGACGGTGAGGCGGTCGGACATCGGGAACCTCAGTGCTGGGTGAACGGAAGCGACTGGCAGGGCGCCTCGATCAGGCGCTCCAGCTCGTCGTCGAGACGGACCAGGGTAATCGAGAAGCCGGCCATCTCCTGGGACGTGAAGTACGCGCCCATGTCGGTGCGCGCCACCTCGATCCCGTACCCGGCCAGGAGGGCGCGAGCCCTGCGGTTGACGATCAGAAGCTCCATCTGGGTGGTGGCGCCCAGGTTGTTGAGCAGCATGGCGACCCGGTCGCCCTTCTGGAATGGCAGGTCGCGCACCAGCCGGTCGATCATCTTGGTGGTCAGTTCGTCGGCGGGCATCAGGTCCGAGCGCTCCACCCCGGCCTCGCCGTGAACGCCCAGGCCGATCTCGATCTCGCCCTCTCCCAGCTCGAAGGTCGGCTCGCCGGTCTCGGGCAGCGAGCCTGCCCGTACCGCGACCCCGATCGTGCGGACGTTGGCCTGGGCCTTGCGCACCACCGCCTCGGCTTCCTCCAGGGTCTTCGCCTCGGCGCAGGCCGCACCGGCGATCTTGACCATGTAGAAGGCACCGCCGATGCCGCGCCGCCCCTCGAGGTCCGGCGTGGCCACATCGTCGGTGACCAGGACGGTCCGCACCTCGATCCCGTCCTCGGCCGCCATCTCCGCGGCCATGTCGAAGTTCAGCACGTCCCCGGCATAGTTGCCGTAGAGATAGAGGACCCCCTTGCCACGGTCGGCGGCCTTGGTGGCTTCGTGGATGAAGTTCGGTGGCGGCGAGGCGAAGATGTTGCCGGCCACGCTGACATCGGCCAGCCCCTTGCCGACATAGGCGGAGTACATCGGCTCGTGGCCGGACCCGCCACCGACCAGGAGCGCCACCTTGCCCTCCTCGATCTCGGACCGGATCAGGACGGGCACGTCGTCGAGCTTGCGCAGCCTGCCATGCGACGCCAGCACCAGCCCGTCGAGCACCTCGGCAACGATGTTTTCGGGGTCGTTGATGATCTTCTGGATCTTGGACATGGAGGCCTCAGGAATTCGGGTCGGAGGTGGGCTTGGGCGGCGAGAGGTGATCCAGCACGATGAACAGGATCACGCCGGCCAGGATGACCGGAAAGCCGGAGCTGTACAGCAGCTCGGAGAAGGGCTGGCACATCATCACGACGCCCAGCAGGATCGCGGCCGTGGCGACGTGATACCAGGTCTGGCGGGTCATGCGGCTCTCCTGCCTTCGGGCGGGCCGACACGCTTGCCGGTGCCGGCATCGAAATGGAACTCCTTGCCCGGCGGCAGGCGGAACCAGATCGAATCGCCCTGCTGCACCGACAGGTCGAGTTCGACCACCTTGCGGAAGCGATGGCCGCCGGCACGGATCTCGATGGCCTTGTCCCGGCCGCGGAAATCGGTGGCCCAGACCTTGCCCTCGACAAAGCCGTGGGCGGCCTTCACCGACAGTTCCAGGTCCTCCGGCCAGATGCCCACGATCAGTTCCTGCCCTTGCGGGCCAACCGGCGGCAGCACGATCGGCAATCCCTCGATGCCGGTGCCGTCGCGGCCGGTCCGGGCCGGGAACTGCGCCATGGACGGGCTGCCGACGAGCTTGCCCACCGAGGCATGCTGCGGGTCCTCGATGATCTGGCCGATCGTGGCGCACTGCAGGATGCTGCCGTTCTCGATCAGCGCCATGCGGGTCGCAATCGCGGCGGCGCTGGGATAGTCGTGAGAGGCATAGACCACCGTCGCACCGGTCGCCTGGTACATCGCCTTGATCTCGCCCTGCAGGCTTTCCCGCAGCTTCAGGTCGAGGGCCGAGAGCGGCTCGTCCAGCAGATAGACGCGCGGCCGGCGCACCAAGGCACGGGCAATCGCGACCCGCTGCTTCTCCCCGCCGGACAACTGTTCGATCCGCCGGTCCAAGAGGTGGGCGATGCGCAGCGTCCGGGCAGCCTGATCGACCTCGCGCTTCACCTCGTCCTCGGGCCGCCGATAGATCGGCGAGCGCAGCGGGAAGGCGATGTTGTCGAACACCGGCAGAGTCGGCAGCAGGTTGAACCCTTCGAACACCACCGCCACGTCGCGCTCGCGCGGCGAGGTGTGGGTGACGTCCTGGTTGTCCAGATGAACGGAGCCCTTGTCCGGCTTCTCCAGGCCCGAGATGCAGCGCAGGGTCGTGGTCTTGCCGGCGCCGGTCGGGCCAAGAAGAGCCAGGACCTCGCCTTCTTCCAGGTCGAAGCTGATGTCGCGCAGCGCCTGCTTGATGCCGAAGGACTTGGACAGGCCGTTCAGTCGGAGCACCGTCATTGTTCAGGCCACCGGCAGTCGCACGCCATCCGGCGTGAAGTAGAAGATCTTGGCGGGATCGAGATGCATCGTATCAGGCACCTGATCTTCCGGACCGGGCGGCAGCACGCCCTTCCAGACCTGTCCGGACAGCTCGAAGTCGACGAAGCGCTCCCGGCCGATGGCGTAGCTCGTAGGACGATGCACCGGGATGGCGCCATAGTCACCCTGGGATGCGGGGGTGAGCGAATGGGGCCGGATGCCGACCTTGCCGCGCGGCAGCCCGCTCCTGCGCAGGGCAGCCAGGTGCCGGTCCGGCAGGCGAATCGGGACCTGGGCATCGCCGAGCACGACCCCCTCATCGGTGAAGGCCGCATCGATCAGGTTGACGCTGGGCGAGCCGATGAAATGGGCGGCGAACTCGTCGACCGGATCGTCGAACAGCTCGGCGGGCGGACCGGCTTGGACGATCTTGCCGTTGCGCATCAGAACGACCCGGTCGGCCAGCGACATCGCCTCACGCTGGTCGTGGGTGACGTGGATCGTCGTCATGCCCAGCTCCTTCTGAAGGTGGCGGAGCTCCCAGCGCATCTCCTCGCGGAACTGCTCGTCGATCGCCGACAGAGGCTCATCCAGGAGCAGGACGCGCGGCTCGCGGACGACTGCCCGGGCGAGCGCCGCCTTCTGCCTGGCGCCTGGCGGCAGCGTGCCCGGGCGGCGGTCGAGGATCTCGTCCAGGTCGAAGATCTTGTTCATCCACGCGATCTTGCGGGTGATGTCAGCCTTGCTCTCCCCCCTCGCCCGCAACGGGAAGGCGATGTTGTCGCGCACCCTGAGATGCGGGTAGAGCGAGACGAACTGGAAGACCATCGCCACCTGACGGACACGGGGCGGCAGGTGAGAGACCTCGTCCTGGTCGAACAGGATCTTGCCGGAGGTCGGCTGCTCCAGGCCCGCGATGCAGCGCAGGGTGGTGGTCTTGCCGCATCCCGAAGGGCCGAGCAGCACCACGAACTCGCCCTGCTCGAAGGCGATCGAGATGTCGTCGACCGCCGCGACGGCGCCGAAGCGGACCGACAGGTTCTCCAGTGCTACGCGCGCCATGTCAGTCCTGCCTGCCCTGCTGGGTGAGAAGCCGCACGAAGATCAGGGACAGCCCGGTGATGATCACCAGGATGATCACCGCGAACGCCGAAGCCTGGCCGGTATAGAAATGGCTGAACGCGATCTTGCCCAGGCGGAAGGCGACGGTCTCAGTGTCCGAGCCGGGCCCGCCCCCGGTCATCGCGAAGAACAGGTCGGACTGCTTGAAGGCGTCGATCAGGCGCAGGAGGAAGGCGATCAGGAGGATCGGCATCGACATCGGCAAGGTGACGCGGGTGAAGCGGAAGAACGGCGAGGCGCCGTCGATCTCGGCCGCCTCGTTGATGTCGGTGGGGATGCCGCGGAAGGCCGCGGTCGCCAGCAGGATCACGAACGGCGTCCACATCCAGGCATCGGCGATGACCACGGCCCAGAGCGCGTTGGTCGGCACGCCCAGCCAGTCGATCTTCTCGAAGCCCAGGAGGGTGACGAGATAGTTCATCACGCCCCACTCGGAGTTGAACATGTAGCGCCAGAGAAAGCCCACCACGATCGGGCAGAGCATCATCGGCAGCATGGCGACCGTGAACAGCAGGTCGCGGCCCCTGAAATTGCGCTGGAAGGCATAGGCGACCGCGACGCCGAGCAGGAACTGCACCACCACGGTGGCCAGCACGAACTGCCCGGTGAAGATGAAGCGCTCCCAGATCGAATCCCGCGACAGGAGCCGGATGTAATTGTCCAGGCCGATGAACTCCGAACCCTTGGCCGGGTTCAGGATCGAGAAGTTCAGGGTCGAGTAGTAGAGCAGCGAGATGAACGGGTAGGCCACCATCAGGATCAGGATGGCCAGCGCCGGCAGCATGAACAGGCCGCAGATGGTGCGGTCGGAAACCGCCTTGGGGATCTTCTTGCCGGGCGTCGCGGCCATGGGGATAGCCTGCCTCATGTCCGGCTCCTCCCCAGCACGCCGAACGTCATGCCCATCAACAGGTACTTGCGGATCATCCAGAAGAAGATCGCCACCGGGATTACCAGCACCACGCCGGCCGCACAGATCTGCGCCCACTCGATCCCGGTGGCGCCGGTCGCCGAGGAGATCTTGACCGGCAGGGTCTTGGCCTGGGTGGTGGCCAGGATCGTGGAGAAGGCGAACTCGTTCCAGGCGAAGATGAAGCAGAAGCCCGCGGTAGCGGCGATCCCGCCGCGCACCATCGGCAGGACCAGGTGCCAGAACGCGTAGAGACGGGTGTAGCCGTTCACCAGGGCGATGTTCTCGATCTCCTCCGGCACCCCGTCGAAGAAGCCCTTCATGATCCAGGTGGCGAGACCGAGATTGATGAAGATCATCACCAGGATCAGGCCGGTGCGGGTATCCGACAGGCCCAGGCGCGAGAACATCACGTGGTAGAACACCAGGACCGCCACCGGCGGGATCATCCGGGTGGAGAGCGCAAAGAACATGAAGTCGTCGCGACCGCGAAAGGCGAAGCGCGAGCAGGCATAGCCGGCCAAGGTACCGAACGCGACGGCCAGCGCCGTTCCGACCACCGAGATCACCACTGAATTGATCAGCGCGTCGGTCAGTCCCATGGCCGTCGCGGTCTGCGCGGCCTCGCCCAGGCCGAACACCGCGCGATAGCCGGTGAGATCAGGCGAGAAGATCAAGCTGGGCGGCCAGGTGAACAGTTCCTGGCGATCCTTCAGGGACGAGAGCACCAGCCACAGCAGCGGCCCGCAGGCGTAGAGCATGTAGATGCCGATGACGATCGCCGGCAGCACGATCGGTTGGCGATGAAGCGACATGGGCTAGGATCTCGTCCGTGGCTTGGGTCAGGACGACGCCCACCTCGGTGGGCGTCGTCCCCGGTCGGTCACTCGGTCGGAAGTTCCTCGACCTCGTCCTTGCCGACCGGTGCGATCACCGTATCCGGCACTTCCGGCGTCTCGTCCGAGCGGACGATCTCATAGCCGGCATCCTCGAAGACCTCCTCATGGCGCTCGGCCGCCTCGTCGAGCGCTTCCTGGACGGTCTTCTTGCCCGAGATCGCGTTGGAGACCTCCTCCTGCAGGATATCGAGCAGGACGTTGTACTCGGGCAGATGCCAGTAGTCGTTGGTGTACTCCAGCGCCTGGGCGAACTGCTTGTTGTAGCTGTTCAGATCCTGCCACTCGGGACTGTCCAGCACCGATTTCAGGCCGGTCTGGCAGACCGCGGCGTAGCGCTTCTGCTGCTCGGGCTGGAAGTACCACTCCATGAACTTGACCAGCTGCGGGATCTTCTTGGAGTAGGTGTTGATGCCCATCCCCTGCCCGCCGACCGAATACTGCCGGCGGAACTTGCCGTCCCGACCGATGGCGCCCGGCAGGTTGCCGAAACCGGTCACGTCGGCATACTTGTTGATCTTCGGGTCGGAATTGGAGCCGTTGAAGTAGTACCACTGCATCGCCATGGCGAGCTTGCCCTGCTGGAACGCAGCGCTGACCTCGTCATAGCCCCAGTTCTGGCTGCCGGGCGGGCCGTAGTCGAACATGTCGACATAGAACTGCACGCCATCCACGGATGCCGGGGAATTCAGGTAGCCTTCCGCCTCGAACGTCTCCGGGTTGTAGAGCTCGCCGCCGAACGACCACATGAACGAGTTCGAGGCGGTGGTGGCGAAATCGTATTCGCGGCCCCCCATCTGCCCCCAGCCGAACAGGCCCTCGTCCGGACGCGTGAAGAACTCGGCGATCTCCTTGGCATCCTGGTAGGTCTGGGGGACCTTTAGATCCTTGCCGTACTTTTCCTTGAAGGCCGCCTGCTCCTCCGGATCCTCGAACAGGTCCTTGCGCCACATGAAGCCGT
The DNA here is from genome assembly GCF_000427665.1 of Geminicoccus roseus DSM 18922. Classification (NCBI taxonomy): domain Bacteria; kingdom Pseudomonadati; phylum Pseudomonadota; class Alphaproteobacteria; order Geminicoccales; family Geminicoccaceae; genus Geminicoccus; species Geminicoccus roseus. Next base: position 582,746 of record NZ_KE386572.1, read on the forward strand.
AGGCGTCCTGGTTGATCGGCAGCCCCCAGTATTTGCCGGAGCCATCCGGATACTCGCCATAGCGCGAGAGGGACGCCGGATCGAACAGCTCCGGCTTGAGGACCTCAGAATCCTCAAAGACCTTGTTGATCGAATAGGCATGGCCGCCGCCGGCGAACTCGGCGGTGGACTGGCTGTCCCACATGGCAAAGTCGAAGCCGTCGCCCTGGATCGCGAACTCCGACGCGATCTTGTTGTGCCATTCTGGCCCATAGGGGACCAGCGCCGGCACGATGGTGACGTTCTTGTCCGGGTAGTCCTTGGCGATGTCGACCACGGCATCCGCGCAGGTGCCGGCATGCCAGATGAAGGTCAGCGTCTCGGCGGCGGATGCCGGGCTGCTCAGGCCGGCCACCGCCAGCATGACAGCGGCACTGGCGCCGCTCCAATTCCTGCTGATCCGTCGTTTCGTCTTCATTATATTTCCTCCCTCGAACACTCGCTGAAATCTAGGGATCGGCCTGCCACGGAACCGGCTCGAGCCGCACCCCGTCCCTCTGCAGCGCCTGATGCACATCCGGCGCAAGGCCTTCGGTGACCAGCACACTATCGAAGTCGCGCAGCGGGGCGAACAGGTTCAGCGCCGAACGACCGACTTTGGATCGATCGAAGGCAAGCACCGAGCGTTCGGCCACCGCCTTCATCGCCAGCTTGGCCCGGATGATGTCGGGATCGTGCAGATAGGCGCTGGTGCCGCGGACCGCCGAGGTCGAGAAGACGGCAAGATCGGCGCGCAGGCGGCCGACCCCGGCCTCGCAGATCAATCCGAAGAAGGCGTTCCCAACGGGATCATAGGTGCCGCCGAGCGAGATCAGGGTCACCTCGTCGACCCGGCGGAAACTCTCGATCACCTTCAGGCCATTGGTGATCACGGTGAGCGGGCGCTTGCTGTCCAGGAATGGAACGATGCTGGCGGCGGTCGACGAATCGTCCAGGATGATCGCCATGCCGGGCTCGACCTGGTCGGCGATCCGGGCAGCGAGCGCCGCCTTTTCTTCGCGGTTCTGCCGCTCGCGGTAGGCGTAGTCCCCCTCGAACACGATGCTGGTGGTCAGGGTGACGCCGCCACGGACCTTTCGGACCAGACGCTGCTCCACCAGCCGGTCAAGGTCGCGATGCACCGTCATCTTGCTGACGCGCATCTCGGCGACGAGATCCTCCACCGAGGCATTCTCATGGATGCGCAGGTATTGAAGCAGCGCCTCCCGGCGCACCTCGCCACGCATCCCGCCTCCCAGTTCATGATGTTATCTGCGCCTGGATGTAACAGCCGAATCTGGGATCGCAACAGTTTAATCTGATATATTCCGCAATGGATCAGGGTGCGGTCCATTTGCTCGGGTTGCTGATGCCCGCTTCCGTCACGATGGCCGCGAAGGCGGAGAGTTCCGCAAAATAGGCAGGGGTCAGCCGGCCGAATTTGCTGCTGTCGGCCACCAGGTAGGACGTCAGGGCGTTCTCCATCGCCGCCTGCTTGGCAAGCACCTCATGGAAGTTCGTGCAACTCACGCCGCGAGTCGGATGGATGCCTCCCGCCGAGATGAAAGCCTTGTTCAGCCGGACCGAGCACAGGGTCGCCAAGCCGCTGTCGCCCTCGAACGACCCGGAATCCTCATGGTAGAGGCCGCCCATCAGCACCATGCGGATGCCAGGACGACGGGCCACTGCTTCGGCAATGTTCAACGCATAGCAGACGACGGTGAGGCGGCGGTCCTGGGGAAGCTGCCTGGCCAGATGGGCCAAGGTCGTCCCGCAATCCACGAACAGGGTATCCTCGTGCTCGATCAGGCTGCAGGCCCAGTCGCACGCCTTGATCTTTGCGGTCCGGGCGTCCTCCTGCACCGGCTGGATGCCGTTCACCGGCGGGATCGCCCGTTCGGGCATGATGTAGCCGCCCAGGATCGACAGGCGGCCATCCGTGGCCGCGACATCGCGGCGGACCGTCATTTCGGAAACGCCCAGACGGTCCCCCGCCTCCTTGAGGCCGAGCATGCCCTGTCGCGCGACCTGCTCCATGAGAGCGGCGATCCGCTGCTGCTTTCCGATAGCCATCGCCAAGACCGCTCCAGCACCGAGTTGCCGGCAGAGATACAGACCTGTTACCGCCGTGACAATTGTTAGAATAAGCGCACTCGGTCGCAGCAGATGCGGAGCACCTCCTGCTTCAGGAAGCAGCATCCATCCCAATGAAGAGGCAGCCAATTAACCAGATAAGGGTTCTGCCGCTCGAGACTCGATCCTGTGTTGACAGCCTCATGGGTGTTACTACCCTGACACAAATGCCGGTACGGAGCCCTCACCAGTAACATCCTCCGGCCCCTGCGTGGGAGAACGCGCCATGCTGAAACGTCTCTGCCTGCTGACCTCGGCAATCGTGATGCTGCCGCTGGCGGCCGTGTCGGCGCAGGAGCGCCAGCCGATCACCAACGCCACCTGTGACGAACTGGCGGCGCGCTATGACAAGCTGCCGTTCACCGACATCCTGCCCCTGGAGGCAGGTCCGGTGCTGGTGGACGGTGAGGAGAAGTCGATCACGGTGGGCTTCTCGCAGACCGGCTTCAACCACCCCTGGCGTGTCTCCATGCTGGAGTCGCTGCAGGCCGAAGCCTGCCGGCATCCGAACGTCGAACTGATCGTGCTGGACGGCAATGTCGACGTAGCCAAGCAGAACAACGACGTGCGCGACCTGATCGCCCGCGGTGTCGATGCGGTGATCATGAGCCCGGTGGAGTCCGCCGCCCTGGTGCCGGCCAGCCGAGCCGTGATGAGCGAGGGGCTGCCGCTTGTCGTGCTCGACCGCGACGTGCCCACCGACAAGACCCTGTTCATCGGCCAGAGCAACGTCACCATGGCCGAGGGTGTCGCCGAGAAGATGGCCGAGGACCTGGGCGGCAAGGGCAAGATCGTGGTGATCACCGGCCTGCAGGGCTCCTCGCCCGCGGTCGACCGCAACCAGGGCATGCTGAACGTGCTTGCCGATTATCCTGACATCGAGGTCCTGGTGACGGGCGACGGCCAGTGGATCCGCGAGCCGTCCGTGCCGCTGATGGAGGACTGGCTGACCGCGTACCCGGAGATCGACGCGGTGTTCTCCCATGCCGAAGAGTCGTCCTGGGGCGCTCAGCTGGCGATCGCCCGGGCGAACCGCTGCAAGGACGGGATCAAGCACTACACGTTCGACGGCTCCAACGCGGGCTTCAAGGCGGTCAAGGCCGGCACGTTCGGCGCGGACGGCAACTACACACCGTTCATCGGCGACATCGGCCTGCGCGCGGTCCTCTACGAGTTGACCGGCAAGGAGATCCCGGATGCGGAGGATTATGCGCAGCCTGGGAAAAACCTGGCCCTGCCGGACTCGCCGGTGGTGACCGCCGCCAACGCCGACGAGTGGATCGGCCGGGGCTGGGGTGACTTCGAGCCGACGCCGGACCCGTGCCTCTGACCGCTGCCGGCAGGCCGGGAGCGCCGCTCCTGGCCGTCCGCGGGCTGAGTAAATCGTTCTCCGGCAACATCGTCTTGCGGGACCTGGACTTCGCGGTACATGCCGGCGAAGTCCAGGCGCTGATAGGCGAGAACGGTGCGGGCAAGTCGACGCTCATCAAGGTGCTGGGCGGCGTCTACCAGCCGGATCGCGGCGAGGTCCTGGTCGACGGAAAGCCTGTCCGCCTGCGCTCGCCGCGGGACGCCCTGGCGCGCGGCATCGTGGTGATTCAGCAGGAACTGTCGCTGGCGCCGCATCTCTCGGTGGCCGAGAACATCTTTCTCGGCCATTTCCCCACGACGCGGCTGGGCACGGTCGATACGGCCCAGATGCGCCGCCGGTCGGCGGAACTCCTGGACAGCCTCTCGATCGAGATCGATCCGGCCGTGCTGGTCGGCCGTCTCAGCATCGCCCAGCAGCAGATGGTCGAGATCGCCAAGGCGATCTCGCTCCAGGCCAAGGTCCTGATCCTGGACGAGCCCACCGCGGTGCTCGACGAGAAGCGGGTCGCGACCCTGTTCGACCTGGTCGCCCGCCTCAAGGACCAGGGCCTCGGCATCGTGTTCATCTCCCATCACCTGGAAGAGGTCTTCCGGATCTGCGATCGGGTGACGGTGCTCCGCGACGGTCAGAAGACCGGCGAGGCCGCCATTGGCGAGATCGACCAGGAATGGCTGGTCGGCCGGATGATCGGCCGGGAGTTCCCCGCCCATGCCCGCCAGGAGCGCAGTTCCGGCAAGCCTGCGCTGGAACTGCACGGCCTGACCCGGGACGGCGAGTTCGAGGACGTGTCCTTTGCCGTGCACGAAGGCGAGATCGTTGGTCTTGCCGGGCTGGTCGGTGCTGGCCGTACCGAGGTTGCGCGCGCGATCGTGGGCCTGAGCCGCCCAGGCGCCGGATCGATCCGGGTCGCCGGCCAGGAAGTGCGGATCAATGATCCAGGTGCTGCAGCCCGTCTGGGGATCAGCTACCTGACGGAGGATCGCAAGGCGCAGGGCCTCCTGCCGAACCGGCCGGTGCGGGAGAACGCCACCATCTCCAACCTGCGACGCTTCACCAGGATGGGGGTGCTGAACCTCCTCGCCGAGCGGACCTACGTCCAGGAAATGATCGGCCGGCTGGATGTCCGTTCCGCCGGCATGGCCACCGAGATCCGGTTCCTGAGCGGCGGCAACCAGCAGAAGGTGCTGATCGGACGCGCCCTGGCCGTCGATCCCAGGATCCTGATCGTCGACGAGCCGACCAGGGGCGTCGACATCGGCGCCAAGCAGGAAATCTATGCTCTCATCGAGCAGCTTGTCGCCCGGGGCGTGGCGATCGTGCTGATCTCCTCGGAGATGGAAGAGGTCCTGCGCCTGTCCGACCGCATCGTCGTCCTGCGCCGTGGCCGGGTGGCGGCCACCCTTTCCCGTGACGAAGCCAGCGAGGCCACCATCATGAGGTCAGCAGCACTTGCCGCGTGACACCACCCTTCCCGGACTTGGATCGAAGCTGCGGGCGGTAGGCGCCGGCCGGCTCGGCGGCCTGATCGCGCTGATCGTGCTGATCGTCATCGCCTCGTTCCTGTCGGACCGGTTCCTGACCGTCCCCAACCTCCTGAACGTGCTCCGCCAGGTCTCGATCGTCGGGATCCTGGCGCTCGGCATGACCTTCGTGATCCTGACCGCCGGGATCGACCTGTCGATCGGCTCGGTGCTCGGGTTGTCGGTGGTGCTGTATGCGGGCCTGCTTGAGAGCTTCGGGCTTCCGGCAGCGATCACGCTCGGCATGGTGGCCGGCGCGGGAGCCGGCCTCGTGAACGGCATCGGCGTCGCCTATGCCGGAATCCCCGCCTTCATCATGACCCTGGGCATGCTGTCCTTCGCCCGTGGCCTGGCCTTCATCTATACGGGTGGCACCCCCGTCCCGATCCTGGACGAGACCTTCTACAACTTTGGCAACGGCTACGTCCTGGGCGTGCCTATCCCGGCCCTGGTGCTGATCGCCACGCTGCTGGCGAGTGCCTTCGTCCTCGGCATGACCCCGTTCGGCCGCTCGGTCTATGGCATCGGCTCCAATGAGGAAGCAGCCCGGATGTCGGGCGTCCCGGTGCGCCAGTACAAGGCCCTGGTCTACGTGATCTCCGGCACGCTCGCCGCGCTCGCCGGCGTCGTCTACGCCTCGCAGCTTGGCATCGGCACTCCCATTGCCGGCCAGGGCTACGAGCTGGACGCCATCGCCGCGGTGGTGGTCGGCGGCACCTCGCTGTTCGGCGGGCGCGGCTCCGTCTGGGGCACGTTCATCGGTACGCTCATCATCGGCGTGCTCGCCAACACACTGAACCTGAACGGGGTCGATCCGTTCGTACAGCAGCTCGTGAAGGGTGCCCTGATCGTGGTCGCGGTCTTTGGCATGAGCCGGGCCAGCCGGAGCTGAGGAAGCGCATCCATGGACATGGTCAGAGAACGGATCCTGCCGGTGCTGGAGGCGCTGCGGCCGAGCGTGGACGCGCACATCACCCTGGAGCGGGTCCGTCGCTACTGCTTCGCCATCGCCGACACGCCGGCCCCTTCCACGGCCGCCGCCGCCATGCGCACGCCGGTGCTGAAGCGCCTGCTCTCGGGCGACGGAGCGCTGCCCCAGGCCGGGCTGCACCTGAAGGAGAATTTCGAGAACACCGGCAGCACGGTGATCCTCACCGGGGACGACCGGCTGGCAAAGCCGGTCTGGTACTTTGCTCACCTGGATACGATCAGCTACCTGATCCAGCCGCGCCAGGGCGATCGCCATCCGCTGGTGCCGTTCTGCTATCACCTGATCGAGGAAGGCAGCCGCCCGGCCGAAGTCTATCGCTATGACCTGGCGGGCAATGGCTACCGGAGGGTCGGCACCGGTCAGCTCGTGACCAGCGACGGCGAGCCGTTCTTCCATCCCGACGATCCCGGCCAGCCGATCCGGGTCGGCGACCGGGTCGTGATGGTGGCGCCCTGCCGAGACCTCAACGAGCAGGGTGACTTTGTGGGCCATGTCGACAACGCCGGCGCGGTCGCGGCACTTGCCGTGGCGGCGCCGGTCATGGCCGCGGCCGGGATCGAGGCGATGCTCGCCTTCCCCGACGAGGAAGAGGGGCCACGTGGCACCGGCAGCCAGGTGATGGGCCGGGGCGGGACCCGGATCGTCAATCTTCTGCCGGTGCCCGAGATAGCGATCATCGCCGACGTGCAGCAGGCTGGCGGCGATGCGCATGCCGACACCCGGGGCGGGGTGGAGAACAGCACGAGGCTGGGGCAAGGCGCCGTGCTGGCAGAGTTCTCCAGCCTGGCGCGCGGCGCGGTCACACCACCGCATCTCTACGTTCTGGCCCAGGCCTTCATCGAGATCCTGGATGGGCTGGGCGTGCCCGTGCAGGAGTCCAACAACGCCTACACGTCGCGCAGCGACGACGTCAGCGTGCTCCTGAAGACCCCGAACATTCTCCTGCTGGGCTTTGCCGGGTTCAACCGGCACCTGGACAAGGGCGAGCCCCGTGCCAACCTGCACGACCTTGTCAGCCTGTCCAAGGCGCTCGTCTACTACTCGGCGATCGCACCGCTGTACCGGGAGTTGAGCGCCATGCTGCACGGACGAACCGCATGACCGAGCTCGTGACCATCGGCTGGCTGACGATCGACGACATCATCCTGGGCGATGTCGTACGACGTGACGTGCTGGGCGGCGGCGCGCTCTACTCGGCCGTCGGCGCCCATATATGGAATGGCTCGACCGGGATTCACTCCATCACCGGACGGCGTCACCTGGACCTGGTCCGCAGCGACATCGAGAAACGCGGCCTGGACAGCCGGGGAATCGGCACGATCGAGGGCAACGGGCTGCAACTCTGGCTGCTTCACGAGAACGATCGCGACAAGCAGCAGGTCCCCAAATTGTCCTCTTCCACGGCCGCCGAGATGGATGCCGGCCGAGGACCGCTTCCTGCCTGCTACGAAGCTGCGAGTGGCTTCCATATCGCTCCTCAAGGTCCGGAGAGCGCGCTGGCCAACGCCGCGCTGTTGAGCACGCTGCCATCGAGGCCGGTGGTGACCATGGACCTGCTCGCCGACGATTATGTTGACGCCAGCCTCTACCGGGATCTCGGCTTCCTGACGAAGCTGTCGGCGTTCCTGCCGAGCGAGGCCGAGATCCTGCGCATCTGGCGTCCCGATGACGTCGAGGACTGGGCGCGGCAGCAGGCTCTGGCGCATGGCTGCCCGATTGCGGTGAAGCTTGGCGAGCAGGGCTCGCTCCTGTGCGTTCCCGACCGACGGCAGTGCTTCCGCGTCCCGGTGTTCCCCGCCCGGGTCGTCGACACCACCGGCGCTGGGGATTCCTACTGCGGCGGATTCCTCGCCGGCCTGGCCGAAGGCCGCCCCTTCGAGGTTTGCGCCGCGATGGGCACGGTTGCCGCCTCGTATGTGGTGGAGGCCTGCGGCGCGCTGAACACGGCTATCCCGGACAAGGCGGAGCGTGATGCCCGGCTGGCCCGGGTCATGGCGAGCATCACTTCGACCGAATTCTGATCATTCCCTTCTGGATCCGACCATGCACGTGGCTCCCGCCCGCCCCTCGCCGCTCGACGCGATCTTCAAGGTGCGCAAACCGCTGATCGGCAACGTTCACTGCGCGCCGCTGCCCGGAACGCCCCGCTACAAGGGCGAGCCGATGGCGGTGATCGTGAAGCGTGCGGTCGAGGATGCACAAGCCTATGCCAAAGGCGGCATGAACGGTCTTCTGATCGAGAATCACGGGGACATCCCGTTCCTGCCGCCTGGCGAGATCGGACCGGAGATCGTGGCGGCAATGGCCGTGGTGGTGAGGGCGGTGGCCGATGCGGTCGACCTGCCGTTCGGAATCGACCTGCTCGCCAATGGCGCGATTGGGGCGCTGGCAATCGCCAAGGCCACCGATGCGCGGTTCGTCCGGGTGAACCAGTGGGTCAACGCCTATGTCGCCAACGAGGGGCTGGTCCAGGGCGAGAGCGGCCGCGCGCTGCGGTTCCGCCGGATGATCGGCGCAGAGCATGTCGCCATTTTTGCCGACGTCCACGTCAAGCATGGCGCGCATGCGATCACCGGCGACCGCGGGGTGGCGGAGCTTGCCCGGGATACCGAGTTCTATGATGCCGACGTGGCGATCGCGACCGGCAACCGGACCGGTGATTCGGTGCCGGCCGACGAGATTGCCGCCGTGCGAGCGGGCACCAGCCTGCCGGTCATCGCCGGCAGCGGCATTGCCCGTGACAACGCCGCCCGGCTGATGGCCGACCTGGATGGCGCCATCGTCGGCTCGAGCCTCAAGCGGGACGGCGTGTGGTGGAACCAGGTGGACCCGGCCGGGGTCGCCGCCTTCGTCGAAGAGGTGCGCCGTCACCATCCCGCCTGACGCCGCCGTTCACAGGTAGACGGTGGAGAGGTTACAGATGGACGCCCCGGCGCTGCCTCAGGCAGCGTGAATTTCCTGCGAGGACGCCCATGAACCCGCTCGCCCCCTCCATGCACGACCGTCATGAGGCTATGAACGCCATCCTGGCGCAGAACTGGTGGGCGATGGCGCTGCGGGGTGCGTTCGCGGTCCTGTTCGGCATCCTGGCGTTCGTGCTGCCCGGGGCGACCATCCTGTCGCTGGTGCTGATCTTTGCTGCGTTCAGCCTGGTGGACGGCATCTTCACCATCGTCGCGGCGATCCGGGGAGCCCGCGCGGGGGAGCGCTGGGGCCTGCTGCTGGCCCACGGCATCGCGAGCGTGGCGATCGGCGTCATCGCCTTCGTCTGGCCAGGCATCACGGTGGTCGCATTCGTGCTGCTGATCGCCGCCTGGGCCCTGATCTCGGGGATCACCATGCTGGTCTCCGCGTTCAAGCTGAAGACCAGCCATGGACGTGGCTGGCTGCTATTCGGCGGGATCGCCTCGACGCTTTACGGCATCCTGCTGGTGGTAAGCCCGCTGATCGGCGCCCTGGTGCTGGCATGGTGGATCGGGGCCTATGCCGTCGTGATCGGCGTTGTCCTGCTGGTCCTGGCGTTTCGGTTGAAGAGCCATAGCGGCCGCCATCCGTCCCGCTCCGCCCGCTCGGGCATCTGATCCGGCAACAGGGCTGGCGGCGGCCGATGGGGCAGCGAACCTAGATGGACCTTCGCCAGCTCAACTATTTCCTGAAGATCGCCGAGCGGCGGAACATGACGCTCGCCGCGGCGGAACTGCACGTCACCCAGCCCACGCTGACAAAGAGCATCAAGCTCCTGGAGCAGGAACTGGGGGTGCCGCTCTTCCAGCGGCTGCCCCGGGGCATGGAGCTCACCGAGTTCGGCCGCAGGCTGGTGCGCCACGCCGAGGCGATGCAGGTGCAGGTCGGCGACGCGATCGGCGAACTGGAAAGCCTGAAGGGCGGCGCCGGCGCACGGGTCAACATCGGTGCCGGCCCCTCCTGGCAGCGCAGCCATCTTCCGAGCGCCATCGCGCTGGCGCTGGCCCAGAACCCGAGGCTGCGGCTCCGGGTCGTGGGCGGCTTTGACGACGCGCTGATGCGGGGGCTGCGGCGGGGTGATCTCGATTTCGTGGTGGCGGAACTGCCGTTCGCCGACACGTCCAGCGACCTGAAGCTGGAAATGCTGACCTCGGACCAGCTGGTCGTGTTCTGCCGGGCGGACCATCCGCTGACCGCGCTGGAGCGGCCATCCCTGGAACAGACGCTGCACTATCCTTGGGTCCTGCCGGTCGCCCGCGTCACCCGGGCGCGTCGACGTCTGGAAGCCCTGTTCGTGGCACACAACCTGGCGCCGCCGGAAGCAACCATCGAAGCGGATTCGATCACGTTCCTTCTCGCGATCGTCAAGGAAACCGACGCCCTCAGCTACACCAACAAGGAAACGCTGGTAACGCCGCAAGGTCACGGGCTGACCATGCTGGACATCGACATCCTGACCACCGCGCGTGCTGCGGGGCTCTGGACCAGACGGGATGCCTGGCTTTCCTCGGATGCGCTGGCTATCATGGAGGCGCTGCGCGAGGTCTGCCGGGAACGGCCCAGCAACTGACGAAAGAACGATAGCTTTTCGGAATAGCGCGCCTCCTCAAAGTGTTTGGTAGGAATGACTGCGTCGTGACAATCTCCGTCATGGCCGCGATCGGTCCAAAGGGGAGGCATCCATGAACAACCCGGAACGGGTACGCTCGATGTGGGCGCGATGCGGCGCACTTGCGTCCGTCGCGAGCACGGCTCTGTTCGTCGCCGCATCGCCCGCATGGGCGGCGGACGAAGCGCCGATCACCATCGTCATCAACCAGTCGCCCTGGTTCGCGGGCTTCGAGAAGACCGTCGAACTGTATGAGGAAGAGACCGGCAACTCCGTTGATCTCGACGTCAACCCGTTCGCCGGGAGCCTGGAAAAGCAGCGTTCCGCCGTCCGGGCGGCTGAGAGCCCCTTCGACATCCTGGTGATCAATGCCGGGTTCTTCGTCGAGATGTACGCAGGCGGCTTTCTGAAGCCCCTCAAGGAGATTGCGCCTGACTTCAGCCTCGATCCGGCGATCTACACCTTTGACGATTCGGTCTATTGGAACGCCGAGACCAAGCTGCCGGATGCAAAGGACGGCAGGCTGATGACGGTGCCGATCAATCCCTTCATCCCGCTGCTGCATTATCGCAGCGACCTCTATGAGGAAAAGGGCCTGCAGGTTCCGGAGACCTGGGACCAACTCCTAGCCAACGCCAAGGCGCTCAACGAGCCGCCCCAGATGTATGGCATCGTGCAGCGCGGCGCGCGCGGCGCGTTCGACGTCACCTTCGACATGCTGCCCTACATTACCAGTCACGGCGGCGGCATCTTCCGCGACCAGAAGAACGGCGACTTCACCGTCATCATCAACAGCCCGGAGACCCTGGCGGGGCTGGAGACCTATCTGAAGATCGCCAAGGAAGCCGGCCACCCGTCGACTGCCGGCCAGTCGCAGGCGAACGTCATCCAGAACATGGCGACCGGTCATGCCGGCCACATCCTGGCGGTGCTGGCCGCATCGACCTTCGACGATCCCAACCAGTCGATCGTCGTCGACAAGGTCGGCTTCGCGCCGCCGCCTCATGCCGAAGGCTACCCTTCATCGCCACCGCTCGGGCACTGGCTGGGCGGCATCCCGAAGAACATCCCCGAGGACCGACAGAAGGCCGCCCTCGCCTTCCTCGACTGGTTCCAGAGCGAACCGGCGCAGAAGGCCTATGCCGAGGCCGGCTCACCGCCGGTAAGCCGGGCCGTGCTGGAATCCGACATGGCCAAGGAGGAGAAGTATCGCTGGATGGAGGCGCTCGCCAATGCCCTTCCGACGGCGCAACTCACCTTCGTGATTCCGCAGTCCGCCGAGGTGCTGGCGATCACCGAGCTTGGCTTCAACCAGGCGATCTCCGGCGAGATCCCGCCGGCGCAGGCGCTGAACCGGATGGCGGAGGAAATCGCTGCCGTCATGACCAAGGCGGGCTACGAGGCTCCGACCCTCGATCCGCTGCCCGAGTAACAGGCCATGGCCACCGAGACCGGTGCCATCTCCCAGGGTGCCCCCGTCGGCCTTTCCAGGCCGGCAGGGGCCGCCCGCGAGCGCGGATGGCGTTTCCTGACCCTGGCACCGGCTCTCGTGGTGTTCCTGGGCCTGACCTTGCTGCCGATGCTCAACCTGCTGGCGCTGAGCTTCCACGAGGTCACCTGGGCGGATCGAGCCTCGACCTGGCGCTTCGTCGGCCTGGACCACTTCCGTGCGCTGTTGGGCGACAACCTGTTCCGGGCCGGCATCGTCAACACACTGATCTTTGCGGTGGTGGCGGTGGCGCTGCAGATGGTGCTGGGCTTCGGCCTGGCCCTGCTGACCAGTGCCGTCGTCCACGGCAAGGTCGTCTACCGGACGATCTTCCTCCTGCCGATCCTGATCCCGGGCATCGTGATCGGCGCGATCTGGAAGCTAATGTACAGCTTCGATTTCGGGATCATCAACACCATCATCGGGACGTTCGGCCTGAGCCCGCAGGACTGGCTGGGCCAGGGCCATCTGGCGCTGGCATCGGTGATCGTGGTCGATGTCTGGCACTGGACGCCGTTCTGCTTCCTCCTGCTGCTGGCCGGGATCGAATCGCTGCCCCAGGATGTCTACGAGGCGGCCGCCATCGACGGTGCGTCGGCCTGGCAGAGGCTCGTCCACATCACCCTGCCCCTGATGATCCCGACGCTGGTGGTCACCTTCGTCTTCCGGATGATCCTGGCCTTCAAGGTGTTCGACGAGGTCTACCTGCTCACCGGGGGCGGCCCGGGCACGGCCACCGAAGTGATCAGCTTCTCGATCTATCGCCGGTTCTTCACCGAAGACCGTGCCGGGTACGGCTCCGCCATGTCGATCGTGACCTTCTTCGGCATCGCCCTCCTCATCATCCTGGCAACGGCTCTCCTGCGCCGAAGGGAGACCCGGTCATGAACGCGCTGGAAGCAAACGGGCGCAGCGCCGCCATGCTGCGGCACGTCCTGCTGGTCCTGGCTTCGCTGGTCGTGCTGTTTCCCTTCGCCTGGATCGCCGCCGCGGCCTTCAAGACCCAGATCTCGCTCCTGCTCGGACAAGTTTGGTTCCAGCCGGTGCTGCTCAACTTCGACGCGGTCCTGTCCGGACGCAGCTCCGACTATCTCCGCAACTTCACCAACAGCCTGGTTGTCGGGCTGATCAGCACGGCGCTGGTCCTGGTGGTGGCGACGCTCGCTGCCTATTCGCTGAACCGGATGCGCTGGCCGCGTTGGGTCGGCCACAGCATGCTCGGCTGGTCGGTCCTGTTCCACATGGTCCCGCCGATCACCCTGGCCGGAGCCTGGTACTCGATGTTCCGGCCGATCGGGCTGGACAACAGCTATCTGGGCCTGATCCTCGCCCATACGACGCTCAACCTGCCGATGGCGCTGTGGATGATGAGCGTCTTCGTCAACGACGTGCCCGAGGAACTGCTGGAAGCCGCCCGCATCGACGGCGCGCGCACGCCGCGCATCCTCTGGAGCGTGATCGTGCCCCTGGTGGCTCCAGGGCTCGCCGCCGCCGGCGTGCTCTCCTTCATCTTCAGCTGGAACGAGTTCGCGGTCGCCCTGACGCTCACCCAGCGGGAGACAGCCACCGTTCCGGTGGGCATCGGCAAGTACGCCCAGGAAAACACCATCGCCTATACCGAGATGGCCGCGGCATCGATGCTCTCGATCGTGCCGGCCGTCGTCCTCCTCCTCGTCGCCCAGCGCTTCATCGTGCGCGGGCTGACGAACGGCGCGGTCAAATGACCCCCGCAAGCCTGAAGGTCGGAACATGAAGGTCGTCTTCGTCCTGTTCGATTCGCTGAACAGGCACATGCTGGCCCCCTATGGCGGTACCCGCATCCCCACCCCGAACTTCGACCGGCTGGCCAGGCACAGCGCCACCTTCGACCGGCACTATGTCGGCAGCCTGCCCTGCATGCCGGCCAGGCGCGACATGCAGACCGGACGGCTCAGCTTCCTGCATCGCAGCTGGGGGCCGATGGAGCCGTTCGACAACTCCTTCCCGGAACTGCTGGCCAAGGCGGGGGTCTACAGCCACCTGATCACCGACCACTTCCATTACTGGGAAGATGGCGGGGCGACCTACCACAACCGCTACGACAGCTACGACTTCGTGCGGGGCCAGGAAGGCGATCCCTGGAAAGCGATGGTCCAGCCGCACTGGGAGCGGCTACGCGAGAAGTATCACGCCCGCCAGTTCACCACCGAGCGCCGCGAATACTTCTCCCAGAACATCATCAACCGCGAATTCATCCGCGACGAGAAGGATTTCCCGTCGGTCCAGTGCTTCGACGCCGGCTTCGAGTTCCTGGAGCGCAACCGGGACGCCGACAACTGGCTGCTGCAGATCGAGACCTTCGACCCGCACGAGCCGTTCCATGCGCCCGAGCGCTTCAAGGAGGCCTTCAAGACCGGCTGGGACGGGCCGATCCGCGACTGGCCGCGCTATGGCCGGGTCGATGAGCTGCCGGAGGAATGCGAGGAGCTGCGGGCGAACTACTACAGCGTGGTGGCCTTGTGCGACTTCCTGCTGGGCCAGCTCCTGGACGAGTTCGACCGCCACGACATGTGGAAGGATACCGCCCTGGTCGTCACCACCGATCACGGCTTCCTCCTGGGCGAGCATGATTTCTGGGCGAAGAACCGGATGAACATGTACGAGGAGATCGTACACATCCCGCTGTTCATCCACGATCCGCGCCGGCCGGAGGCGGCCGGCCAGCGCCGCGCGGCACTCACCCAGACCATCGACCTCGCTCCGACCTTCCTCGATTTCTTCGGCGTGGCGCCGGCTCCGGAGATGGAGGCGCACTCCCTCCTGCCCGTGCTCGGGCAGGACCAGACGCTGCGCGAAGGAGCCCTGTTCGGCTATTTCGGCGGTGCGGTGAACGTCACCGACGGGCGCTTCACCTATCATCGCTTCCCGTCCGATCTCTCCAAGCAGGAGATCTACCAGTACACCCTGATGCCGACCCACATCTTCGAGCCGTTCAGCCCGGAGGAACTGGCCGGGGCCAGCCTCGCCGAGCCGTTCGGCTTCACCAAGGGTGCGCCGCTGCTGAAGGTGCCGGTGACCGAACGTTCGGTGATGTACAACGTGTACGGGCCTGGCGCCTTCATCGAGAACGACACGCGCCTCTACGATCTCACCACCGATCCCGGACAGGAGCGTCCCATCGCCGATGCCGAGGTCGAGCGCCGGCTGACCAGCCTCATGCTGGACCTGATGCATGCCAATCAGGCGCCGCCGGAAGCGTTCCGGCGCCTCGAGATCGAGCAGGCGGGCCAGGCGGCCGAGTGAGCCGGTGAACCTTCCCATGAAGTCGCGCGAGGAACTGGCGCCGGAACTCGGCGACCTGCGCCAGTTCGCCAGCGTCCGCCGCATCATGCTGGACGACGGGCCGGAACGGGGCGTGCGCGCCCTGGCCTTCTCCACCGGCGGCGGCCTGGACTTCTGGGCACTGGCCGACCGCTCGCTCGACATCGGCCCTTTGTGGTGGCGGGGGGCCCAGATCGCCTGGCAGGGGCCGAACGGCTTCCGGTCGCCGCAGCTGCACGCGCGGGAGGAGGATGGCGGTCGCGGGTTCGAACGGAGCCTGTCGGGTCTCCTGGTGACCTGCGGCCTCACCCATATCCGCCAGCCTTCCGGTCATCACCCTCTGCACGGGCAGCTGCCGCTGACCCCGGCCCGGCTTCTCTCCTATGGCGAGGACTGGAAGCGTCCCGATCCGGTGCTGTTCTGCGAGGGCGAGGTCACCGAGGCCACCTTCCACGGCGCCAACCTGCGCCTGCATCGCCGGATCGAAGCGCCGATCGGCGGGCGCATGCTGCGGATCATCGATACGGTCGAGAATCTCGACCTGACGCCTCAACCGCTGGCCGTCCTGTACCACTTCAACCTGGGCTACCCGCTCGTCCGCCCCGGTACGACCGTCCGTCACGGCGGCGTGGAACTCCTGCGGCTCGGGGAGAAGGGCCTGCCCCCGATCGCCTGCCATGACGTGGCCGAGCAGGCAGAGGCGACCTGCCGCATCGAGCAGCCGAAGGCTGATGGCGAGGAATCCGTATCCCTTTCTCTGAGCTTCGGGACGGCCTGGCTGAGCCATCTGCAGACCTGGCAGGACATGCGCCCCCACCGGCGCATCCTCGGGATCGAGCCGGCAACCAGCCGCCGCCTGCCGGACGGGAGCAGCGGCCCGGCACCGGTTCTCGCGGGCCGTGCAAGTGCCGATATCCGGCTGAGCCTGACCCTCGCCACCTCCCGCACCGGAGAAGGATCTTGCTGAAGGCCCGCCTGCCTCCTCGCCTCACGCCGCTGGCGGCTTCGCTTGGCCTCCGCCCGTTCTACGGCGACCTGCACAACCATTGCGGCCTGTCCTATGGCCATGGCCGCCTGGAGGATGCCCTGGAACGGGCCAGGCGCCAGCTGGACTTCGTCTCCGTCACCGGCCACGCCCACTGGCCGGACATGCCGGTGGACGATCCGGAAGCCGCGCATATCGTAAGCTTTCATGTCGAAGGATTTGCCCGGCTGGCGCGGCTGTGGCCGGGACATTTCGAGACGCTGCGCCGCTTCCACCAGCACGGCAGCTTCACCGTGTTTCCGGGCTACGAGATCCATTCCGGCGCCCATGGCGACTACACGATCCTCTACAAGGACCTCACCCAGCGGGAGATGGTCCTGCAGGACTGTCCCTCTGCGCTCCGGGCGGAACTGGAGCGGCGGTATCCCGGAGCCGCTATGGGCTTTCCGCATCATATCGGCTATCGCCTGGGCGCCCGTGGCGTGAACTGGGCATCGCTGGATCCCAGGTTCGCGCCGGTGCTCGAGATGCTCTCGATGCATGGCTGCTCGGAGACCTCGCTTGGGGAGCGGCCGTTCCTTCATTCGATGGGACCGTCCGACGGCCACGGCACGGTCCGCCACGGCCTGGCGCTGGGCCATGTCTTCGGCGTGCTCGGCAACACCGATCACCATAGCGGCTATCCTGGCTCCTATGGCCATGGGCGCAGCTGCATCTATGCCGCTGCCAACACCTCCCAGGAGATCTGGGACGCCTTGTGGCAGCGTCGCAGCAACGCGTTGACCGGGGACTGCAGCCATCTGTTCCTCCGGTCGGGAGACGTCATCCAGGGGGGCATCCTGCCGCCGGGCGACCGGAAGCTCAGCATCGAGGCGGTGGGCGGCAGCTTCATCGACACCATCGACGTCATTCGCAGCGGCCGGCTGGCCGCCCGGATCTCGCCCGAGCTCCAGCCATCGCCCGTCGCCGGCTCCGACGACCCCTTCGAGACGATCCTGGTCCTGGAGCTCGGCTGGGGGGCACGCGGGAGCGCGCATTGCTGGGAAGGCTCGCTTGAGGTGACGGGTGGCGAGATCCTGGCGGTCGAGCCGCGCCTGCGCGGCAGCGAGGTGGTGTCGCCACTGGAAGGCGAGGAGCAGATCAGCGAGCCGGACCGGATCGACGCCAGCCGGGACCGGCTCCTCTTTGCGGTCACCGCCCAGGCCAACCCGAACAACATGACCCCGGCGACCCAGGCGATCGCCGTCCGGCTCAGGATGACGCCCGGGGCGGTGTTCCAGGCGAGCTTCCACGATCGCACCATCCGCATGGAGGCAAGCCGGCTTCTCGAATCGGCCCTGTCCGGCAATCTGCGCGGCATCGACAGCCCTGCCTTCCGCTTCCATCCGCTGCCGCGGCCAGACCAGTGGCAATGGCAGGGCTCCCTGACGCTGGACGATTTTCGTGATGGCGAGAACGTCTATCTCCGGATGCGACAGGCGAACGGCCAGTCGAGCTGGACCAGCCCGATCTTCTGCCGCGCCTGACCGCTCCGGCTGGACAAGACGGGCCGTCGCGCCAGACTCGGTCCAGAGCAGTTTGAGGATATCGTGGCAGCGACCGTATCGATCGAAGAGGCCCCTCCCCCTGTTTCCGCTCCGCCGGGCATGCGATGGATCCCGGGCGGCAGGTTCAGGATGGGGTCGGAACGGCATTATCCCGAGGAGGGGCCCGTCCGCGAGGTGACCGTCGGCGGGTTCTGGATCGACGCCTGCGCGGTAACCAACGCGGAGTTCTCGCGCTTCGTGGCAGAGACGGGCTACCAGACCGTCGCTGAACGCCCACTGGATCCCGTGCGCTATCCTGGCGTCCAGGCGGAGATGCTCATCCCGGGATCGCTGGTGTTCCGGAAGGCCGCCGGCCCGGTCGACCGCAAGGACCTGCGCAACTGGTGGAGCTATGTCCCCGGCGCATCCTGGCGGCATCCGGAGGGTCCGGGCACGTCGACCGAGGGCCTGGAGGAGCACCCGGTCGTCCATGTCGCCTATGCCGATGCCAAGGCCTATGCCCGCTGGGCGGGCAAGGACCTGCCGACCGAGGCGGAGTGGGAGTTCGCGGCCCGGGGCGGGCTGGACCAGGCCGCCTATTGCTGGGGCGAGGCGTTCATGCCGGACGGCCGGCACATGGCCAATACCTGGCAGGGGAACTTTCCCTACGAGAACCTGGCCGAGGACGGGTTCGAGCGGACCGCACCGGTCGGTTCCTATCCCGCCAACAGCCACGGCCTCTACGACATGGCCGGCAATGTCTGGGAGTGGACCAGCGACTGGTTCGCGACGCGGCATCCGCTCAAGAAGGCGGGAACCTGCTGCACGCTGGACAACCCGCGAGGCCCCGGCAAGGAAGGCAGCTTCGATCCGGCCCAGCCGGAGATCGAGATCCCCCGCAAGGTGGTCAAGGGCGGCTCGTTTCTTTGCGCTCCCAGCTACTGTCTGCGCTATCGTCCAGCTGCCCGCCAGCCGCAGATGATCGACAGCGCGATGTCCCATGTCGGGTTCCGCTGCATCCGGCGTGACTCCAGCCAGATCTGATCCGATTCATGCCGGCAACGTGTGGAAGCGTTCTTGAGTATGGCCCAGAACATCTATGATCAGCCCGAATTCTTCATGGGCTACAGCAAGCTCCCCCGTTCAATCCATGGTCTGGGCGGCGCACCGGAGTGGCCGGCGATCCAGGAACTGCTTCCACCCCTTGCCGGCAGGCGCGTCGTCGATCTCGGCTGCGGCTTTGGCTGGTTCGCGCGGTGGGCGACGGAGCAGGGTGCGGCATCCGTCCTGGGCCTGGATCTTTCCCAGCGCATGATTGAACGGGCGAAGGCCGAGACCGGCCATCCAGCCATCGAGTACCGGATTGCCGATCTGGAGCATCTCGAACTGCCCAAGGCGTCCTTCGATCTCGCCTACAGCTCCCTGGTCTTCCACTACATCGAAGACTTCGACAGGCTGGCAAAGACGGTCCACCACGCGATCGTCCGCAACGGGCATTTCGTCTTTTCAATCGAGCACCCGATCTACATGGCCGCAGAACAGCCTGGCTGGCTGGACGACGGCAGCGGCCGCATGACATGGCCGGTCCGTCGCTATGCCGCCGAAGGTCCACGCCGGACCGACTGGCTCGCGAGGGATGTCCTGAAATACCACCGGACGATCGGCACGACGCTGAATGCGCTGATCGGGGCTGGCTTCACGATCCGTCATGTCCAGGAATGGGCGCCGACCGCCGGACAGGTTGCGGCCAGTCCGGCCCTGGCCGAGGAACTGGAGCGACCGATGATCCTGCTGGTAGCTTGTCAGCGCTGAGAGAATTCGGCGCGATTGCAACGAGAGTGACAGCTTCTAGCTGCTCTGCCGCTCGACCAGCTCGAAGCCGACGTCGATCGCCCGGCTCTCCAGGGGCAGGCCTCGCAGGATCCGGCGCAGCATCCTGCCGGCCTGCTGGCCCATGTCGTGGCGCCGCACGCGGATCGTGCTGAGGGTGGGAACGCACTGCGAGGCCATCTCATGGTCGTCGAACCCCGCGATCGCCAGCCTGCCCGGGACGTCGATGTCGCGCCGCTGCGCTTCATAGAGAGCACCCAGCGCCAGGATGTCGTTGGAGCAGCAGACGCCGTCGATCTCGGGATCCTGCCGCAACAGGTCGGCCAGCCCGGCTGCGCCGCCGCGGACGTTCAAGTCGACCTCGACATAGCGGACAGGAAAGTCCGGCAGGCCTGCCGCGAGCCTTGCCATGCGATGCCCCTCGCGCCGGTCGCGGGTACGGTCGTTGCCAGCCGAGCTGCCATGCATGATGTAGCCGATCCGCCGTCGTCCCTTCGCGATCATCGCCTGGGTGATGGTCCGGGCAGCCTCCACGTTCGAGTACCCGACCACCATGTCGATCGGCCGGTCGGTCAGGTTGCCGAGTTCGATGACCGGGATGCCGGCGATCTCCAGCATCCGCCGGGTCGCGTCGGTATGGGTGATACCCATGAGCAGCATGGCGTCGGGACGCCGCGCCAGGAAGGCCGCGACCAGGTCCTCCTCCTCTTCCGGCGAGAACCCGCTCTCGGCCATCAGCAGGTGGAGCCCTTCCGCGCGCAGATGCTCGCCCAGGCCGCGCACGATCTCGGCGACCATGGAATGCTCGACGCTTGGAATGACGTAGGCGACGATGTCGGTACGGGCTGATTTCAGGCTGCCGGCGACCAGGTTCGGCACGTAGCCGGTCTGCAGGATCGCCGCCTGGACCCGCTCGCGCGTCAACTGGGCAACCCGTTGCGGCTCCCGCAGGACGCGCGACACCGTGATCAGCGAGACCCCGGCCAGATGCGCGACATCCTGCATGCGGGCTCCGGCCCGTCTTTCCCGTATCGGTCTCATCGGCGTGTTCATTGACCGGTTCTTATCGTGCGCCCAGCGTTGACGCATCTGAGTGTTAACGTTAGCATCCATGAAAATCAAACATGGCCATCCATGGCGGACGGGCCATCCGGGGAGGTCGACCATGAGATCATCGACACGCGTGTTGCTGGCGTTTGGCACCGGCTTGATGCTGGCGGGCGCAGTTGCCCCGGCTTGGGCCCAGGAAGCGACCCTGACGTTCCGGTTCAATGATCCGGACCAGGAGCAGATGCGCGCTGCGCTCGACCAGTTCGAGAAAGCGAACCCGGACATCAAGGTCGAGTTGGAGCGGATGGCGTGGAAGGACGCGCGCGACCAGTTCCTGCGTGAAGCTGCGGTGAGCACCGGGCCGGACGTCGTTCACATCGCGTTCGTGTGGGCCAAGGAGTTCGGGGAGG
The DNA here is from genome assembly GCF_000427665.1 of Geminicoccus roseus DSM 18922. NCBI lineage: Bacteria > Pseudomonadati > Pseudomonadota > Alphaproteobacteria > Geminicoccales > Geminicoccaceae > Geminicoccus > Geminicoccus roseus. The sequence continues at coordinate 603,943 of NZ_KE386572.1, forward strand.
CCGGCGCAGTCCTGCCGCTTGCCGATTCGCTGGAGCAGAGCCCGCCGCCCAACGGCCTCGACGACTTCATCGCCATGGATCTCGCCACCGGGAACGATGGCAGCATCTATGCCCTGCCCTGGACGACCGACACCTGGGCGATGGTCTATCGGACCGACCTCCTCGAAGAGGCCGGGATCGACAAGCTTCCGGAGACCTGGGAGGAACTGAAGGACACGAGCGCCAAGATCCACGAGGCCACCGGCAAATCCGGGTTCATGTTCCCGGCCGGCAGCTCGGCGAGCGGCACGCTCTGGTTCCTCGCCAACTACTACTGGTGGTCGAACGGCGAAGCCCTGGTCGAGCGCAAGGAGGATGGCTCCTTCGGCATGGACCTGACAGCCGCCGACGTCACCGAAGCGATGGATTACTTCAAGAGCTATCTCGACGATGGTGAGATGCCGACCTCGATGCTGGGGGTGAGCGACTGGGCGGATCCGGCGATCATCCGCGGACTGGTCGAGGGGCAGAATGCCATCGGGATCATGCCGCCCAACACGTTCCAGGCAGTGCTCGACGCCTATGCGGCCGCTCATCCGGGGGAGAAGCTGCCGTTCGTCTCCGGCCCGGTGCCGAAGGGCAGCGAGACCCGCGCCACCCATCTGGGCGGGCGGATGCTCGCCATCAACGCCAACACCGAGAATCCCGAGGCAGCCTGGAAGCTGGTGCGGTTCCTGGCGGAAGAGGAGATCTTCACCGACTACTACACCACGCAGTTCCCGGCGCAGCGCAGCCTGCTGGAGGAGATCGAGTTCGCTCCTGAGATGGAGGGCTATGCCGAGCAGCTGATGCATGCCCGCTCCTGGGGCGCCTATGCGGATGGCCCGGCTCCGATCGGTGCCATGTGGAACGCCGTCGGCCGCGGTTTCGGCGCCGCCCTGTCTGGACAGCGCACCACTGCGGAAGCCGGCGAGGAAGTCGTCGAAACGGTCGGCAAGATGCTGGCGGACGGCCAGTAGGCCCCTTTTCTTCAAAGCGAAAGCGGCCGCACATGCGCAACGACCGACTGTTCATCGGGCTGATGCTCGCCCCGGCGCTCCTGATCCTGGCAGCCTTCTACGGCTACCCGATGGTCGAGAACGTCCGGATCAGCTTCACCGACCTGACCCTGCTCAAGCTGAAGAAGGGGGGCGACTGGGTCGGGCTCGAGAACTTTCGCGAGTTCCTGGGCGGCCGCGAGTTCGGGCACCTGCTGTTCAACACCTTCGTCTGGCTGACCGCGCTGTCGGTCGTCCTCCGCCTGGTGATCGGCATCGGCATCGCCGTGCTGCTGAACTCGCCGGTGCTCAAGCGCTTCAACATCGCCACCCTCGCCAAGCTCGCGATCCTGGTGCCGTGGGCGACGCCGCCCATCGTGGCGGTGATCGTCTGGCGCTGGATGCTCGACCCGCAGAACGGGATCATCAACCAGCTGCTTCTGTCGCTGGGCGTGATCGACGACCCGGTGGCGTTCCTGTCCGACCTGCGCACGGTATGGCCGGCGGTTGTCACCATAATTGTCTGGAACACCGTGCCGCTGGTGACGCTGGCGATCCTGGCCTCGCTGCAGTCGATCCCGGCGGAACTCCACGAAGCCGCCGGCCTGGACGGCGCCACGCGCCGTCAGCAGTTCCGCTACATCACCCTGCCGCTGCTCAGGCCCACCATCATCGTGCTGGGGCTGACCTCGGTGTTCTGGACCTTCAACAACTTCGTCTATGTCTGGCTGGCCACCGGCGCCGGCCCCGGCACCTACACCAACGTCCTGGCGACCGAGACCTACATCCGCAGCTTCGTCGACTTCCAGCTGGGCTACGGCGCTGCCATCGGCGTGGTGATGGCCTTGATGATGGCGCTGTTCGGGGTCGTCTACTTCTGGATCGTCGGCAACAAGATGGCGGGAGAAGAAGCATGAGCGGTCTGACTTCCGCCCGCGACGCTGCGCTGCCAGCTGACAATGCGCCCGGCATGGGGAGACGTCGCCGGTTCTGGCGCGATCCGTCTGCCACCGAGATCACGGTCGTGCTGCTGCTGACCATCCTGGTGCTGTTCGGGATGGTCTATCCCGCGATCTACATCTTCTACGGCTCGGTGAAGGTGGCTGGCGGCGTGCTCGCCGACACGGCAGGCTTCACCTTCGAGAACTATGTCCGGATCTTCCAGAGCGGCTTTGGCCAGTTTGTCGTCAACAGCCTGTTCATCTGCATCACCGCTACGCTGATCTCGACGGCGGTGTCGGTCTCGGCCGCCTATGCGTTCTCGCGCTTCGTGTTCCGCGGCAAGCGGCTCCTGTTCGGCGCCATCCTGTTCGGCCAGATGTTCCCCTGGATCGTCCTGGTGAACCCTTTGTTCGTCCTGTTCGCGCGCGGCGGCCTCACCAACAGCTATGCCGGGATGATCTTCTGCTACGTGGCGATCAGCATCCCGTTCTCGGTCTACATGCTGACCGGCTACCTCGCCACCGTGCCCAAGGACCTGGACGAGGCCGCGATCATCGACGGCGCGTCCCGGTTGCAGATCGTCTGGCGGATCATCTTTCCGGTGATGATGCCCGGCATCGTCGCCACCGCCACCTATGCCTTTCTGCTCTGCTGGACCGAGTATCTGTTCGCGCTGGCCTTCCTGACCAAGCCCGACATGAAGACGCTGCCCCTGGGGCTCTACCAGTTCTTCGGCGACGACAGCGTCGACTGGGGAGCGGTCATGGCCGCCTCGGCGGTGACCACGCTGCCGACGCTGATCCTGTTCCTGCCCCTGCAGTCGAAGCTCAGCGCCGGGCTCACCGCAGGCGCGGTCAAGTAGCGCCGCCTCGGCTCCCTCCTGCCAATCTTTCCAAGGAAACCGACCGACCATGAGCCAGCGGCCGAACATCGTCGTGCTGATCGCGGACGACCACCGTCATCAATCCATCGGCGCCAACGGCAACGACGAGGTTCGCAGCCCGAACCTGGATGCCCTGGCCAGGCGCGGGACCGTGTTCGATGGCGCTCACTGCCAGGGCGGGATGCATCCGGCGATCTGCGTGCCGAGCCGTGCCTCGCTGATGACCGGACGCAATGTCTTCACCTCGTCGGTCGATCCGGCCGGAGCCGACTACGAGGGCACCGCCTTCGCGATCCCCGCCGATCTGCAGACCTTTCCGGAACGGCTGCGCGCCCATGGCTACCACACCCATGGCATCGGCAAGTGGCACAACGACATTCCCTCCTTCGCGCGCTCGTTCGCGAGCGGCGAGCGGCTGATGTTCGGCGGCATGAGCGACCATGACCGGGTGCCGATGCGGCACTACGACGAGACTGGCCAATTTCCTGCCGAGGACATTCATTTCGAGGAAGGCTTCTCGACCGATCTGTTCGCCGAATCGGCGATCCGGTTCCTGCGCGAGTACCAGGCCGACGATCCGTTCTGCCTCTACGTGGCGTTCACCGCGCCGCACGACCCGCGCACTCCTCCGGCAGCCTTCGCGGTCGATCCAGAAGCGGTCACCCTGCCCCCCAACCTCCTGCCAATGCATCCGTTCGACAATGGCGAGATGCTGGTGCGCGACGAGATGCTGGAGGCGTTCCCACGCACATCGGATGCGATCCGCCGCCATCTGGCAGACTATTACGGGATGATCGCCCATCTGGACGATGCGATCGGCAACATCCTGGCGACACTTGCCGAGACCGGCCGGGCGGAGAACACGCTGGTCGTCTATACCGCCGACCACGGCATCGCGATCGGCCAGCACGGGCTGATGGGCAAGCAGAACCTCTACGAGCACAGCATCCATGTGCCCCTGATGCTGGCGGGCCCGGGGATCCCGTCCGGCCGGCGCCTGCCGCATCTGGTCTGGCATGCCGATACCCATGCGACCCTGCTGGATGCGGCCGGCATCGCACCCGATCCCGCCAGCGAGGGTGAGAGCCTTCTGCCCGTCATCGACGGCCAGGCCGATGCGCCCAGATCGACGTTCGCCGCAGCCTACCGCTTCGGCCAGCGCATGATCCGCGACGAGCGCTACAAGCTGATCCGGTATGTGCGGAACCCCGAGGCCGACCTCGAGCCCTCCGGCAACACCCCGCCGGTGACTGCCGGATCGGAAACCGAGCAGCTGTTCGACCTGGCAGTTGATCCGTGGGAGATGGCGAACCTCGCCTGCCTTCCGGAAATGCAGCCGATCCGGGCCCGTCTGGGCGAAGCTCTCGACGCCTGGCAGCGCGAGGTCGGCGATCCGATGCTGGAACGGGCGCCTGCCGGCGCCCGCTAGGAGCTACTCCTCCTCGTCGCCGGCAAGCCCCAGATAGTTGTCCTCCGGCCGCATCTCCCAGAGGTGCTCGCTCCGGGGGCCGACCGAACGAGCCCAGCCGGCGAGCAGTTCCTTGTCCTGCACCCGCCTGGTCATGATCCGGTCGATCTCGACCGGATCCCAGTCCGCAAGCAGCCGGCCAAGGAGAGCGTGGCGCACGGAAGTGTGCGCCGGCGAGGCAGCCAAGTCGTTCTGCTCCAGCGGATCCTCGTCGAGATCGAAGAGCTGCGGCGCCATCCCGTCATAGTAGTTGAGCTTGTAGTGACCGCTTCGGATCATGCGGTGGCGGGTGGCCTGTCCGCCGGTCCAGGCAGGCGCCGCATCGGTGCAGTATTCGGCGAAGGTCTCGTCAATCCACGGTGCACCGGCGTCTCGGGCGACCGCCAGGAAGCTGCGCCCGTCGGCATTCGGCAGGGCGGGTGCGCCCAACGCTTCCAGGACGGTGGGCGCCAGGTCGATCAGGTTGACCACCGCCGAACGCCGTTCGTTCTGCGGCAGTCGCCCGGGCCAGGAGAGCACCAGCGGGACCTTGACGCTCTCGTCATAGAGCGTGTGCTTCCACCATAGCCCCCGGTCGCCGACATGATCGCCATGGTCTGAGGTATAGACGATGAGGGTGTCGTCGCGGAGGCCGAGTTCGTCCAGCCGCGCCAGGATCTCGCCAACCATCCCGTCCAGGCGCGAGGTCAGCGCATAATAGGCGGTGCGGGCGCGCAAGGCGTCTTCCGGCGATACCTCGCGGATGTCCCGGTTGTCCCGCCACCAGGCGATCCAGGGATGCTCGACCTCGGGGGACGGCGCCGGGATCGCGGGCAGCGGCACCCGCCCCTCATAGCGCCGGTAGTCCTGCGCGCGCGCGACATAGGGAGGATGGGGCAGCATGTAGCCGACCGTGAGCGCGAAGGGCTCGGCATCGCCTTTCGCGCGCCTGGCTGCGACCTCTTCCAGGGCAGCGATTGCCGCCGCGGTCACGTCGACATCCTTGCGCTCATAGGCGCTCTGGCCTTCGCCGGAGCGCTCCAGGCTCACCCGGTAGGGATCATTGGTGTTCGCGAGCGGTCCCATGTCGTGCCGCGGGATCCCGGCCCAGTTCGGGCTATGGTCACCGACCTCGCGGCGGACATAACCATGGAGCTGGTCCGGCCCGAGCGCATGCATGCGGCCGACCAGCACCGGCCGGTAGCCTCCGGCTCCAAGAGCATGCGCCATCGTGGGGATGTCGGAAGCCAGGTAGTCGGTGTTGGTCCAGCAGTTCTGGCGGACCGGGTAGCGCGCGGAGAGCGCCGACATCCGTGCCGGCAGGCAGATGGGCGAGGGGCAGTAGGCATTGTCGAACACGACACCCGACTTCGCCAACCGGTCGATGTTGGGCGTCTCGACCACGCTGTCCCCGTAGCATCCGGCAATGCGCTGCGCGTGCTGGTCCGACATGATGAACAGGAGATTGGGACGGCGGGTCATGGGCAGGCTCGCTGCGCCTGACGCGCGGCTACTCGCCAGCCGGCATCAAGCGTGTTTCATTGACAAAACGATGTTCCACACAAGAACGTTGACGGGAGAGTGTGTCAAGCTGGAGTTGGGCCGCCCCGCCCCTGGAACGGCCGTTTTCCCCATGGCATCAGGATCCACATGGACAAGACCCCGCGCTACACCGCACCTGCACTCGAGAAAGGGCTCGACATCATCGAGCTCCTGGCGCGTACCCGTGTGCCGATGACCATGACCGAGATCGGCGCGCGGCTCGGCCGCTCCAAGAACGAGATCTTCCGCAACCTGCGGATCCTGGAGGAGCGGGGCTATCTGGAGCGCAGGGATGGAGGGGACCGGTTTCGCCTGACCAACAGGCTGTTCGAGATGGGGATGAGCAACCCGCCGGTAGCCAACCTCATCGAGGCTGCCTACCCGGTCATGGCCGAAACTGCGCGGACGATCAGCCAGTCGATCCACTTGGCCGTGGCCAGCCGGGACCAGATGGTCGTGGTCGCTCGGGCGGAAAGCCCTGGCGAGGTTGGTTTCACGGTCCCGATCGGCCATCGCCGGATCCTGTCGGAGGCCTCCTCAGGACGGGTTCTGCTGGCATTCCAGCATCCGCCCATTCAGGACCAGTGGATCGAGCTGGTCCGGGCCGCACTCGGAGAAGCGGAACTGGACGAGGCGGCTCTTCGCGCCCGTCTGGCGGAGATCAGGGACCAGGGCTGCGAGGTCGCCGACAGCGCCACCGTGCTGGGCGTCAAGGATATCGGCTTTCCGATCTTCGCTCCGGGTGGCGAAGCCATGGCGGCGATCACCGCTCCATTCGTGCATCGCCGCAGCGGGCGCGACGATCTCCAGGTGGGAATTGCGGCCCTGCGCCTGGCAGCGCATCGCATCAATATGGCCCTTGCTGCCCCTCGACGCAGCATCTGACCGGGGGCCTCACCTCGATCCCAACGTCCTGCTGGGGCGATTCGCCCTTGCATTCAGTTTTTTTGGTGAAATGATGGCTCCTACCTGAAACGCAGTGGAACCAACCATGCGCGACGTCGGCATCACGATCCTGCCCGAGTTCTTCCAGAACGAAGGAGTCGAGGCGGTGCTCGACAACGTGGTTGCGCGTGCCGGGGCCACCGCGATCGCGACATCACCCTACGTCATGGAGCCTTCGCCGGAAGGCCAGGGGAGCCGCGAGCCGCCGGCGGATGCTGGCGCAGGAAAGGTACGGCTTCTCGATCGGCCGCTCTGGGGCCGTCGCGAACTCTGGGTGCGTACGGCGCCGAGTTATGCGCCGGACGACCGGCTCTATGCGGGGCTGCGCTATCAACCAGCCGCTCCCACTGCCCTGACGGAGCGTGAGGGCGGCGTCGTCGCCGCAGCCATCCGGGCCGCCCGGCAGCGCGGCCTGCAGACCCAGCTTCAGGTCCAGGCGGCGATCCCTCCCGGCTATCGCGTCCAGTTCGGCGGGCCCGTCGAGGAGGACCGGCCAGCCCTGCCCGATGGTCAGAGCCCAGGTGGCCGGGTCGACAACAATGGCTCGCTCGCAAGTCCGCACGTGCTGGCTTACACCCAGGCGCTCCTGCGCGATCTGGCGCGCGCCTATCCCGAGGTGGATGCGATCCGGATCGACTGGCCGGAATACCCGCCCTACTCGTTCGACTCGGTCTTCTTCGATTTTTCCGGCCATGCCGCCACGGCGATGACGGCGATGGGCTTTGACGTGGAACGGATGCGCAGGGACGTTGCTGCGCTGCGCATCCGCTTGGCCCGCCATGCCGCCGAAGGCAGGCTTGGCGGCGGCGACGCCTGGTCGCTCCTGGTGCGCGACATGGCGGACCTGCCCGGCAGCCTCGACTGGCTGAATGCCAAGGCGCGGATCGTCACCCAGTTCATCGCGTCCTGCCAGGAGGCGCTGCGGGAGGAGAGCGGTGGCCGGATCGCGCTGATGCCGCAGGCATTCCCCCATCCGTTCGCGCTCCTGTCCGGCTTCGACTATGCGGCAGTTGCGCGTCTGGGGGTCCCGGCGATCGGCTCGAAGCTCTACACGATGCACTGGCCGATGATGGTGCGGGTCCATGGCGAAGAGATCGCCGCGCTGGCCCAGGATGCCGACCGGAACCGGCTCGGCGCGGACATCGGCAGCTTCTTCGACCTGTCAGAGCGGCCGGGCGACTACGGCGCCCTTGACGGGGTGAACTATCCCGAGCCGGACGAGCGCCATCCCGCCGGCGCAAAGAGCCAGGCCCGCAAGATCCGAACCGCCCAGGCTCAGGCCGGCGACGTGCCGGTCTATGCTTTTGCACACGGCTACGGCCCGCTCGACGACATGCGGGAGCGCTGCGCCATCGCCTTCGAAGCGGCTCGCGGCCGGATCTGGATGAACCGCTACGCCTACCTCTCCGACGCCAAGCTCGATGCGATCGGCAGCGTCACGGGGGCCGGCCGATGAAGATCAAGGACATTCATGTCCGCGCCTTCGAGAAGCCACTGGACGGTACCGCCCGCAACCCGCGCTACCGCTGGACCGTGAAGCGTACCCTTCTGGTTCTGGTCGAAACCGAGAACGGGATCGTCGGCTCCGGGGAAACCTGGGTGGATGGCGGCAGCCCTGGTTCGCTCACCGCCTTCATCGAGGAGGATCTGAAGCCCGTCCTGCTCGGCGAGGACGCGCTGATGCCCGAGCGCCATTTCAAGAAGGCGCTGGACCTGACCGCCGTTTCCACCCGGCGCAGCCAGACCTTCGCCGCGATGAGCGCCATCGACATCGCCTTGTGGGACATCAAGGGCCAGGCGGCCAGGGAACCTCTCTGGCGCATGCTGGGCGGCCACGACCCGCAGGTGCTGCCCTACGCAAGCGGCGGCCTCTACAAGAACGGCCAGAGCGCCGACGCCTTCGCCGAGGAGTACGCTGCTTATGCAAAGCAGGGCTTCCAGGCGGTGAAGATCAAGGTCGGCGGCGCCTCGCTGGCGGTCGACCTGGAACGGGTCGCCAAGCTCCGCGCAGCCCTCGGACCTGGGCCGCGCCTGATGGTCGATGCCGTCTCCAATTACGACGTGCCGACTGCGGTAAAGTTCGCCAAGGCCGCCGCACCGCATGACATCTACTGGTTCGAGCAGCCGCTTCCGGTCGAGGACATCGACGGGCTGGTCCGTATCCAGGTGCAGGGCGGGATCCCCCTCTGCGGCCTGGAGAACGAGTACGGCCTGGCGACCTTCCGCCGGTTGATGGAGACCGACGCCGTCCACTTCGTCCAGTTCGATCCGGTGATCTCCGGCGGCATCACGCATGGACGGAAGATCGCCGCGATGGCGGAAGCGTTCTTCAAGCCCGTGACGCTGCACCATTCCAATTCGATCGTGTCCATGATGGCGAACATCCATCTGGCCGCCGCGGTGCCGAATGCCGACAGCATCGAGTACCACGTGTTTCACCAGCCTCTCTTCGACCAGGCGCCACCGCATACCTTTGATCTGACCAACGGCCGCCTCACGGCGCCGGAGAAGTCGGGACTGGGGATCGACCTGTCGCACCTGATCAGATAGGCCGAAGGATGCTCCAGAAACCCGACAAGAGGATTTCTGCGGGACAGGAAAACCAGTTCTGACTAGTGAACAAAGGAAGCCGGCAGGCACAGACCGGCAGTCTTCAGGGAGTTGACCATGCATCGTCGTCTACTTGGCGCCCTCCTCTGCACGGGTGCGTTGTTCGGACTGTCGCCAGCCACGGCCGATGCAGCGTGGCCGGAGAAGCCGGTCGAGGTCATCGTGCCCTTCGGACCGGGCGGCAGTTCGGATCTTCTGGCGCGGCTCGTCCAGCAGTCGGCCCTGGAGAACGAACTCATCCCGCAGCCGATTACCGTGATCAACCAGAAGGGCCATTTCTCCGTCGGCGCCACACAGGTGAAGAATGCCGAGCCCGACGGCTACACCTTCCTGGTCCTGCACATCGCGCTGCTGGCCGGCGAGGTCATCGATCCGGGCAAGGGCCTGAGCTATCGCGACTTCGAGCCGGTGGCGCTCACCGGCGGGTTCTGCCTGTATCCGGTCGTTCCGGACAACTCGAAGTACCAGTCCCTCGATGAACTGATGGCGGATGCCCAGGAGAACCCGAACTCGATCCTTCTGGGCGTGAACATCGGCGCCATCAACCACATGGCCGGCGTCATGCTCGAGCAGACCCGCCCGGGCGCCAAATTCCGCTTCGTCCAGATCGGCGGCGGTGCGGAGAACTATGCGGCGCTGAAGGGCGAGCAGACCCAGGTCGCGGTGCTTTCCGATTCCGAATATCAGAATTTCAAGAGCGGCGGCGTGCGGGCCCTGGGCTACACCGGCCCGGAGCGGTCCACCGGCTCCCCCGACGTGCCGACCGTGCGCGAGCTCGGCTATGAATTCGACTTCTGCGTCGACAGCTACTGGTTCGCCCCCAAGGGCACGCCGGCCGAAGCGGTCGAGGGCATGGCCGACATGCTCGAGAAGGCCATGGCCACCGATACGGTCAAGCAGGGCATGGAGCGGCTCAACCTCTCGACCAACTACATGCGCGGCGAAGAGTTCGAGGCCCGGCTCAACGAAACCTTCGAGCGGATCGAGCCGGTCGCCGAAGCGGCCCGGCCGCAGCAGTGAGCCCGAGGGAAAGACTGGCGGCCGCCTCACCCGAGCTGGTCGCGGGCCTTGTGACGCTCGTGATCGGCGGTCTGTTCATCGCGGAGGCGCGGGGTCTTCCCCCGCCCTTCTTCGAGCCGATCGGTTCGGCGGCGGTACCGCGGGCCACGGCATGGATCGTCGTGGCCCTTTCCATCGCCATGATGGCGAAAGCCGTCCTGATCGGGACCAGCCGGAAGATCCATTTCGAAACCCGTGCAGACGTCTGGCGGACGATCGCGTTCGCCGCGCTCGTGATCGCCTATGTGGTCGGACTGGCCCTAACCCGGATCGGCTTCGCTTCGCTCACCATCGCCTTTCTGACCATCGCGATCCCGCTGCTGGGCGGTTTCTCGCGGCGGATGTTCCTGCAGGCGCTGGCCCTTGGCGTCGTGCTGGGATTTGCCCTCCAGTATCTCTTCACCCGCGTCCTGGTCACCGACCTGCCCTGAGGGCCCTTCATGACCGAGCTTTTCGGCGCCATCGCGCATGTGCTCACGCCCTGGCCGTTGTTTCTGACCGTGTTCGGAACCGGGCTCGGGATCGTGGTCGGCGCCATCCCAGGGCTGACCGGCTCGATGCTGATCGCGCTGTCCCTGCCGATCACGTTCCACATGCAGCCCACCGATGCCATGGTGCTGCTGATCTCGATGTACACTGGATCCATCAGCGGCGGCCTGGTCTCGGCCACCCTGCTGCGCATGCCGGGCACGCCGGCCAGCGTGATGACGACGTTCGACGGCTTTCCCATGGCCAAGCGCGGCGAGGGCGGCCGCGCCTTGGGCCTCGGCGTCGGATCTTCCGTGATCGGGGGACTGGTCGCCTGGATCGCGCTGATCACGGTGACGCGGCCCCTCTCCGACCTGGCGACCCGCTTCTCGCCGTTCGACTATTTTGCTCTGGTCGTGATGGCGCTCGTCCTGATCTCCGCGGTCAGCGAGGGATCCCTGCTCAAGGGGCTGCTCAGCGGTGCGCTGGGTGCGCTGTTCGCCTTTCCCGGCAGCGACGAGAACACCGGGACGATGCGGTTCACCTTCGACTACTGGCAGCTCCAGGGCGGTCTCGACGCGCTGCCGGTCCTGGTCGGGGTGTTCGCGGTCGGCACGATCCTGGCGGATATCGCTGGCCTGGGGCGCAAAGGAGAGGAAGCGAGGTTCACCTCCAAGGGCATCCTTTCCAGCTTCCGGGAGGTGCTGGGCGACTGGGTGAACGTTCTGCGCTCCTCGGTGATCGGCACCTGGATCGGCATCCTGCCCGGCATCGGCGCCAATATCGGCTCCCTGGTCGCCTATACGGTGGCCAAGAACACCTCGCGGCGGCCTGAACTGTTCGGCAAGGGTTCACCGGAGGGCATCGTCGCCTCGGAATCGGCCAACAACGCCACGGTCGGAGGGGCGCTGATCCCGCTGATCGCCATGGGCATTCCCGGCAGCGTCATCGACGTGTTCCTGATGAGCGCGCTGCTCATCCACGGCATCCAGCCGGGGCCGCTGCTGTTCGTCAACAACGCCGACCTGGTCTACATCATCCTGGCCGCCTGCCTGCTCTCGACCCTGGCGATGGGCGCGCTGATGGTCGGCATGGTCGGCCAGCTGCGCCGGCTGATGGAGGTGCCCAAGGCCATCGTGCTGCCGGTTGTGCTGGTGTTCTGCGTGATCGGGGTGTTCGCTTCCAACAGCCGGATGTTCGAGGTCGTGGTGATGCTGTGCTTCGGCGCGCTCGGCTTCGTCCTGGAGCGGGCCCGCATTCCGCTGGGGCCGTTCGTGATCGGCTTCATCCTGGCCCCGCTCGCCGAAGCGAAGCTGCGCTCTGGCCTGATGATGACCGCGGGCGACATCACCCCGCTGTTCACCCGGCCGCTGTCGGCCTTCTTCCTCCTCTGCGCCGTGGCTCTTCTGGCCTGGCCTGCCATTGCCGAGCGCCGGCGTCGGGCCAAGCGGCTGGGACAGGCCCGGCTGGACGAGCCCGGCAAGCCATGATCCTGACCGAGGCGATCCCATCATGAGCGGCAGGCCCAACATCCTCTTCGTCACCGTGGACCAGTGGCCGGGGCACCTGCTCGGGATCGAGGGACATCCGGTGGTCGAGACGCCCACGCTCGACCAGCTGGCGCGCAACGGCACCCGGTTTACCCGCGCCTACGCGGAATGCCCGATCTGCATTCCGGCCAGGCGCTCGATCATGACCGGCACCGACCCGCGCACCCATGGCGACCGGGTGTTCCAGCCGGACCTGCCGATGCCGGACCTGCCGACCCTGGCCGGGAGCTTCCGGAACGCCGGCTATCAGGCGACGGCGGTGGGCAAGCTCCACGTCTACCCGCCACGCGACCGCATCGGCTTCGACGAGGTGATCCTGTCCGAGGAGGGTCGCCCCCATCTCGGCACGGTCGACGACTATGACCAGTTCCTTGCCGACAAGGGCTATCCCGGCCAGCAGTACCTGCACGGCATGAGCAACAACGGCTATGTCTGGCGCAGCTGGCACCTGCCGGAGGACTGCCACGTCACCAACTGGGCGACGATGGCGATGTGCCGGACGATCAAGCGGCGCGATCCCACCCGTCCGGCGCTTTGGCATCTCTCCTATACTCACCCGCACCCGCCGCTGGTGCCGCTCGCGTCCTATGTGGAGCGCTATGCCAGGCGCGCCATGGACGAGCCGGTGATGGGAGACTGGGCCACCGAGGAAGCCGACCTGCCGGTGGCGCTGCAGATCGTGCGCGGGTTCTGGCCGAACCTCTCTCCGGATGCGCTGGCCGATGTGAAGCGCGCCTTCTATGCGCTGTGCACCCATATCGACCACCAGCTTCGGATCGTGATCGGGACCCTGCGCGAGGAGGGCATCCTCGACGACACGATCATCCTGTTCACCAGCGACCATGGCGACCTGCTGGGCGATCACGGCCTCTATGCCAAGCGCTACCTCTACGAAGGTTCGGCGCGGGTGCCGATGATCCTGATCGACCGGGCGAAACAGCCGCGGCTGGGCCAGGGCATGGTGGACGACCGGCTGGTCGGCCTTCAGGACGTGATGCCGACCCTTCTTGATCTGGCAGGCATCGACATCCCGGCCAGTTGCACCGGCCGCTCGATGCTGGATCCCATCCCTCGCCGCCACCTCTATGCCGAGGCCCTGGAGGGGCAGAAGGCTACCCGGATGGTCACCGATGGCCGCCACAAGCTGATCTGGTACCCGGCCGGCAACCACCTGCAATTGTTCGACCTGGAGTTGGACCCACGCGAACTCCAGGACCGGAAGGACGATCCCGGTTACGCCGCGGTCCGGGACCAGCTGGAACAGGCGTTGGTCGGCGCGCTGCATGGCGGCGACGAGGCCTGGGTGCGGGATGGACGACTAGAGGGCTTTCCCGCGGCCCCCATCGCCGCCGTGACCGATCGCGGTCTGTCGGGGCAGCGCGGCCTGCATTACCCGCAGCCACCCATGACCGATCCCGGGCTGGTGGTCGGAACGCCCTGAGCCGAGGAGAGCCATCCATGACCACCCCACCTCGGATCCGGGACGTCCGGATCCATCTGGTTCGCGCGCCCCTGGATGAGCCCATCATCGCGCCCTTCGGCCGGGTCGAGATGCGCCACAACCTGCTGGTCGCGGTCCATCTGGACGATGGCGCGGTGGGCCTGGGCGAAACGTGGGCGAACTTCCCGCCCTGGGGATGCGAGGAACGGGTGGCGATCCTGCGCCACGTGGTCCGTCCTGCCCTGCTGGGCGAGAGCCTGGACGACCCGGTCCGCCTCTACGACCGCCTGCTGGCCCGGATGCGTCCCCTGGCGAACCAAATGGGTGCGCCGGGCCCCTTCCATCAGGCTCTGGCTGGCGCCGACCTGGCGGTCTGGGACGCCCTTGCCCGCTCGCGCGGCCTGCCGCTGGCGGACCTGATCCGCGGCGGATCATCCCCGCGCCATGCGGAGGTCTATGCCACCAACCTGCCGATCCATCGGCCGGAGATGATCGAGCAGATGGCCAGGCTGGGCCATACCCGCTTCAAGGTGAAGCTGCCCCAGGACATGGAAGTGGCGAAGACAGGCTTCCCCGCCTGCCGGACCGTGGCAGGAAAGCGGGCGCTGATGACCGACGCCAGCCAGGGCTACGATGTCGAGCGTCTGACGGAACTACTTCCGGTGCTCCAGGCTGCGGAGCTGACCTGGCTGGAGGAGCCTTTTCCGGTGGATGACACGGCCGCCTACCGGGCCTGGCGGAATTGCTCCGGCCGGCCGCCGCTGGCGATGGGCGAGAACAGCATCGGCCTCTCGGGCTTCCGGACGCTGATGGCGGAGATCTCTCCGGAGGTCGTGCAGCCCGACATCACCAAGACCGGCGGGATCAGTGGCGGCCGCACGATCTGCGCGGAGGTAGCGGGTCCTGGCCAGATGGTCTGCCTGCACATGTATGGGGGGCCGGTGGGCCTGTATGCGAGCGCCCATCTGGCGGCGGCAATCGGCACGGTCGCGTGGGTGGAGATGGATTCGAAGCGCAACCCGCTGTTCGAGCAGCTGCTGCCCTCGCCCCCGCAGGTGGTCGAGGGGCGCCTTCATCTCGGCGAGGTTGCGGGGCTCGGGTTCGATGTGCCGGAACGTGTCCTGCTCGATTCCGATGTAACCGAGTCCTGAGCAGTCGAACTGCTCTCGGTCGAACGCAGCAAGGCCATGCCGTTTTCCGTCGCGGCCTGTGATTCATTCTCGATCCGCGGGACCGCTCGCACAGTCGGATGTGGATGACATGGAGCGGATGATCGCCGGCAGCGTCACGGCAGTGATAGGCTTGTCCTACGTCGCCGCGCCGGCCTTCGCCGCGCGCGGACGCGGCACGATCATCAACATCGCCTCCATCGCCGCGATCGCGCCGGAGCTTCTGAACGGCGCCTGCGGCGGGACCAAGACCCTCGCGTTGGCTTTCAGTCGGTCGCTGAAGAAGGACCTGGACGGCAACGGCGTCGACGTTCAGGCGGGCCCGCCGCCTTCGAACTTCTTGGCAGATCGGATGATGACGCCCGAGGTGCTGGCCGATCTGGAGGCGGGCAGGTTCGCGTCGATCCCTTCGCTGCAGGACGAAAGCCAGTGGAAGGCTGCATGCAAGGAGATCCTGCCAACCTGTCGTCACGTACGGCGAGGCCCCGCTGCGCGATGGCTTAGAGTCGAGGGCATGGGCGGCGCATGATGCGCCGCCCTCCAATCATGCGATGACACCGCCGCCATCGACCCGGACCACCGATCCGGTCGCGAAACCGGTGGTCATCAGATAGATCGCGGCATTGGCGATGTCGTCGGGCAATCCAACCCGCCCCACCGGAAGGTGCGACCCCACGCGGGCGAACATCTCAAGCCGGGCGTCATCTTCCATTCTGGACCACAACGGTGTGTCGATGAGCCCCGGCGAAATCGTGTTCACCCGAACCGGGGCCAGTTCCAGCGCAAGACCTCGTGCCAACGCTTCCAGGGCAGCGTTGATGGCGCCTTGAAGCACCGATCTGGACGAGGGGCGCTCGGCAAGGAAGCCCGAGACGAAGGTGAGACTGCCGCGCTCGGCAATCCTCGCCAATCGCGCGACCGTGTAGGCACCCCAGAACTTGCTGTCCATCGCCGCTCGGGCGTCCTCGGGCGCCAGCTTGCGAACCGGCCCCGTGGGTGTCTGCGCGGCCGAGATCAGGACATGATCGAACTCCACCTCAGCCTGGAAAATGCTGGCCACCCTGTCAGCATCGGCAGTGTCGACCTGGACTGCACGCACGTTGCCCAGGATGCCTGCGGCCTTTTCCAGCCGCTCAGCGCTGCGACCTGCGATGGTGACCTGTGCCCCCTCGGCCAACGCCGCGGCCGCCACGGCCTGCCCGATGCCCGAGCTTCCGCCCACCACCAGAACACGTTTGCCCGCCAGTTTGATCATCACTACCCCTTAGGCCAGATGTTCCAGCCGCCGCAGATCGGGCGGCGAAGCCAGCAGATCATCGAAGCGCGCGGCAAGCGCGGTGAAAGGCGCGGCGCGGCCATGCGCCTCCAGCGCCGCCGCATCGCTCCACGCTTCCAGCATCACGAAGCGTGCGGGGTCCTCTCGGTCGCGGTGAAGGTCATAGCGCAGGCAGCCGGGCTCGGCGCGGACGTCGCTCAAGATGCCGGTCAGCGCGGCCTCCAAGGCTGTTTCCTGTCCCAGTTTCGCGACCAGCGTCGCGACTAGATGGATGGTGCCCGACATCAGAACCCCTCCAGCACGATCTTGCCTTTGGCGGTATTCGTTTCGATCAGGGCATGAGCCTTTTTCAGGGTTTCCGCGTTGATCGGCGACAGTGTCTCGGTCAGCGTCGTGCGAATGCGCCCGGCCTCGATCAGCGCGGCCACTTCATTCAGAAGTTTGCCCTGTTCGGCGATGTCGGGCGTGCCGAAGATCGCGCGCGTGAACATCAGCTCCCAGTGGATCGAAGCCGCCTTGCGCTTGAAACCGAGCACGTCCAGCGTTTCGGGGTCGTCGATCAACCCGAAGCGACCCTGCGGCGCGATCAGGGCCTGAATGCCCTTTACATGCCGGTCGCTCTGGTTGGTGGAAAAGACGAAACCGGGCGCGCCGATAGCGAGCGCCTCGACCTGAGCGGCCAGATCGCCGTGGTGGTCGATGACGTGATGGGCGCCAAGTTCGCGCACCCAATCCTGCGTTTCCGGGCGCGAGGCGGTCGCGATCACGGTCAGGTCGGTCAGAGCGCGGACAAGCTGGATGGCGATCGACCCGACGCCGCCCGCGCCGCCGATAATGAGAATGGCGTTGGCAGCTCCCGGAACGGCATGGCGGATGTTGAGCCGGTCGAACAGCATTTCCCATGCGGTGATGGCAGTCAGCGGTAGGGCTGCCGCTTCGGCGTTCGACAGTGTCTTTGGCTTGCGACCGACGATCCGGGCATCGACCAGGTGGAACTGGCTGTTGGCACCGGGCCGGGTGATCGAGCCTGCATAGTAGACCTCGTCCCCAGCGGAGTAACCCTTTGCCTCCGGGCCGACTTCGACGACTCGGCCCACGGCGTCCCAGCCGAGCACCTTCCAGTCGCCTTCAGACGGTGAGGCGCTGCGTCGGACCTTGGTGTCGACCGGGTTGACCGAGATCGCCGCGACCTCGACCAGCAAATCATGTCCGGTGGCTGCGGGGCGCGGCAAGTCGATATCCTGCAGCGAGTCCGCGCGATCGATGGGGCCGGGGCTCTTGTAGCCGATGGCTTTCATGGGCTTCCTCCGTTGTTCGATTGCGTCGGAGCGAACCTGGGCCTATGCTCAAATGTCAGCAATACGCACAACGAATGCATATAGTATCTGAAAGGATACTGTGATGGCCAAGGCCCGTCACTCCCGGTTCGACTGTACGCCGGGCTGTTCGGTAGAGGCAGCGATCGGCCTGATCGACGGCAAGTGGAAATCAATCATTCTCTGGCATCTGCTGTCGGGCACGCTGCGCTTCAACCAGATCCGCCAGCATGTCGAAAATTGTACTCCGCGCATGCTGACCAACCAGTTGCGCGAGATGGAGGCAGACGGCCTGATCACGCGCAAGGTCTACGCCCAGGTGCCGCCCAAGGTGGAATATTCACTCTCGGATCTAGGCCGAACGATGGAGCCGATCCTGCGGGCCCTGAAGGAATGGGGAGATGCGAACATTGGGCTTTACGGCAAGCCCAATGGTCACGATCCGAGGGACGCAATCTGATCGTCAGCGTTTGTCCAGGTGTCCGGTCGGCAGGGCCGTCGTGTATTTGACCTGATCCAGCGCAAAGCTGGACCGGATGTTGGCGACGCCCGGAATCTGGGTCAGGACGTTCATGACAAGCTCCTGATATCGCAGAAGGTCTTCGACCACGACGCGCAGCATGAAGTCTTCAGATCCTGTCATCAGATAGCACTCCATGACCTCCGGCCGGTCTTTGATGGCGTCGGTGAACGTACCGAGCGATGCCTTGTCCTGCTTCTCCAGCGTGACATGCACGAAGACGTTGACCAGCAGGCCCAGCATGACCGGATCGACCAATGCGACCGAGCCGCGGATCACGCCGCGGTCGCGCATGTCGGCGACGCGGCGCCAGCAGGGCGACGCCGACAGGTTTACCCGCTCGGCAAGTTCGGCGTTGCTCAGTTCCGCATCCTGTTGGAGCGCATCAAGGATGCGCAGGCTGGCCGTATCCAGGATCGGACGATCTCTGATCATTCATTTCTCCCTTAGCGCATTTACCGGCATGTCTATCCTCCTGCGTCCAATTTGGAGGATAAGAAAGGTCAGCTTCTGCGCTGAATAGGTGTCAGGATCATTGCGTCATACAAGCCGGAAATGACCATGTCCTGCATCACGCATGCTGCCAGTTTCGGAGCCCATCGGACGGCAAACAGCTGGATATGGCTTTCTGTGATGGTGCTGCTTTGGGGGTTGAGCTGGCCTGCGACCCAGATGGCCCTGACGGAGGTGACACCCTTGTGGCTCGCCGCCTTCCGCTTCGGGTCGGCCGCTCTTTGCCTCTTCGCGTTCCTCGTCCTGCGCGGCGAACTGGGCCGGCCGAGCCGTCACGACCTGCCGATTGTCCTCAGCATCGGTCTGCTGCAGATGATGACCTTCACCGGCCTCGGCATGATCGCGATGACCCGGACGGACACCAGTCATTCCGTTCTGATCGCCTACACCACACCCCTTTGGACCGTGGCGCTTTCATGGATCGCGTTCCGCACGCGGCCGAGCCGGGTCCAGATCCTGGCGCTGGTCACCGGGTTGGCCGGCGTCGCGCTGATCGGCTCGCCCCTTGAAACGGACTGGAGCGCCCCAGGGGCCTTCATGGGGGCAGGCTTTCTGGTGGTTGCGGCGATCGCTTGGTCGGCGGTTATCCTCCATGTTCGGCGGCACCGCTGGGTATCCTCCCCATTGGCGCTTGCTCCCTGGCAAATGCTGCTCGCAACGATCCCGCTTGCCATCCTGGCAGCAACGTTCGAGGGACTGCCGCATGATATCGACTGGAACATCCGGCTTGCCGAAATGATGTTCTTCATTGGTCCGATTGCGACTTCGGCGTGCTTTGTCATTTCGGCGGAACATGGACGACGCATCTCGACTTTCGCGATGTCGAACTTCACGCTCGGTGTGCCGCTGATCGGAATTGCCGGCTCTGTCGTGTTTCTGTCGAACCAGTTGTCGGTCGTCTTCCTGATCGGCCTCGCCCTTGTTTTCGCAGGAATGATCTTGGCCACGGCAGCGCAGGACCGCGGGAAGGCGTGACAAGTCGGTGTCTGTATATCCCCGTCGTTCGGCATGGCCCTGATCTGGAGAACTGCACAGGTGATCATCTGGCTGTCCGGTTCACGGCCCTGACGCGCATAGGCAATCAAGGCCAGGTCATCTGTCGACCGCGGTCCGAGGGAGGAAAAAATGCCCGATCACATCCGACATCTGAAAACAGTGGAGCAGCGGCTGCTGTGGCTGTCCCACTGGATGATCCACAACGCGAACCACCTGCGCCCCAAGGTCGACGGCATCAAGATCGGCGGGCATCAGGCATCCTCCGCCTCGATGGTGTCGATCATGACCGCGCTCTATTTCTCGGCGCTGAGACCCGAGGACAGGGTTGCCGTCAAACCTCACGCTTCGCCCGTCTTTCATGCGATGCAATATCTGGTGGGCAACCAGACGCGCGGGAAGATGGAGAATTTCCGCGGCTACGGCGGCGTCCAAAGCTACCCGAGCCGGACCAAGGACACTGACGACGTGGACTTTTCCACCGGGTCTGTCGGTCTTGGGGTGGGGATGACTGCGCTGGCATCCATCGTGCAGGATTTCATCACGGCCAAGGCCTGGGGGCAGGATGTGACCCCGGGCCGGATGGTGGCCTTGGTCGGCGATGCCGAGCTTGATGAGGGCAACATCTACGAGGTGCTGCAGGAGGGCTGGAAAAACGACCTGCGCAATACCTGGTGGATCATCGACTACAACCGGCAGAGCCTCGACGGGATTGTGCGCGAGGGGTTGTTTGGCCGGGTCGAGAAGATCTTCGAGGCCTTTGGCTGGGATGTGGTGCGGGTGAAGTATGGCGCGCTGCAACGGGCGGCCTTTGCTGAGCCGGGCGGGGCCGCGCTGCGCGACTGGATCGATGCCTGTCCCAACGCGGAATATTCCGCGCTTACCTATATGGGCGGAGCCAATTGGCGCAAACGGCTGATGGAGGAACTGGGCGATCAAGGGGAGGTTTCGGCGCTGATCGACCGCCGCAGCGATGCGGAACTAGCGGCGCTGATGGAGAATCTCGGCGGCAACTGCGTTGAGACGATGGCTGAAACCTTTGCCGCCATCGATCACGATCGCCCGACCTGCTTCCTTGCCTACACGATCAAGGGCTGGGGCACGCCGATTGCGGGCCACAAGGACAACCACGGCGGGTTGATGACCAAGGCGCAGATGGCCGAGTGGCAGGTCTCCATGGGCGTCCCTGAGGGGCAGGAGTGGGAGCCCATGGCGACGGTTTCCGACACGGCAGGCTTTCGGTCCTTTCTCGACAAGGTGCCGTTCTTCGCCGGGGGGTCGCGGCGCTACACAGACGCACGGCTCGACGTGCCCGCGGTGGCGGCCGAAACCAGTCGCGAGATTTCGACCCAGATGGCGTTTGGCAAGTTCCTCGACAATCTGGCACGCGCCGACAGCGATCTGGCCTCTCGCATCCTGACCACGTCTCCAGATGTGACCGGCACCACCGGCCTCGGGCCGTGGGTCAACCGGCGCAGGCTTTTTTCGCGCACCGCGCAAAAGGATGCCTTCATCGAGCACCGCATCCCGTCCACCGCGAAGTGGAACTTCGACCCGGAGGGCCAGCATCTGGAACTGGGCATCGCCGAGATGAACCTGTTTCTGCTGCTCGGCGCGGCGGGACTGGCGCACAGCCTCTGGGGCAGGCGGCTGATCCCGATCGGCACGGTCTACGACCCCTTCGTTCACCGTGGCCTCGATGCGCTGAACTACGCGTGCTATCAGGACGCGCGGTTCATGATCGTCGGCACGCCCTCCGGCGTGACGCTGGCACCCGAAGGCGGTGCACATCAGTCCGTCGGTACGCCCTTGACGGGCATGGCGCAGGATGGGCTGGCCTCATTCGAGCCCGCCTTTGCCGATGAACTCGCCGTCATCATGGAATGGGCGTTCGACTACATGCAGCGAGATGGCGGGAAGGACCCGGATGAGCGGACGTGGCTGCGCGATCAGACCGGTGGCTCGGTTTATCTGCGGTTGACCACGAAGCCGCTCGATCAGCCGGGACAGCGCGTCGACGATGCCTTCCGTCAGGGAGCCATCGATGGCGCCTATTGGATGCGACGGCCCGGACCGAACTGCTCGATCGTGATCGCCTATCAGGGCGCGGTTGCGGACGAGGCGATCGCGGCGGCGGGTCTCGTGGGGGAGCACCGCCGCGACGTGGCGGTGCTTTCGGTGACTTCGGCGGATCGTCTGAACGCAGGCTGGACTGCAGCGCAGCGGGAACGCGCCAGAGGCAACTCTAAAGCCCGCGCCCATGTGGAACGGTTGCTGGACGATCTCCCCGTCCATTGCACCCTGATCACCGTGATCGACGGCCACCCCGCAACGCTGTCCTGGCTGGGCTCCGTTGCCGGGCATCGGGTGGTGTCACATGGGGTCGAACATTTCGGCCAGACTGGTAGCATCGGTGAATTGTACCGCCACTTCGGAATTGATCGACATGCGCTTGTCGCGTCCGTCTTGAAGCTCACCGCCGGTTCGCCAGCGTGTTGAAAGCCTCTCCGCACGCTTTGCCGCGCTCTCAGGTTTCACGGGCTAGGTTAGCAGGTCCCCGGAGCTTCGACGCCAGGCTCATCTCCCGGCATATAATTTCAAGCTAGTGGTGTGAGTTAGACGTCCGTTGGCAGAAGCGAGCGATGCTGGCGAGAATGGTATCCGCGCTCTTGGTCCAGACGAATGGTTTGGGGTCGGCGTTGTTGGCAGCGATGTAGGCTCGGATGGCCTCCTCCAACGCCTGCGTGCTGGTGAACACGCCGTGCTCAAGCCGGCGCCGGGCCAGCAGGGCAAACCAACACTCGACCAGGTTGAGCCAGGAAGCACTGGTCGGGGTGAAGTGCAGGTGGAAGCGGGGCCGCTTGACCAGCCAGTCCTGGACGATCCGGGTCTTGTGGGTGGCGGCATTGTCCAGCAAGACGTGAACGTCGGCATCTGCTGGTACGCCTGCCTCGATGGTGTCGAGGAAGGCGCGGAACTCGATGCTGCGATGCCGGCGCTGGCAGCGGCCGATGACGGTGCCGGCCTTGATGTCCAGGGCTGCAAACAGATCGGTCGTGCCGCAGCGCCGGTAGCCGTGCGTATGGCGCTCGAGTTGTCCCGGCCGCATCGGCAGGACCGGCGCGGTCGGCCGCAACGCCTGGATCTGCGGCTTCTCGTCGACGCACAGCACCAGGGCCCGGTCCGGCGGGTTCAAGTACAGGCCGACCACATCATCCACCTTGTCCACGAAGGCCGGATCGGTGGAGAGCTTGAACGTCTCTACCCGATGGGGCCGCAGACCGAACGCACGCCAGATCCGCCTCACCGCCGTTTGGCTCATCCCAGCCCGCATGGCGATCGACCGGGTGCTCCAGTGGGTGGCGTTGGCCGGCATCTCTTCCAGGGTCAACGCGATCAGACGCTCGACCGCTTGGTCATCGATCTGCCTGGAGGCTCCCGCACGCGGCGCATCGACCAGACCCTCCAGCCGATGCAGGGCAAAACGCCGGCGCCACAGGGCCACCGTCGGCCGGCTCACGCCCAGCGCCCTGGCCACCCCGAGATTGGTGGCCTCCGGCTCGGCGCAGGCAAGCACCACCCGGGCACGCTTAAGCCAGCGCCTGTCCCACCTTGTGTCGACGGACCAGGTTCTCCAGCGCCACCCGTTCCGCCGATGTCAGCTCAAGAACAATCGCCTTTGGTCCACGAGCCATGGCAGCCTCCTCCAAACAAAGATGCTACCATCGCCCAACTTGCTCCAACTGCAAGCTGATCTTTAACTCAGACCACTAGATCTATTCTGGCACCCTAGGAGGATGGCCCACGAGCTCGGCTTCCACTCTGGTTTACCCCTATTTTCTATCCGTACCGGTATTTAAAGAAACGCATCCGAGCCTGTTTCTCGGCAAGGAACCGGCCTGCATCGGCTGGAAGTAAGATCGCTACCCAAGAGGCGGTCCCGGGACTTTGGACAGACGGATAAGCTTGGTTCGCCCTGAAATGGACGGATCCGATGACGGGAAAACGGACGGAGTGTTCTGCGGAGAAGGCGAAGGTGGCGCTGGAGGCGCCGCTTGGGGAACGAAACGACCGCGCAGCGGGCGGCCAGGCACCGCATTCATTAGACGATGGTGGGCGAGTGGAAGCACCGGGCCATGGAGGGCATGGCCGGGGCATTTTCGGGTAAGTCGGCAGGCCGGGAGAGCGCCAAGGCGAGCGAGGCGGAGGCGGAGAAGCTGCACGCGAAGATCGGGCAGTTGCTGGTGGAGCCGGATCGTCTGGCCAAAGCGTCCGGACGATAAGACTGGAGCGGCAACGACAGATGATCGCGCCCGATCACCCGCAGCTCCCGGTTATGCGCCCGTGCGTGTTGGTCTCGATCAGCCTGAGACGGGACCACCTCTTGGGTGCTGCTTCGGCCATGGTCGCCCCTCCCAATCCGCAGCCTGGATCAGTTCAGGCCGTAGGACAGGGAGGTTGAGCATTAAATTGGCTGCGCTCCAACGGCGAATGGCCCCCGGAGCCTGTGCTGGCTGGGGGCATCTGTCAGCGCTGGTGATATGTGGTTTGTGGATTTGGATGCGGGGAGAGGATTTGAACCTCTGACCTTCAGGTTATGAGCCTGACGAGCTACCGGGCTGCTCCACCCCGCGTCGAGGGAAGTCTCGCTGGTGTTGTGTTGTTGGCGGCGTCACGCTGACCCGGCGGCGACCGACTTTCCCGTGCCTTAAGACACAGTATCATGGGCGCTGAGGGGTTTCACGGCCGAGTTCGGGATGGGATCGGGTGTGGCACCCTCGCTGTGACCACCGGGTCGGCGTGACGTCGCGATCTTGCCTGGTGGCGCGCCGTTGGCGCGCCGGCTTCCCTGTCTATCGGCCGTTCGGCCTACTTGAGCCAGGGAAGCTTTTCTTGCGGCAAGTACGGTGACTGTGTGATTGGGACGTTTTGGGATGCTGGATCGTCCGGTGTCTTGCACGGGTCGATCGCTGGTGTGGGGGGAGATGAGGCCGATCGGGCGATTAGTATCGGTAAGCTGCATGCATTGCTGCACTTCCACTTCCGACCTATCGACGTGGTGGTCTGCCACGGCCCTGATAGGGAGACGTTGTTTCAAGGTGGGTTTCCCGCTTAGATGCTTTCAGCGGTTATCCCGTCCAGACTTAGCTACCCGGCTGCGCGGCTGGCGCCACGACCGGCCCACCAGAGGTCTGTCCATCCCGGTCCTCTCGTACTAAGGACGGATCCTTTCACGTCTCCAACACCCACGGCAGATAGGGACCGAACTGTCTCACGACGTTCTAAACCCAGCTCACGTACCACTTTAATCGGCGAACAGCCGAACCCTTGGGACCTGCTTCAGCCCCAGGATGTGATGAGCCGACATCGAGGTGCCAAACCACTCCGTCGATGGGGACTCTTGGGAGTGATTAGCCTGTTATCCCCGGCGTACCTTTTATCCGTTGAGCGATGGCCCTTCCACGCGGGACCACCGGATCACTAGGGCCGACTTTCGTCTCTGCTCGAGCCGTCGCTCTCGCAGTCAAGCAGGCTTGTGCCCTTGCACGCAACGGCTGGTTTCCGACCAGCCTGAGCCTACCTTCGCGCGCCTCCGTTACACTTTGGGAGGCGACCGCCCCAGTCAAACTGCCCACCATGCGGTGTCCCCGATCCGGATCACGGACCTGGGTTAGACATCAAGCGAACCAAGGGTGGTATTTCAAGGACGCCTCCATCCCGGCTGGCGCCGGAACTTCAAAGGCTCCCACCTATCCTACACATGTTTCGCCTAATGCCAGCGCAAAGCTGCAGTAAAGGTGCACGGGGTCTTTCCGTCTGACCGCGGGTACCCCGCATCTTCACGGGGAATTCAATTTCGCTGAGCCGGTATCGGAGACAGTGGGGAAGTCGTTACGCCATTCGTGCAGGTCGGAACTTACCCGACAAGGAATTTCGCTACCTTAGGACCGTTATAGTTACGGCCGCCGTTTACCGGGGCTTCGATTCGGAGCTCTCACCCCTCCT